>NZ_JBHSFT010000004.1:0-151145 GCF_042654105.1 Oceanobacillus aidingensis | reverse complement strand
TCTAACACGATTTGTGATTTAAATTCGGCTGTATATCTTTTTCGTTTCATATACCTACCTTAACATCTCCTTTTTTCGTGTCTAGATTCTTGGGTCCATTATATTATAAGTTTGCTTTCACTTCAAATCCAGCAAATTCAAATATTTTCCATACTATACGAATCTATTGCACAATTAGATAATTCTGCAACCTTTCTTACCAAATTAAGAAGATTATCAATATCTACTTGTGTTATAATACGATATTATATATATAGGAGGATTTTCATGAAAAACAACTTATTCATCTTAATTTTTGTTAGCATTTTAGTTCTAGCAGCTGGTTGTAGCTCCACCAATACTTCAGAATCACAATCGGAGCCAGAGCAGAAAACAGATACAAATTCAGAGACACGATCTGAAACTGGAAATGATAATATTGAACCTCAAATTGCAAATCTCATGATTGAAAAAGTAGATGACTCTAGCTTTTATGTTGTTACTACAGCAGAAGGAAACGAAATAAATTATGCATACTATGTATTTAAGGACGGTGAGGTCTTAGAAAAATTCCCGTACAAAAAGGATGCCCACTTTTCTTATTCACCTACAGAATCAGGCACGTATAAGGTTAGGTCATTCATAAGAGACCAAGATGAAAATATAGTTCATGATGATACAGATGAAATTGAATTTAATTTTTAAATTATATTATTCATAGAAGAATTAACATTGCTTATAATCTCATATTTTCAAATAGCTGTAGCAGATATTAAATGCAATTTCCGCTGTGGCTCTGACTCTCTTTATTAAGAGAAGACTACCATTAGTGAATCAATCCATCTGCAATACTTAAATCTAATAGTTGTGCTATTACACAAAAAAGAGGTTCCAAAAATTGTAACTTGGAACCTCTTTTTTTAAGATTTATATTCAGGTATATCTAATTGTAAATTATCCAGTTTTAAAGCTTGATAAAGATTGTACATTGTAGAAACTTGTTTTTGTGCCCATCCAATATCTGTTGCATATTGATGTGTAGCATAGCCATGTCTCTCCATACCTTCTGGATTCCAGCGCATTTTATATAAAGTATTTTGCCCCGCTTTTACATAACTATTACCTATGAATGATGCACCGCCTACAATAGCTTTATATGGTGTTGTCCAGCCTTCTTCATAGGCTCTTTTAGCTCCGCATTCTATCGCACAATTATCAAATGCTCCCACACCATACATATTATAAACTTTTACACCATTATACATTACTCCCTTAGCTAGGGTAGATCCGCCATTACCGGTTTCTAAAATAGCATGTGAAAGTAAATAAACATCGTTTATTCCATGTGCCTTCCCTGCATCTCTAAAAGCTTTTCCCTGACTAGAAAGTGTTCCTTTACCAGAGAGGTAATTGTTTAAATCTGTTATAGATGCATCACTTATTTTAGAGAGATCTAAGAACTGAAATTGCTGTCTTGCATCATTAACAAAATTAGTTGGATCTAGGTAATGTAATACATCTTTTTCACTAGCGTTTACCCATTGTCTATGGTTAAACGAGATTTGATACCATCCATTGTATTCTCCTAAAATAGTAACTTTAGTACCGTTACTAAGCTGACCGACTGTTTTATTCCCAGCAGCCGGCCCACTGCGGACATTTAGGGCACTTGCTGTTACTCTATTATTACTAATGTACGCTTTGGAAACATATGCATAAGGGCTATCTGTTTGCGCAGATGCGTTCATTTGCATTTTTAAAGCTTCTGATAATGTTACATTATAAGGAGTCTTAACAGCTCCACCAGTAATATTCACATCAGCTTTCAGTACGTACCCAATTCGATCCAAATAAAGCACCCGCCACCAATTTCCATAGTCTGAGGCTATTACATAATTAATATCTTTATCTATTTTCCCCATAGAAACTAATTTTCCTGATGAATTATCGTACACATCTACTTGTTTTTTAGGAGTTAACTTTCTATCAGAATTTGTATAAGAATTATTTAAATTATTTATTTCAGTTCCTGTTGCATAGCCGGTATCAGACTTTCTGACATATCCATAGATATCTCCAAACTGTACTCGCCACCAATTTCCGTAGTCACTTACAATCGAAAATACTTGATTTTTTTGCAAAGAACCAACTTTCTTCAAAGAACCGGAACCACGATTATCATAGATTGGTAGGTTATTTCTATGTACTCGGAAAAATTCATCGCCTTTTTTAAACTCCGCTTGTACTTCATCTTTTCTTACATAACCAATTCGATCGGCTAAAATAACACGCCACCAACTTCCGTAATCACTGGCTATTGGAAGAATTGAACCCTTTTCTAAATTACCAAACGGCACAAGAGTTCCAGACGTATTATCATATATTGTCACTCTTCGAAGTGATTTTATGTCTCTTGATATTTTGGTATAATTATTTTTGTTTTGAATAGAACGGCCAGTGCTTGGAGAAGTATCAAATTTTCTTACATAACCGTGAATATCCCCAAATTGAATTCGATGCCAGCTACCATAATCGCTAACAATCGAATACTCTTGTCCTTCAATAACTTCACCGACTTTTTTCAACGGACCAGAACCACGATTGTCATAAATAGCTGTAGTTTGATCAGCTCTAAAATAATTATTAAAGTTCGCATGTTGAAGATTTCCTTCATTTTTTTGCACATATCCAACACGATCGGCAAAAACTATACGCCACCAATTAGTATAATCTGTAGCTATTGGAAACACAGTTCCTTTAGACAATTTACCAATTGGTTCTAAACTCCCTGACGAGTTATCATACACAGTTACATCTTGAGTTGCTTTATATTTATGTTTTGTATCTGTATAGGTTTTATTCTCGTTGTTTATAGATCGTCCATTATCTGGAGAAGTACCAAACTTTTCTACATAACCGTAAATATCTCCAAATTGGATTCGGTGCCAGCTGCCATAGTCATTAACTCTTTCATAAGCCTGCCCCTTCTCAATCTCTCCAACTTGCTTTAAAGGCCCGTTACCTCGATTATCATAGATCGGTAGATTTTTATCTGCTTTAAAATAGTTCTGAAAGTCTGCATACTGAACATTACCTTCATCTTTCCTTACATAGCCAACTCGATCTAAATAAACCACTCGCCACCAACTACCATAGTCACTAGCAATTGGAAATACAGTTTCTTTATTTAGTTCACCAAAAGGAACTAATTTTCCAGAAGTATTATCATACACTGTCACATTTTGATTTGCTGTATATTTATGTTCAGTATTATCATATGATTCGTTCCAATTCTTTATATCAGTTTTCTTTCCACTTACCGTATCGGATTTTTTTACATAACCATAAATATCTCCAAATTGAACTCTCCACCAGTTCCCATAATCACTAAAAATTGGATAAACCTCTCCTTTTTTTAGGTTCCCGATTGGTTTAAGTGGCCCGTTACCGCGATTGTCATAGACAGTCAAATTATTAACATTTACTTCAAAATAACCAGTTGATGAATTCGAAAAAGGAGTTACTGTTTTAAATTGAGTCTGCTCTAAAGATTTATCAGTATTTTGGTGAGAAATTTCTTCTTCATTTTCGGAGGCCTCTTCCTCAATTTCAGAATCCTCTTCTGTTGCTGTTTCTTCTTCAAGGAGCTCTTCCTCGGTTTCAGAGCCCTCTTCTACTGCTATTCCTCCTTCAAGTAGCTCTTCCTCAGTTTCAGATCCCTCTTCTGCTGCTCTCTCTTCTTCAAGGAGCTCTTCCTCAGTTTCAGAATCCTCTTCTGTTGCTGTTTCTTCTTCAAGGAGCTCTTCCTCGGTTTTGGAGTCCTCTTCTATTGCTATTTCTTCTTCAAGGAGCTCTTCTTCGGTTTTGGAGTCCTCTTCTGCTGCCGTTTCCTCTTCAAGGAGCTCTTCCTCAGTTTGGGAGTCCTCTTCTGCTGCTGTTTCTTCTTCAAGGAGCTCTTCCTCAGTTTGGGAGCCCTCTTCTGTTGCTACTTCTTCTTCAAGGAGCTCTTCCTCAGTTTCAGAATCCTCTTCTGTTGCTGTTTCTTCTTCAAGGGGCTCTTCCTCAGCCTCAAGACCCTCTTCTGATTTTGCTTCCTTTTCAAGGAACCTTTCCCCGGTATCGTTCCTTTCTTTCAAATTAATTTCTTCCTTGAAAACTCCGTTGTCACCACTATGTAATTTTTCATTTTCAACAATTTTCCCTTCTTCTAACAACGGTTCTGCGCTTGTTGGTATTGGTGAAACAATCTGTACCAATATAAACAGTGTGAAAATTAATAAAAAGAATTGAAAAATACTTATTTGTTTTTCCATCTGCTGCCTCCTTTCATTATCGTATTATAATAAAAACTACCACCCTAGTTAATTAGGATGATAGTTTTTATTATAATACTTTTGGATTAGATAAACAACGGAATTTTATGTTCATATAAAATCTTTATGAGATTTATTTAGCATTAAAATTAAGCAGTATGTCTACTTATATCACATTACTTCAAGAATTAAATATAATGGTTTTAAAGGGATAAATCATTTTAAAGCTTATTAACTATAAAAGTGAATTCGCATTTGGTTTATATCAAAAGTCCCGTTTGCTCTTCCTTCACTTATCTTAAAAGCAACTTTAAATCTATTTGCTTCTGGATGCATTACTGCTTTATACTTATAAATATTTTTTTGATTCAATATATTTAATTCTTCTTTTTTAGATTCAACTCTTTCAGAATTATTATATTGAATAAAATATAGCTCTAGTAAGAAATCATCAGGTAAATGTTTTTCAACTTCAAAGAATAATTCTGCTACTGAACCCTCTATTTTATATAAATTAGCATATTTTTCAGAAGGTGGTTGTGAAAAAGGGTTATCAAACAGTTGAAAATACAATCTATCGGAAGGAACATAGTCTTTCCAGCTGATGGTACTGGATATATTAGATTTTTTTTCTATCTGCAATTTTTCATTTGAAGTCCTTAAATATTCATTAGGTATTAAATTTATTTTTTTTAGAACTCCTTTTTTCTCTTTAACACTACTCTTAGGAACTTTTATATTTGTTTTTAATATTTTCTTTTCACTTGAATACCACTTATCAGATAACATAATACTACTTGTAAATAAACTCCATAAAAAAGTATCATATACTGCAAGAGATCTTTTTCCTTTTTTATTAAATAATTCTTTTACCTTATTCTTATTGACAATATCAAAAATTGGAGAATTTTCGTCTGCAAAAATAACTTCATAAAACTCTTTATTTAAATTTGTCAATATATTTTTTCTCCAATTAAATCCACCTCTTATCGAAGTTGCATATAAAGGTTTTCTCTTTATCCAGTTTTCTATATCATATTTGCTATAAGGATGACCTTTCTCAAATGACCATCTGTCTTCCGCGAATGGGATATTAACCAAATCAGAATTTATTCTTAATAGAATATTGTATATTAAATGCTCATTACTTCCATAATGAGTTTTTAACAACTGCGCTTTTTTCGCCAATCTAGATTCAAATAGAGGAGGATAACTATAAAAGCCCATTGTGTATCCTGATCTAGAGCTAGCTGACCATCTGCCACTTCTATAAGTTAAATAAAAACTATTTAAAATATCACTATATGTTAAGTGTTTTGGATGTCTGTCTATAAAATCATTGAAAAACTGAGTATACTTTTTGTATTCATCATCATTTATCAAATCATTATACTTAGCAAAACTGGAAAGGAAAAACTCAAGTAATTCCTCTCTAGATGTAATGTTTGCAAGTTTAGCATAACCACCTTTATATAGTCCTCCTCCTTGGCCACCAATACTAATTCTTTGATTATTGAACTCTGGTGTAAGTCCGCTAATATTCTCATAAGCAAATAACATACCTTCACAATTCTTTATTGTATTAACTGCTCTATCATATAAATCAATATTTATTGATGATGCGCTTCCTGGCGGGATTTTAACTTCATGTTTAATATTTAGTTGATTAGCTATTTTTTTTCCTATAATTACATCAGGAGTATCTTCAAAGCCATTCGTTATTGTTTCTACATTCACCCCCAACTTATGCATAGCTGCAATGACTAAACGGCTATCTTTTCCGCCCGTTAAACCCAATTTAAACGTAGAATTATGTTTTTTGAAATATGAAAAACTATCTAGAAATAATTCTGATATTTCATCATAAAATTGATTTGTAGGATCTTGGGTATAAATATAATTATCAAAATCGTCTATTGGACTAATATTTATATGATTATCATAAATAATCATTTTACTATTCCTATATAAAGCTTTAACTCCCATAAAAGGAGTATTATCATCACAAAAAAATCCATTATTTAAAAACGAAACAAACGAACTGACGTCATAATTTGGAGTTTCTAATCCATATGCAATTAAATGAACAAGAAGTGCTTTTGTTCCAACAACTATCCTTTTCGGTGTTTCACAATAATATATTGGCTCTATTCTTGTAATATCAGACCAAGTCGTAAAAGTGTTATCATGAAGCCATGAAATCGTGAATATCCCGCCGATTTCAGATATATATTTTTCCTTATCAGAAGCTGATAAAAAATCATGTATTACAGTATCTTCATCCTTCAAAAAGTCTCCAGATAATCCAAAATGATGTTCATAATGTGAATAATTGATCTCATTTGGTTCATTTGTGTAATTATATAATGATAGATTGTTAGAAGAGCCTGGATTTTTTTTCACTTTAACATTTTCTTTTCCAAAAAAACGTGAAAAAGATTCTTGTATTTTTCTTTCATAATTCAAATTATTTTCTTCTTTTTCTGATATAAAAAGATATCCTTTCATTAAACCATCCTTTCTATTCAAAGCTCTATACTTATATTCAATATAACGCAGCTATTTTTAATTACTCCTCTAGATAATAACGTAAAAACAGAAATATCTAAATAAAAAAATAACATCATTATATACGTATAAATGTTGTTACGTATTACGGACAGATTAATTCAGCAGCACAACAAGTTTTCAATCGTCAAAGTGCTGACGTTTGAGCTAGTAACTACTTTAAGAGAAAAAAGCAATTTTTTTCTGATATAATTAACGAAAATACTATATTTTTCTACCTTTAACTTATCCTTTATATTTGTGCAGAAGTAAGCGAATATCTATCAAAAAAATGCCCAATAGGCACTTCTATTTGAGTATCATACACGCACAATCTTATTTCAAGCACTTGCTTAGGGATTTCTCTCCTTCTATCAAATACATAGAATCAGACGTTACAGTCAATGGCAAGCAGCTTTCACTGCATTTCTCTACTATTAAAAAGTCCATATCAATGTCTCCATTCATCCACAACATCATCTATCCTTTATTGCATACTATTTAATTTATTTCTATTAAGTTTCATTTATATTACTTGCCCATGAATAAATATATAACAATAATAAGACACAACTGTAGAATGAAATGATAATTAATTTAGTTAGTTTCTTACCTAAAGGATAGGAGTCTATTCTATACACTAAAAGTATGACTTTCACCATTTTTACAAATTACTGTATACTTGTTGCCATTTGCTGTTTTTAATACATAATTTTTAATCCCACTATCAGAATTAGGCTCTAAATTAATTATTGTTTTATATTCCAAATTATCGCTTTTATTAGAGAAACGTAATTGGTTAATTGGATACTTTTCATTAAATTTACTAGACTGCCATCCTGCTATTGGCGCCTCTTCACCAAAATAGTGTTTATATTCCGTAACATGGTTAACCTGTAGCAATTCAATTTCTTTTTCATCGGCAGTGCTTTTTAATAATATTTTCTTTTTTGTCAATGAAGTTACCTCAACATCTTTACCAATATTAAATATTTGACTATAAGTATGTGTTTTTGAAGATTGTAACTTATCATGAATAAGGACAGAAGACATTTTTTTAAGATAAATAAGTGTTCTTTCTATTTTGACTCCTGGATATAATTCATGTATTCCAACAACATAGTTATAATCGTGATTAATACCATATTTAATAACTTTAGATTTTCTTAATTGAGCGGATTTTAGTTCATAGGTTTTTCTATCAACAGTCACACTATTATGAGCTAATGTACTTCTGAAATATTTACGATACTCATCGTTTTCTTGATAATTATATTTTCCTGAATCCACAAAAAAATCTGTATCACCAATAGTAAGTAAAAAAGATAAATCATCTGCATGTTTATGGGCTAGCGAATGAAATGAAGCCGTAAAATAAATATATAGTTCCTTCTTCTTTTTCAAGGTATCTTTAAAAATTGCAACACCGTCATCTTCATATACAATTTCTTTTACTGGTTTTTCGCCTTTTTTTCCTTTGGACCTGACATAAAGCATTTTAGGATTTTTAATTTCGGACATATGTATAAAACGTACAGAATCAGGGCCTGAATCACCAGTCATTGGAACTATTCCATTTGGCTTCACAATGTAAGCTAAATATTCTTCCATTTTAAAGATAGTATTGCGAAGTTTTGATATCTGCTTACCGTGATATGAAAGAAAATTATCAATTTCTCGCAATAGCCTTAACATTAATATATGATAAGATGAACTATTTTCTCTATGTACTCCTTTTTCAGATACAAATTTATTAACGTAGGTCAATAGTCTTTCTACTGCTTTTTCATACCAAAGTTGACTATTAGAAATTTGAGGGAAAATTGTTGATAATTCAATTAAAGCTCTGTCTTGATATACACCATGGTTATTTCTAAAATTGTAATTTCTATCAGCGTAAAGAAACTCACCATGTTTTTCTAATAATAATATTAACTGATGTTCAAATTCTTCTTCATATAATTCTGAGTTAATATAAATAGACCAAAAGTAAATAATAGCTACGACACGATTAGCAGTACTGTGATCCTTCCAAGCATATTTACTAACAGATTTTTCTGAAGAATTATTAGCCTCTTCCCAACTCTTTATAATTTCTTTTGCTTTATCTATGTAAACACTTTTTTTTTCGTCTTCATATGCATTCATCAAATAGTTAATAGAGCTTAAACTATGTAAATAATAGCACCATGTTCCATTGTTAAAAGGATCTTGCTTCCAATCAATTCCATCTTTTATTTCTACATGCCCCCATAAAGGATGAACAATTAATTTATTATCAATAATTTTTTTTGCGTATTCTATAGTTTTTTTATTTTTTTTATTTTTAAATATCATAAAAATGCCTCCCTTTATCCTAATTTATATTGTAAACTATTTGTATGCCCACAACAAGAAGCAGTAATATTTAAGCGGAGGAGCAAGTATATGGAAAAACAGATAGTTGAATTCAATCCTTTAAAAGAAAACATTAGCGAAAAGTCCAAGGTAGTTATTTATGATGAGCAATATAAGAAAATTTTTCTTGAAAAAGAAATTGATAAAGACAATACATGGACTATTAAAGAATCAGATTTAGAAGAGCATTTAAAATATATATATAAATATCAAGTGTTCAAGAATAACAAATGGATAGATAAAACATCTTATAAGTCTTTAAGATTTGAAAGAAAAACTAATAAAGGAATAAATTATGTTTTATATCCAGAAAAAGATAGTAATTTTTTAATTGTTGGTTTTCAGGGTATAAGTAAAAATCCTAGCTATAATTATGTTAGAACCTTGAAAAGTATAAAAGCAGTACAGCTTTATATCAAAGATGATTATGGAACCGATATTACAAGTTCTTCTTACTATTTAGGTCCTGATGGTTCAAAAATAATTGCCGAGGCAACATCTGAATTAATTGAAGGCATTCGGGTTGAATTTGGTATTAAAAAAGATAATGTAATCTGCATTGGTTCTAGTAAAGGCGGGTTTGCTGCCCTTTACTTCACCTATAAGGAAAAATACGGACACGCTGTTGTCGGCGGCCCCCAAGTTAAATTAGGTACATATCTTTCACATGGTAAACCTGCAGATAATCTTGATACCAATTCATTTATGCCAAAAATTCTTGAATATCTCATTGGAGAAGTAACTGATAAAAAAATAAAACAGTTAGATAAAATTCTTTTTGACACTATTGAGCAAAGTAATCATGATCCAAATATTTTTATTCACGTTGGAAAAGGCGAACCTCATTATAAAAAGCATGTCATGCCTTACTTAGAAAAGGTAAAATCTTTACATTTAAAAAATACAAAAATAGATTTAGGTGATTATAACACCCACAGTGAACTAGCTAAATTTTTCCCAAAAATATTATATGAAACAGTTTTAAATATAATAAATATAAAAAATGAACCTGCATCAATAAAAGGTTTTGAAAATATAGTTATTGATTTTAACAAATTAAAAACAATGGTATTAAATAAAAATAAGCAATTAGCGTTAAGCGTAGTAAAAGATAATATTACTTATGAATTTTTACTCTATATTAGAAATAATAGTCAAAAAGCAATTGTATTTGGTTCTGGTGCTTATAATCCAAATAAAGTTTCTCCGCCAATATTTAATCGTTTTTCTTGGTATGAACATTTTGAAGAAACTTGTATCTACTACAATGACCCTACTCTGTATTTGAGTGAAGAATTAACGATTGGCTGGGGCTATGGAACAAGTGAAAAGCATTATATTGAGGAAATTGCAGAAATATTAGAGGTACTATATAAAAGAATTAAAATCTCACATGAAAAAGTTTTATACTTTGGATCCTCTGCTGGAGGTTTTCAAAGCTTAATGCTAGGCTCAAGATTACAGGGATTGGTAGTGGTAAACAATCCACAGACTATAATAGAAAATTATTATAAAAATAGTGTAAAAAAACTGCTGAATTGCTTAACAGAGAAATCTCTTAATCCTGAAAGAGCCATTGCCACAAAATATTTTGAAAAAAACAAGTATGTACCGACAATTATATATATGCAAAATATGGCATCTGAACATGATATGCAAAACCAATTTATCCCTTTCATGGAACAATTAAGGAAAATAAACGGTGATTTTATAGAGAAAAGAAGAGTAAGGACATTAATGTATATGAATGAGGAACAAGGTCACAATCCGATGAACACAAAAGAAACCGTAAAAGTAATTAAAAATAATCTACAGCTTCTAAAATGAAATCGAAATCAAAAGTAGCGATTTACAATCAAATTTATAATCTTCAAATAGCCCAAAACTACTAATTAATCGAGTTTGGGCTATTTGAAGATTATTTAAAAACAAAAAACTTGATTAGTTCCAGTACAATAATAAAAACCACAAAAGATTGTATCATTACAACTAACAGAAACAGTAGAACTTTATTTTATCTTAAACATTATATTTCGATTACTAACATCTAAAATCACTGTATATTCAGCTGTAACTAAATAAAATAAACTATCATCACTTGAACTAATTTGTGATTCTGACGTTACCTCATTAATAATCGAAGAATCTACATCAATCTCATCGAATTCAATAGTTTCAGCGATATCATCTTCATTAAAATAATAAGAGTAAGCACCATATTCATATTCAAGGATATCTTTCCCAGATTGGTTTGTATACTCGTCTGTTAAACCTCGTAATGTATTTTTCACATTTTCATAATCAGCACCTAGAAAAGCGAACAAATAAGCATACGATTCTTGTATAGATTCCGAAAATAGCGGTAAAAATGTTTCAATGGAGAGCGTAGAATTCGCCATTTCGTCATCATCTATTAATTCCACATTTTCGGTTTCTACATAACCCGAAATAGTATCATTTTCAACACTAACTTTATAAATAGAATCATCTATCTCTTCTTCAATAAATACTTTCGTAGCAAAAGAAACTTCTGCCTCTATATCATTTTCATTTAAATCAGAATCAAGATAGACAGGTACATCTCTTCCCTTTATTATCCCACTTTTATCAATTGTAAGAATTGCTGGTTCTGATTCTTCTGCTAAGTTGTCGCTATCCTCTACTTCTGTTGCCTGTCCTAAACGATTGGTAATAGCTTCAATTGGATTATCGATAAACAGGAGTATCGTACTACATACAAACAGCGTAAGTAGAAAACTTAATTGCAGGAAAGGGAAGTGTCTCTTTTCAACTTTTTCTTTTTTGGGATTAGACCTTCTTTTCATTGGTATTTCTGGTCCTATTTCTAGACTGTTTATATTTACTGATTGCTTTTGAGTTGCTAACATTTTCTTGCGGTACTTCTTTTGTTCTATTTTGCTCAAATCATTAAACCAATCAATAAATTTAGTATATTCTGCTGCAATTTTATCTTTCTCGCCAAACATCTTAACTTGACCAAAGTTTAACCATAAAATTCGATCAGAAATCGTTTTTACCTGTGAAAGAGAATGACTAATAAAGAAAATTGTTTTTCCCTGTTTCTTAAATTCATCAAATTTATCCAAACACTTTTTGTAGAATGTGGAATCCCCTACTGACAATGCTTCATCTATAACTAAAATATCTGGTTGGATATGAGCAGATATCGCGAAACCTAAACGGGATTTCATTCCACTGGAATAACTTTTAATTGGTTGGTTAATAAAATCTCCAATATCTGCAAACTCAATGATAGTCGGTTTTATTTCTTTTATTTCTTCTTTCGTCAAACCGTGCATCATACATTTCAACTCAATATTTTCCATTCCAGTTAAAAAATTATTTAAACCTGCTGAAATGGCTACTAAAGACGTCTCACCATCAATAGATATATCACCAGTTGTCGGCGGTGTCACTTCAGCAAGTAAACTGGACAATGTTGATTTCCCAGATCCATTAATCCCAATAATTCCAATAGTTTCTCCCTTATATACTTCAAAAGAAACAGAAGATAAGGCTGAGAAACCTTTTTTTCCTTGTTTCAAAGAAAAAATCTCTAATAATTTGTCCGATTTTTTCTTTAACATGCTATATGTTTTTGTTACATTAGTAAATTTTACTACTGGCTTATTCATATGAAGCCTCCGTTATTACAAATAATCTACAAACTTATTTTTGAAATTGTTATGCACAATACAACCTATAAATAAAATTAATAAGGTTAGTGACCAGAAATAAAACATATGCCGCCAGTCTTGATAAAACCAGTCCCCGGATAAAAATGAATCTCTGATTCCCATTACAATATAAGCAAAAGGATTTAATTCAATAAATGGCTTATACTTCTCTGAAAAATTATCTATAGTCCAAAATATTGGAGTTAAAAAGAAAAATAATCTAATTACAGATTGAAGCAGTAATTGAAAATCTCTGACTAACACAGAAATTGTTGATGCAAATATTGTAATGGAAAAAATAAGTGCATACATGCATAGTATATAATAAGGCAACTGAATAAGCTGGATACCAAAATCTAAGTTATAAAAATAAGCAATAAACACTAATATCACTAACATAATTAGAAAATTAAAGGTATTACTAATTATTACTACAGAAGGTAATATACTCACCGGAAACTTCATTTTTGAAACTAAATTCACTTTACTATATATACTATTAGAACCTTGATTAATTGTAGAGCTTATAAACATCCAAGGTACGAGCCCTAATAATAAATACAGTAAAAATGGCGTATCGCCAACAGGTGCTCCGTTCCTTAATCCAATCCCAAATACAAACCAATATACACAAACACGTATAAAAGGATTTAAAAATTGCCAGAGAATGCCTAGATAATGCATTTGATATTTGCTTTTGTTTTCATAAATGGAAAGACGGAAAATTAATGGTAAATATAACACCTGGTCTCGCAAAATAGCTATAACCGATTTCATCCTAGAACTTTCTCTTTATTGGTAAACTCATATAAATTTCCATAGTTAATATAGTCAAAATTGTCATTAGTGTTAGAAACAATATTTTTTGTGTCAAATATCCTTTTATTTTTCATTAAACTTAGGTTTTCTTGGTCTAATACTTTAAATTCATTGTGATCTGTTAGTATAACAACTAAATCAGATTCAGCAACAGCTTGTTCCATATTTACTTCTACCCAATCTGTATCTACATGCGGATCAAAAGCTCTTACTTCATAATTCCCTTGTAATTTAAGCAAACCATAGATATCCATTGCAGGGCTCTCACGAATGTCATCCACATTCCCTTTGTAAGCAAGACCAAACACAGTTACTACTTTACCATCTACTTGTTCCATCAGTTTATTAACATTCTGAACTACATATTCTGGCATAGATGTATTGATTGTTCTTGATAAATCAATTAACTTAGCAGTTTCCGGTGCTTTTGAAATAATGAAATATGGATCAACAGCTAAACAATGTCCCCCGACTCCTGGGCCTGGAGTATGTAGATTTACCCTAGGATGTTTATTAGCCATATCGATTACATCTAATGCATTAATATCTAATTCATTACATACTTTCGCTAGTTCATTAGCTAATGCGATATTTACATCTCTAAATGTATTTTCCATTAGTTTAGACATCTCAGCAGTCTTCGCATTTGTTTTAATAATTTCTCCTTGTACAAACGTGCTGTATACCATTGCTCCAGCTTCTGTACATTCTGGTGTTACACCGCCGACAATACGGTTATTGTAAATTAATTCGTGCATAATTTGGCCAGGTAAGACACGCTCAGGACAGTGAACTAAGAATATATCTTCTCCAATTGTAAATCCAGCTTTTTCTAATACAGGCTGAACTAAATCTTCTGTAGTTCTCGGTGCAATTGTTGATTCTACAATAATAACATTTCCTTTTTCAATATAAGGCAGAATTGTATCCACTGCACTTAGTACATAAGCAGGATCCATTGATTTATGAACATCATCATTGTTTGGTGTTGGAACAGATACAATAAACGCATCCGCTTTTTCAGGTGTTAATGACGCTCTAAATGTACCTTTTTCAATTACTTCTTCTAACGCTTCCTGTAGTCCAGGTTCTTCAATATGAATTTGTCCTTCATTCAATGAATCTATTACTTCTGGCTTCACATCTACTCCTATAACCTCTACATTGTGTTTTGCAAACATGATTGATGTCGGCAGTCCAATATATCCTAATCCCATTGTGTTAATTTTCATTACTTTTCTCCTCCTATAGGTAAGCCTTATTTAAAAGTACTTACCATTTTATTATAGTCTTTTGTTTGATATAATTCTTCAAATAATTTCAAGTCATTATCTTCTACCTGTATATAATCTTTATACAATGCATAGATTTTATATAATGTGTCGATTGCAGATTCTAGATCACTTTCTTCAATCTTACCTAGTCGTTTTAAATACCAATTTTTAAAATAAGTAAAGAATTTCTCTTCCATATATCCTTCTAATAATTGATGTTCCTTTAAAAATCTGATTCTTTCTGTTTCTAATAAAAGATATCTTTGGAAAAACTTCTCTGTAATCACATTAGTTACGGAACCTGATACTGCAGCATAATATACGTGAATATCTAAATCAATGGCTTTTGCCTGTCTGGAATTCATTAATAATTCCTGGAAGAAAAGCGTATCTTGACCTATAGCTCCCTCTACCATCTTTAAATTATTGTTAATGACTAACTCTTTTTTCATTACTAAAGCCTGAATACTCATTGCTTTAAATGAAGTATCTAGCATATACTGTTTCACATCTTTTTTCTGAATAACATCCCCCTTATTATACTGCATGGCTGTTTTATAATAGTTAAAGTTTAATACTTTATCTGAAACCTTCAACATATTACCGACCACAAAATCATAAGTTCCAGAAGACATTTCATCAAGCAGATAGCGATAGCCATCATTAATTGCCTCATTATCTGGATCAAGATAGGTTATATAAGGAGAAGTAGCTATTTCAATACCTTTATTTCTTGGCCGTGATGCACTGCCGCTTCCATTATCATTATAAAAATATGTTTTAATATTTGAATAGCTATCCGCTAAATGATTTATAATTGTTGGTGTGTTATTATCTGTTGATCCATCATCTACAATAATAAGTTCCATCTGTTCAAATATACTGCTTCGTTTCAAACTATTAAAGCATTTATTCAGCAAGTGATCTCCATTATTATAAGTAGGAATGATAACCGATAACTTATAATTCTGTAATGGCTCAACATTTTTAATTTGCTTGTCATTAAATTCAAAATGATCAATACTATAACCGTTCGATTTTTGTTGAGCACCATCCATGCTTAAAAGCTCTTCTACAGAAAAACTGTTACTCCAGAAAACTGTCCTTGTTTTATCATCTATGACATTAACATAATCATGTTCAATTCCAGTGATAAGTTTTTCTCCGTCATAATAAGCATTTTTCGTAATATAATCACTATCTGTATATTTAAAGCCATTAATCATATCCTCTAAGTAAAATTCTCTATACTTTTTACTTTCGTCAAAGAATGTTACCATGTCATATTTTTCTTTTATAGTTTCGTTAAATTCTTCTATAAGTATGAGATCTTTATATGGATATGTTTGTTTATCAAACATTTTTTGAATTTTTTCTGTTTTATTCTGTACCAATACAGCAATTGATTTCGTTTCTTTTTTATATGAAGTATTAGTCATTTCCAAAATATCGATTATTCGTTTATAAGTTGTTTCATGAGACATTACTCTCCGAATTCCATACACTTGATGCTGATATTTTTCTTCTTCTGTAAACCCATTTAGAATATCCTTAACTTCACTTCTATTATTGATTAGGAATACATTAGGGAATTTATTATTCACACCAAGGCTATAGTTTGAAAGTAAAATATTTCCTAATGCTTGAAGTTCATAAATCCGATTAGCAAACATGGTGTTACTGTATTTTACAGAATTTAAATTAATTGCCCAATCATACAGTTTGTGCAGCCTCTGCAAAGTACCATGATCTACTGCTGGTGATAGATATTTCACATATTTTTTAGGGAAGAAATGTCTTTCCAATTTCAACTCATAATTACGATCAATGATTTTCAAATCATCATTATTATCTATTACACCATCAAAAATTCTCTGTGTATCTTCTATTCTATGAGGGTATTTAACATACCAGGAACCTGAAAACAAAATTTCTTTTCTCTTATCAAATTTTTTGAAGCCGATTGGATTATGGTATATAGGATTGATTCCAAAATTTAAAACATCTACATTTTCATTTTTACAATCCTTTTTATAATTGTCTACTACTTCTTCAGCAGTTGTAAATACATACTCGCATTTTTGGGCTAATTCTATAAAGATGTCATAGTTTACCGGATCCTCTTTAGAATAGAATACTGTTTTTATCCCATTTGATTGGTAATGGGATAAAATATCGAACATATCCTTTCTATGTTTTCTGATATTTGGATTCCCTAGACCTTTCCATTCCATATTTAGCCCTTTCCAAGTAGTTACCAATAGAAAGATATCAAGTTTATCTGTATATTCCTTATAGTTATCTCTCGTAATATAATGGAAATTAGCTAATCCATCAAATGAATTATAAAGGAATTCATCAGCTACTATTCCAATATTCACATCTAGTTTCTTATAGAAACGGCTGCCATTACTTTCCGGAAGTTGATTAATTAAAGGTTTAACTTTAGAGATAAAATCTACATCTGCATGTTGATCTCTGTATGCTAAGTATTCCTTTTTTTTCTCAATATCACCTTTTTGTACTTCTTCTCCTTTAACTGATTGGACAATTGGCTGAATTGGCAAACCGTTTTTCAGTTCTTTTTGCTTTTTGTTAATATCTTTAATATCTTCAGCAATACTTTTTTCTAGTTTTCCTTTTAAATCATTAAGTGTCTTCAGTCGCTGTTTAATTGCTTTTTGTTCCACTTGTCTTACCTCCAAAACGTCTTCTGCGCCATTTCCAATAACTAATCGTTAAGCTTCCTAATTTTGATGTCTTTAATGCTTCATATCGTTTCATTAGCTGTGAGTGTGTTTTCAACAATTTTTCTTCTTTGTTATAAGCTTCCAGTAATAACTCATCTGATTTTACTTTCTTTTTCTTTTCATTTAATACTTCTTGCTGCAAGGTAATAATTTGATTTTGAACCTGTTTATTATTTTGTTTTTTATTTTGAGTTTGCATTTTTTCACTTTGCTTTTGCAGTTTTTTCAACTGATTTTGTTGTTTTTTGTCCTTCTGTCTAAAATCTGCTAGCTTTTGCTCTAAAAACGTAATTCTCTTATCTTTTCTCAACTGAGTATCATATGCATTTTGATTGGAAACGTTAATTTCCTGTGTAAGTTCGTTTATTTTTTGAGATATTCCAGTTTTTTCACTTTCAAGGAGTTCGTTCTTTCTCTCTGATTCTTCTAGTTTGTATGTTAAATCTTTTATTAAAAGTTCCTTTTGCTTTAGCTCAATATCCTTGCTATTGTTATCACTTTCTTGCTTACTGAAAAGGGATTTCAAATCATTGTAATCATCTTCTGTTTTACTAATTGATAATTTTAAATTCTCATTTACCTCATTAACATGCTCTATTGTTTTATTCAGTTCTTCAATCGTGCTGTTTAATTCATCAATCTCATTCGTTTTCTCTTTCAATTTTGTTTGCGTTTCATTGTTCCTTTTCTCTAATCGATCCTTTTGACTTTTGGCAGCAGTTAACTGATCTAATAAGTTTCGTTCCAAATTATAGAAACCGTCTTCCAGCTGTCCTATCTGTTTTCTATCTATTGTAATTGCTTCAGCTTCATTTTTCACAAACACTGCACCAATCCATTTGCCTAAAACTTCTATTGAATTAATATTTAGCTGTTTGTTTTGCAAATCCACTAATCCTTGCATATAATAAGTTTTCTTATGATCAAAATAATCATTTATTCCAAAGGGTACAGTAACAATAATTCTTCCGTTATCTGATAAAAGATTTGTAGCTTTTTTTATAAAACGTTCTGTATCTGTAATATGTTCCAATATTTCACCAAGAATAATACTATCGAATTTTTGCTCTTCAAAATCAAAATCTATAAAATTAGCTGTACGGAACTCAACATATTTTTTTGTTACTTCAGCTTCACTATTTAACATTTCATTAGCATAATCAATCGATTCTTGCAATAAATCTATTCCTAAAACTTTTTTACTTTCTCTTCCTAATAAGATTGAAGTAATCCCTTGAGAACAGCCTATATCAAGTATGGATTCTCCTTTAGCCTGTTCACAAACCCAATGAATTCTATTTCTTACTTTTTCGCCAAAACCCAAACCTACTTGGTCATAATAAGCTTCCGTCACCCGATCTAATGGTTTTTTCACTACCCAACACCTCTTAATTCAACAATTTAAATAGTTTCATATACAGTTAAAAAGTTTTTCTTCTCTTCTTCCCAATTATATTTTTCTTTAGCAAATTTACAATTAGCAGCTTTTTTGTCTCTTTCAGCAGGATTTTCCAGTAAATAATTTACTCCGTTTGCTATAGACTGATAATCATGTGAATCTACACAAATTCCTATATCCTCACCTTCAACTACCTTTTTAATCTCTGGAAAGCTGCAAGCCACCACCGGTACATCACTCATTATGTACTCAAATAATTTATTAGATGATGCTGAATAATGATTATAATTGATATTGTTCAATACTTGGAATCCAATATACCCGTTTCTAGTGTATGCTGGAAGTTTTTCAACGGGGACCTTCGTTAAAAATTTCACTTTTTCACCCAAGTTCATCTCATCCACCATCTTCTCAAGATCAGGTTTAATTCTCCCATCTCCAATAAATACAAGTGTCCCTTCTTTAAAAAGCTGTGCTGCTTTAATCAGCTTGTCTAAACCTCTTCCAGCCTGTATACCGCCTTGATATAAAAGTATTTTTTCTTCTTGCGGAATATTTAGCAACTCTTGTAAATTCTCTTTTTTTTGTTGTTTATTTTTCTGTTTAAAAGGGTAATTATAAACTACGTTTGGATAAAATCCATAAAGCTCTTCATTATACTTCGCTCTGGTATGGTTCTCTACTATCATGGAATCTATTTTGTTAATAAAGAATTTTTCTGATTTACCGTATGCACCACTGTCATAACCTGTTCGGCTGGTCTGAACTTCATGTGAATCATATATTAATTTTCTTTTTCTCCATCGCAATTTTGAGCAAATATATCCTTGCGGCAATGTATTCAGATCATTAGAATGATATATACTATAGTTTCCCTGCATTCCTCTAAATATCATTCTCAGTATAATACTGCCGCGAATCCAAACAACTTTAGCTTTTGTTCTCAAAAAAACAAAAGCTAAAGCAGTAAGAGCCCCTATAATTATGGGTTGGAAATATATTAAAATCCCCCATAAAAGAAGAACAAGTACGCCTAGAAGTTTATTTTGAGTACTTTTTTTAAATATCTTTTGTATCAATTCCAATAAAAGAGGATATCTTCTAACTCGATAAATTTTAAAATTTGAATTGCGATGTTCAAATCTAGGCAAATCTTTATGGCTAGGGTCATGAATGCATATCAAGTCTACACCGTATCCGTCTTCTGATAGAGCTGTACATTCACGAAGTACCCTTGCATCGTTTGTAAAATGATTCCATACAAACATACAAACCTTTTTATTCATTATTCAACTCACCTTAATCCTGTTGTTTAATTAGCTTATAACTCTGATTAAATGATCAATATTTTTTTCCCAAAGGTAATTATGTTCAACATACTTCCGTCCGTTTAAGCTCATTTCATCGTAAAGCTTGTCATTCTCTTTCAATTCTTCGATACACTTTATTAGTTCATCCAGATTATGAGAAACAAATCCTGTTTTTCCGTCCTCTATCATTTTTTCAGAAAAGCCGGAAACAGAAGCTACCACCGGCACTCCACATGTCATATAATCAATTACTTTACCTGGTAATACTGTTTCAAAAACCTCTGCTTCGACAAGTGTTACGATTCCCACTTGATGATTCGAAATAATTTTGAAACATTCGCTTCTGGTTGTTGGGTTGACAAACTCAACATTTTTTAAGTCTTTTTTCTTAATATAGTCTATCAAACTGTCACGACGTATTCCATACCCTATAATAGTTAATTTAATATTTCTCTCATTTAACTCTTTCGCTAGATTCATTATAGCTGTTACATCCTGAGCCAGCCCAAGGTTTCCAGCATAAATAACTTTGAAATCGTCACTGCCCTTTTCTTCGGAAATATTTATTTCATAGTTTCTTGCTCCGTTTGGAAGATAAGTTATTTTATCAGCAAAAACTTTGGATTTTGAAACAATATAACCAATAAATCCTTTGCTGTTCACTACAATATTATTTGCCTGTATATATAATAGTTTTTCTATTTTTTCAAACAAACCAATAACAATTGAATAATTAAAAACCCCTACTCCTTTTAGTGATTCTGGCCATAAATCCCTTATGTCCAAAATCAGTTTTGCTCTAAAACGATACTTGGCAATCAAACCAACTATTGCAACAAATATCGGCGGAGAAGAAACAAAAATGACATCATACTTATTTCTGCTAAACAGCACAAAAAAAATCATTTTTATAGCCATCTCAAGATAATAAAATAAGCGATTAAAAATATTTCTAGAGTATTTTTTCTTCATGATTTTTATGCGGTGAATATTCTTATCTTCATTTAGTTCTGTATTATCCCAAAAATGATTTTCATCATAAAAATGTTTGTTTGGATATGAAGGTTGAGTAGTTAATATTTCAACATCTAAACCTTGTTCCTTCAACAATAGATAAATATTTTTCATTCTATTCCCTGCACTGCCTATTTCAGGATAAAAATTTTGAGAAATAATAAGTGTTTTTTTCATTCAGTTTACTTCCTAACAAAATTTAATTAAGCTCATTTTAACAACAAATAATTATGTAATTCGACCTATTTCTCTCTTCCGCTACACAATAAGTGCTATTCTACCTTAATTAAATTATAATTTCAATGCTCTAATTATTTTCAAACACATCACACAAGCTTATATCACAAAGCTTTAAGGCAATTTGTAAATTTCTTGTAACAATATTTGATTACTACGATAGATAATTTTCGTTTTAAGCTCTAATTGATTTTTTACGATCAAACGTTAGAAGTATTCTTCATTATCTTCCTTTATAAGCCACTTCCCCTCTACAAATCGTATAAGCAACATCCATCTCCTCATCTAATAAAACAAAATCCGCATCCTTACCAATCTCAACACTACCTTTTCTATCAAAAATACCAACTTGTTGTGCTGGGTTAACCCCAGTCATCTTCACAATATCCTGTAAAGTCACTCCATCCAGCTTCAGCATTATTTTCACCGCATCAATCATTTTCAAAATACTGCCAGCCAATGAACCATTCTCCAAGGTAGCCTCCCCAGTTTTCACAAAAACAGGCTGTCCACCAAGCTCATACTCTCCTTCATCCAACCCTTTTGCCCGCATTGCATCGGTAATCATAATAATTCGATCAGACCCAACATTATCATAAATAAGCTGCAGCATCTCTGGCACAACATGAATACCGTCTGAAATCAACTCAGCACGTAAATCCTCCAACAGAAAAGAAGCTCCCACCGCTCCGATATCACGATGATGAATGCCATTCATTGCATTACATAGATGCGTCAGCTGCCTAACACCTAATTTCGTAGCATCCTTTATTTGCTGGAAGGAAGCATCCGTATGCCCTGCGGATACATTCACGCCAGATTGATTTAGTGTTTCTATAAATTCTCCTGTTTTATCATGCTCAGGAGCCATGGTAATTGTCCGAATTTGTCCATTTGCATCATCCTGCCAGGCTAAAAATTTAGACAGATCCGGTTCTGTTATATATTGCTTCGGTTGTGCTCCTGCTTTAGAAACTTCTACAAAAGGGCCTTCTAAATGAACACCGACTAAATCCGCTCCTTGTTTTTCTCCATCAGCAGTCCATGCAGCAACATTTTTTAACGCAGCAGATATTTCTTCATCTGATTGGGTAATGGTCGTAGCAAGATAGCTGGTTGTCCCTTCTGATGGCAGCTTTTCTGCAAGTGTCTGTAACGTTTCTGCTGTCGCATCCATCACATCCACGCCATAGCCACCATGAATGTGTCCATCAATAAAACCCGGCAGCAATTTTAATTTGTTCTCTGCATCGATAACTTTTCCAGAAAAGGAAACATCAGCTGCTTCTTCCTGTGTCAGAATCTGTGTTATTTTTCCGTTCTCTGATATAACGGATGCGTTTTTTATAACTCCTTCCGGCAGATATGCTTCTTGAATGTTTTTTATAAGCAATGTTGATTGTTCCACCATCTATTCCTCCAATTAATCATTAATCTATTTCTTCTATTATAACGCTATCTCTTTAATAAATGTATATTTTGTTGTTATTTCCCGGGAAATGATATGATTTATCGAAATAAATTCAATGGAAAGTTACACGTAAACGTCTGTTCAATGTACATTTACATTATTTGCCAAGAATGATTATGTAATTAATTACTTTCCCTCTATCTATATAACTATTTCTGTCATTATTAACAATACTTCAAACCCGATTATATACCTAATCTTCAAATGAAAGTGTTATCAAAACAGTTCTATCGACCTTATTTTTTAAAACATTACAAACATGTTACATTTCTCTATATAACCTACCATTATTATCTATAAAACGATATAATTCTATAAAGATGTATTTATTGGATTATTTTTCATAGACAGATGTGCTAGATTACATATTTGTACTATGCCGTAATGGAATAAACTAGTAATACTTCATTAAAACTAACAAACTACATTCTATCAATCACAATAAACAAACATCTGGGAGTAAAATACATCTTGTTCGTTTATGGAATATGGGATTTGTACTTATACCAGGATTGTTGCGTACATCGTTTATGGATTTATTTCTTCATTAATATAACGTACGAACAAAGCTAATAGAAAGTATACCTGTCACATACAGTTATTTTCTTGATGCACTCCTCTTTGGTCTCCTTACAAATCATATTCAAACACATCTCTAAAACCCCAATCATTAAAATCTAAGGAGGAAACGCACACATGGCTAACAAAAAAATCATCTTCTCTGTTACTGCATCTGCAGCAATTGCATCTGCCTTTGTAGCAACAGACAGTGCTGACGCAGCATCTTACAAAGTAAAAAGTGGCGACAATCTATGGAAAATCGCCCAAAGTCAAGGAACAACCGTGTCCAAATTAAAATCTATCAATAACCTTTCTTCGGATCTTATTTTCCCGAATCAGGTTTTACAAACAACTGGGTCTTCAAGTTCGAATTCCAGCTCTGGTTCTTCTTCTAGTTCCAGCTCCAGCTCGAATTCAAGCTCAAGCAGTTCCAGCGGAAGTACATATACAGTGAAATCCGGTGATACATTAAGCGGTATTGCCTCTCGACACGGTATTTCTTTAAATAACCTAATGAAGTGGAATAATCTATCTACGACATTAATTTACCCTGGAAATAAATTAACTGTCAGCAGCGGCGGTTCCAGCAGTTCAAGCTCTAGTAATTCTAGCAGCTCTAGTTCCAATCCAAGTTCTGGATCAAGCTCTTCCGGCTCAAGCTCCAGTTCTTCCAGCACCTATAAGGTGAAATCTGGGGACAGCCTTTCTAAAATCGCAAGCCAGCATGGAACGACTGTATCTAAATTAAAATCGCTCAATAACCTGTCATCTGATTTGATTATTGCCGGCCAGACATTAAAAGTAAATGGTTCCAGCAGCTCTAGTTCCAGCTCTTCTAACAGCAGCAGTTCAAATAGCAGCTCTGGATCATCCAACAGCTCTTCCAGCAGCTCATCATCTAGTGCAGGTTATAATGTAGATACCCTTATCTCTGTCGGGAAAAGCCAGCAGGGCGACCCTTATGTATGGGGAGGAAGTTCTCCTGGCGGGTTTGATTGCAGTGGGTTCATCTATTACGCTTATAATCAGGCAGGTAAAAATATTCCTCGTACCAGTGTTGCAGGCTATTATGACAGAGCACAGACGATTAGCAATCCGCAGGTAGGAGATTTAGTATTCTTCTCTGGAACGTATAAATCTGGTCCATCTCATATGGGTATCTATGTTGGAAATAATCAGTTCCTTCATGCAGGTTCATCTACTGGTGTTACCATCACATCCTTGGATAACCCTTACTGGAGCTCTCATTTCGACAGTTTTAAACGTTTTTATTAAAATACGAGCATTATTGAAAAATCTGTACCCGCCTGTTCCAGACGAACAGCAGGTACAGATTTTTATTTTGCTTCCCGCTTGACAAACCAGTCCTGTTCATGTCTTTTCAAAAAATGGTACTTCATAACACAATAGATTATGGTAAAATTAAAAATAGATAATTAGAAATACGAATAATTAGGAGGAGAATTGATTCCATGTTAGTAGGACTAATGCAACCTTTCAAAGAACCAACCGATCTGGCAAAAGAGATATCCATCGAAGCACAATCCAAAGGAATCGAGATTCTGTATATGAACCCAAGCGATATCAACGAAGATGACCATATGACCTCCGGGATGGTTTTAAAGGAAGATACGTGGGAAAATGTCGAGATGTCTATTCCAAAGATTATTGATGTTTCTGCATTCTGCTTAAAATCTAAACAAAAAATAGCCTATTTACAAGATCGCGCCTACTTAACCGAGGATGGGAGAAATAAAATCTCCAAGGAAAGTGTCCAGGAAATGTTAACAAAGGATCCGCAGCTTCAGAAGTATGCCATTCCAACCTTACGTTGTAAAAGTTTCTCTATTATTAAAGGCTTCTTAATAAAATATGGAGAAATCGTTGTGAAGCCTGTCTACAGTCAATCCGGAGAAAACATTTATAAAATCGTACAGGAAGATAAAGATTCCTTCCTGGTCAGTCATCAGGATTCCACTGCGAACATGACATTGAAAGAAGTCTTCGCTTTCTTTCAATCTATTATTTCCAAACGTAAATGTATTGTCCAGCCATATATACCTTCCAGAACGGAACATGGCGAGCCCTTTAATTGCCGTGTTCATTTAGAGAAAAATAAAGAAGGCAACTGGGTGATTGTGAAAAAATATATCCGAGTTGGTACGGAGAAACAAGTATCTCCCAACAATCAAGAAAGCGGCGTCACTTTTGATGCAGGTATGTTTTTAACCTTAAAATTTACTGAGGATGCCCCTGCAGTGGATGAGCATCTGGATTCGTTTGCCTTAAATGTTGCAAAAAAAATAGAAAAAACACGAAAAAAAGAATTAGCTACACTTGGTCTGGATATTGGAATCGATAAGGACCAGAACCTTGTGCTCTTTGAATCTATCAGTGCCCCTGATTCTTCACTGCTTCATCAAGAAGTAGCACAATTACGCACAGACTATTATGTTTACTTAGCTGAACAAAATGCGAATCACTTTCCCAAGGAATTAGCTTAAAAAGTTCGGTTCCGTATACGTTTTTTTAATGATGTATCCTGTCAAGAATGTCACAGCCCATTGTGACATTCCTGACAATCTTATATCCATTACACCTATTCGTACGTACAGTTTATCCCATGCCGTGCAAGATACTTTTGCACAGAACTTCATTTCCTAATTTCCCTTTTTCTATAGCGAAAAAACATATTTTTTGTCCTCAGATTTATTCCTGGTTCTTTTCTTATGTTACTATTACGTTAATACGTTTTTAGGAGGTGGAAATGATACGTACTATTCTCACTTATGGAACGTTTGATTTACTGCATGTAGGCCATGTGAATTTATTAAAGCGTGCAAAAGAAATGGGTGATTATCTTATTGTAGGATTATCCACCGATGATTTTAATATACTCAAGCATAAGCAGTCTTTTTATTCCTATGAAGACCGGAAAATCATTCTTGAATCTGTACGTTATGTCGATAAGGTTATCCCTGAAATTTCCTGGGAGCAAAAAAAAGATGATATTTTAACCTATCACGTCGATACATTTGTTATGGGGAATGATTGGAAAGGAAAATTCGATGCCCTGCGCTCTTTTTGTGAAGTGGTTTACCTCCCTCGGACAGATGGCATCTCTTCTACGTTGATTAAGGATAATTTAAGAGACGACAGCTGAAAATAGACACTCTGTCATATAAATAAAGCTGGCGCCGTTTCAGCGTGTCTCAGCTGTACTTATGTGATTCCCCCTGTTACATCATCATAAATATGTAATGCAATTGTAAATTTACTAATAGTTCATTCCATAGTAAAATTAAGTGGGCTTTATCAAGAAATCCGTCGATATTTCTTGTAAAAAAAGGAGATTTGTAATGGTAAAACAAAAGAATATGCGAGGCCGCCGGGTTACGCGAAAAAAGCGTAAACTCCGTAAAGGTGTCTTAATTACCTTAGTTATTATAGGCTTGGCTTTAATTAGTGTTGTTGGTTACGGAAGTTATTTATATGTTAAAGCAAATAATGCAGTCTCTGATTCTTATGAAGATGACGGTCGTGAAGGTTCGGATTTACGGGATTTTGAAGTGGATCCGAATATTGACAACGTGTCTATCCTTATTATTGGAGTCGATGAAAACGAACACCGGGATAATGCAGAAACCTCTCGATCTGATACACTTATGTTAGCGACTTTTAATAGAGAAGAAGGCAGCGTTAAATTAGTAAGTATTCCTCGTGATTCGTATGTATACGTCCCGGAAGTAGGCCGTGAGGAAAAAATCACTCACGCTCATGCCTATGGCGGACCAAAAGCAACAATTGAAACGGTTGAAAATTTAATGGATATTCCAGTCGACTATTATGTACGTGTTAATTTCCACGCCTTTGTTGATGTGGTAGATGCTATCGGAGGCATTGACGTTGATGTTCCATATGAACTTAAAGAATCTGATTCCATGGATAAAGGCGATGCAATCCATCTGCTCCCTGGGGAACAATCCGTTGATGGGGAAGAAGCATTAGCATTCGCCCGGACCCGTAAACTGGATAATGATATTGAACGCGGAAAAAGGCAAATGGAAGTTGTCAATGCTGTAGCAGATAAAGCAGCATCTCTCAGCTCTGTGTTTCAATTTGATGACTTGATTGCCGCTGTCGGCAACAACATGAATACGAACATGACGTTTAATGAAATGATGACTTTTATAAAGTACGCTACCGGCGGTCTTGATATTGAAGATATGACCTTAGAAGGCAGCGATTATCAGCCAGGTTCTACGTATTATTGGCTGCTTGACGAGCCGGCATTAGAAGAAACGAAAAGACTGCTTCAAGATCACTTAGAAATCTCCAGTTCCTCTGCGGAGGAATCAGGAGAAACTTATGAAGATCCTAATTCGGAGGAACCGGCAGAAGAAGGAACGTATGAAGAGGAAGGCTCTTATGAAGAACAAGGTGAACCTTATCAGGAGGAAGAGCCTTATCAAGAAGAGCAGCCTGGTGAATCCTATGAAGAAGAGCCTTATCAAGAAGAACAGGATCCTTATCAGGAAGAAGTACCTCAAGAAGAAACGGACGAATATGGAAATCCTTTATAAACACGAAACTCTTTCCCAGATTTTTTGGGGAAGAGTTTTGTGCTGTCTGTATGTTCACCCATCCTATACATGAAAAAAGCCTCCCTATTCTTGTACCATCCAAGAATAGAGAGACCTGCTTATCTTATTTTAACCTTCTTTTATGCAATTCTTCTTTTTTATGAAATAGAGAAATAATACTTCCTCTCGATCTGATTCCACATACAATCGAGAATAGATGTATCCCCAGTATAACGAAGCTGAAGACAGCCAAGGACGTCATCAGCTGTGCGTTATTAACCACAATTCCCATCGCACCGAAGAACATGCTGAATGCGTAGATAATCCATACAGATTGTCTATGGGAATAACCATTTTTCAGTAATAGATAATGAATATGATTTCGATCCGCTACCGAAATGCCTTGTTTATTACTAATTCTCCGGATGATTGCAAGCAGCGTATCGAATACCGGAAGTGCAATTACAATAATCGGGATAACGAAGCTGAAGAAGGCTACATTTTTGAATAAGCCGAGCATCGATATAATCGCAATCGAATATCCTAAGAATAATGCTCCGGTGTCTCCCATAAATATTTTTGCCGGATGAAAATTGAATGCTAAAAACCCTAATGTTGCACCAATCAACAGGACACATAATCCAATGACAATCACACGATAATCCATGATGGCCATAATCAAAATGCTGATGAAGGCAATGGTTGACACGCCTCCAGCCAGACCGTCTAATCCATCAATCAGATTAATCGCATTTGCAGCCGCCACAATCCAGAAAATCGTAAGAGCTATCCCAACATACTCTCCCAAGAAAACCGTTCCCATAAAAGGTAATGTCACTTTCTCAATGACTAATCCGGAATAGGCAACAACCGAAGCTGCTCCTATTTGGCCTAACAGCTTGGTGCCGGGACGAAGATCCAGTATATCATCCAGAAACCCTGTCAATAGCATGATGATTCCGCCAATGATAATCGCCGTCATCTGCGGATGTTCCGGCTGCAGATAGAGGAATCCTGCAGCGATACCAATAAAAATAGCTAATCCGCCAATGCTTGGTACCGCCCGTTGATGCTGTTTTCTATTATCAGGCTGATCTACTAGATTGCATTTTTTAGAGATCCATATAATGATTGGTGTCGTGATGATTGCTGTCAGCAAAGCGATAACAAACGCAATCAGCAACTCAGCAGCACTCCACATAGTTGTTCACCTACTTAATTATATTCTAGTAAACTTACCTTTGTATTCTATTACCTACTCTTTCGTTTATCATACCATAATTTGATACGAACTGTTATATAAAAAAGCAAAAAACACCCGAATCGATTTCCGGAGAAAGTAATTCGGGTGCTAAAACATATTAACGATATTGTGTAATGTTAAATTTGAATACCGGGTTATTCAGCATATCATATAATCTTTTAATGCTTGGAACTTGCTTCACTGCCCAGCCAATATCTGTTGCATATTGCGGGTATCCAGGGTTCGCAGGATTCCACCTCATTTTATATAACGTATTTTGGTTATATTGATTATGAATGTAGCTGTTTCCGATAAATTGGGCACCGCCAATGATAGCCTGTTCTGGTGAGAACCAGCCTTCATTATAAGCTCTGATGGCTCCGCCGTTATGCGCGTTGCCATCTACCGCACCAATACCATACATATTGTATGTGGTTCTAATATTTCGAAGGCTGCTTCGGTTAGATGAAGTAACTACAACAGGATTTCCGCTCCTATTTAAGCCCACTTCAATTCCTCTTGCTAAAGCAGAGCCTCCATTACCAGTTTCCAATAACGCATGTGAAATCAAATAGATTTCGTTGACACTATGCTGTTTGCCAGCTGTTATAAAGGCTTGTCCTCTGCCGGCAAGAATGCCTTTCCCTTTTAGAATATCGTTATTTAAGGAAGAGGCTGTGACACCAACACTGCTGGTTAAATCTAAATGCTGGAAGATATCATTATTCTCTGGATTCAGATAACTGCTTACATCACTTCTAGTTGGATTTCTCCAAGCATTGTAGCTGATTCTGTACCAATCACCTGTCGAACCAAGAATTGTAACCTGTGTTCCGCTGCTTATCTGCCCATAAATGTGACTCGAACTGCTTGCAGAGGAGCGGACATTTACATTTGCAGTTGTTCTGTTTGAACCATCCACATAATTCTTATGCACATAAGCAGCATTATTTCGATACATATCTGTCTGTTGTAATTGGTTCATTTGCGTATTCAATGCTTGATTGAATGTGACGTCATATGTTTCATGGTTAATTACCCAGCGATTACTGACTGCTTCATCTAGAGCTGCCAGTGTTCTTTCATCTGCGATTCCATTTACGCGCAAGTTATTATCTCTTTGGAATTTCTTTATTTGGCTTTCCATGTAGCTTCCAAATAGCGTAGTTACGGATATATAACCGTAGCCTAACGTGTTTAATTGCCGTTTAATAGCCGGAATATCGCTGTGACGCTTCCCTCTTTGGAAGGAGCTGTTGTAAACACTGTTCAGCTTGTCTTTTGTTGCTTTATTCATTTTCCCAGTCGCACTTAATCCATAGTAAGATTGGAATCTCTTTACTTGCGTTTCCATGAAGCTTCCATAAAGGGTTGTCTTTGTAATATAGCCAAAACCAACAGCGTTTAACTGTTCTTTAAATCGAATTACTTCAGGATGTCTGTCTCCACGCTGGTAAGAATCCTTTGGAGCAACTTCTTTCAATTTAGCTACTGTTACGTCATCTGCTATTCCGCTGACACGCAGGCCATAATCTTTTTGGAATTCCTTTATTTTCTTCTCCATAAAGCTTCCATAAAGGGTTGTTACACTTATGTGTCCGTAGCCAAGATTGTTTAATTGACGTTTGATCTCTGGAATATCATTATGACGCTTTCCTCTTTGGAGCGGATGGTTGTATACACTGTTCAGTTTATCTTTTGTCGCTTTGTTCATCTTTCCAGTGACACTTAATCCGTAGTAAGATTGGAATCTCTTTACTTGGGTTTCCATGAAGCTTCCGTAAAGGTTGGTCTCTGTGATATAACCGAAACCAATGGCGTTCAATTGTTTTTTAAATTGAACCACCTCTGCATGTCTGTTGCCGCGCTCATAGGTGTCTTTCGGAGCAAGTTCTTTTAACTTAGCTACCGTTACGTCATCTGCTATTCCGCTGACTCGCAGGCCATGACCTCTTTGGAATTGCTTTATTTTTGTCTCCATAAAGCTTCCAAATAGTGTCGTAACACTTATGTGCCCATAGCCAAGGCTATTTAATTGCCGTTTAATATCTGGAATACTATTATGGCGTTTTCCTCTTTGAAGCGGGCTGTTATATACACTATTCAGCTTGTCTTTAGTTGCTTTGTTCATTTTCCCAGTTACACTTAGTCCGTAATAGGATTGGAATCTCTTTACTTGTGTCTCCATAAAGCTTCCATAAAGCGTTGTTTCTGTGATATTTCCAAAACCAATGGCGTTCAATTGTTTTTTATACTGAACAATTTCTGCATGCCTGTCTCCACGTTGATACGAACTCTTTTTAGTTAGTTCGTTCAATTTCTTTTTGGTTACTTCATCAACTATCCCGCTGACTCGCAGACCGTGATCTCTTTGAAATTGTTTTATTTTTGTCTCCATAAAGCTCCCAAAAAGCGTTGTAACAGTTATATGTCCATAGCCGAGGCTGTTTAATTGCCGTTTAATATCTGGAATATCATTATGACGTTTCCCTCTTTGCAACGGACTATTATACACACTGTTTAATTTGTTTTTGGTTGCTTGGTTCATTTGACCATTAGCAGTCAGTCCATAGTAGGATTGGAATCTTTTTACCTGCGTCTCCATAAAGCTTCCAAAAAGGTTTGTTTCTGTGATATAGCCAAAACCAATGGCGTTTAACTGCTTCTTCAGTATAACAATCTCCTGATGTCTATTTCCCTTTTTATAGGTACTGTTTGCAGAAAATACGGTTGCTCTGGCAAAGCTTTGTATGCTGATTTCCTTTTCTTCTTCTAATTCAGCATTTTCTTCTGTGTCTGCTTCGGAATCTTCTTCTGTGGCTTCTTCAGAACTTTCTTCTGTTTCTACTTCGGAGTCTTCTTCTGTAGCTTCTTCAGAACTTTCTTCTGTGTCTGCTTCAGTTTCTTCCTCTGTGGCTTCTCCGGCATTTTCTTCTGCGTCCGCTTCAGTTTCTTCCTCTGTGGCTTCTTCAGCGTTTTCTTCTGTGTCTGCTTCAGTTTCTTCCTCTGTGGCTTCTTCAGCGTTTTCTTCTGCGTCCGCTTCAGTTTCTTCCTCTGTGGCTTCTTCAGCGTTTTCTTCTGCGTCCGCTTCAGTTTCTTCCTCTGTGGCTTCTCCGGCATTTTCTTCTGCGTCCGCTTCAATTTCTTCCTCTGTGGCTTCTTCAGAACTTTCTTCTGCATCTATCTCAGAGTCTTCCTCTGTCACTTCTTCAGAACTTTCTTCTGCATCTGCTTCGGCTTCAGCGTCTTCTTCCGCATCGGCTGCCGGCAGTTCTTCGACTTCTTCCTCTTCCGTCACAAATTCTTCAGGTTTACTGAACTCCAGGTGCTCTTCACGGTCGAATGAATCGTCTGCTAAAATGTATTCTATTTGTAGTAGTGTGTCTTCATCTGCAACTCCCGTGTCTTCTATGTCATAAAACTTTTGAAATGCTTTTACAGCTTCCTCTGTATGTAGGCCATAATAAGTTGTAGGTTTTTCTAATGCTGCAAATCCAAGCTCTGTTAAATCTTCTTTCAGATCTAGAATTTGTTCATCGTCATCCCCTAGTTTAAGCTTTATTTCTTCTGACACCGCTTCGTCCGTGGAAGAATCCTGTTCATCAACATCTGATTCTTTATCCCTATCTTCTGGCTCATTATTTTGCTCATCTTCTTTAGATGAATGACTCATCGCATATACTTCACTGACGGAAGCAAATGGAGAAGTCACCAATAAAATCACCAAAAAGAAAGGAAACCACTTTCTTCTCAAATCTTTCCACCTCCTATATTTAATTCTAGCTTTCTATCTATATATCGGCAATACCTAATCTTTTCTTAAGCAATTTTTTTAAATTGAAATCGTTTTATCCTAGAAAAAAGTTCACGAAAGGTTCACTATTTTACTAGATTGCTATATTAGCGCCAAAAGTCCTGGTTTTTGCAGTTTTTTAAGTAAGATAAATTAAAAACTTCACTCAGGTATTTCCTCCCTGTTATATGAATATAACTCTTCTAAATTCCCTCCCTTAGATAGAAAGGACTATAATCGTCTAAAGTAATAATTATAGCCCTTCCATTTATGATGCGTGTGCTGAGTTCCTTTTAGCCCCTATTCCAATCCATTTTCCGAAGTTTACGTTTGGCGCTCTTTGCCCAGCTTTTTACTGCTTCCAAGCTTACCTGTTCTTTCTCTGCAATTTCCTGATTGGATAGTCCTTCTATTATTGCACAGTTAAACCAGATTTTTTGCTTCTCCGTCAACATCGATGTGAATTCAGAGAAATCGGTTTCACTTTCCTGATCTAGCTTTTCTTGCGGATTCGTTCCTCCTTCATTTTTAGAGAGTATTTTTTTCTTTTTCCCATCCATATAATTTCCTGCCTGCGTCTCTACTTCCTGCTGATGCCCCAGCTGCTCTATGTATTTCCTTTCCAAAATGGATTTATGGAATACATTCACCAAACGATTTCGAATTTCAAAATTCATGTATGTCGCTAATGGTCCTTTATCCGGATTATAGTTTTCATACGCTCTCCACATGGCTACAAGTCCTTCTTGAAAATATTCCCCATCCTTATCATTAATTTGCAGCCTTGCCATTTGGTAGTACACCCTACGCTGATTCTGTTCAATAAAATCCTCCAGTTCCCATTTCTTCTTTGTCATTTTTGAACTCCCCTTTCAATAGATTGCTTTTAATCTAGCAGAAGTTAAAAATTATGTCATATTGCCAAACTAGGATTTTCTCGGGGTAAAATGCGAGTTTGTCCGGGTAAACTGTCGTTTTTTAATAAATATGCTACCGTTTGACGCTACAAACGGTAATTTATAACTTATTTGACCTTTTTAATGACATTTTTCGACATTCGCTGTATGAACCCTGCTATAAAGTCTGATATAGAGCGTTTTATAGGATCATTCTTCCCTTTTTAAACAAGTAATTTTTTATCAAAACATAAAATCTTTTTATAAACATGCCCCTTTTTGTCTCTGAGAATTGAATATAAGTGTGAAAGGAGGTGATGAACATGGCAGTCGCAGAATTAACCGAATCGGTGTTGCAGCTTACGCTGAATGAAGGTGTAGACCCCATCACCGGCGAGTTTGTCCTAAAGCAAAAACGATTCAATTATGTGAAACCAGACGCTACTGCTGAACAGCTTTTATTAACAGCAAATGCATTCGCATCTGTTCAGCAGCATACCCTGTACGCAATCAGTCGTCGTGATGTTTCCGAAATTCATGAAAGAGAAGCTTAATGGGGGATTCCGTAAAGAAAGGAGGTGAGAACCTATGCGCAAGCTTGAATTGAAATTTGTAAATGAAGAAGGCCGTGTGGTAACCTACACGCTCGATCATCCTGTGGAACCAGCTGATCCAGCAGCTGTTCAGCAAGCAATGGATACCATTCTTCAGCAGGATGCCCTGTATTCCGCAAGCGGCGGATTAACTGAAATCCACAGTGCCCGTATCGTGGAACGTATTGTGGAAGATATTGAATTATAATCCTTTTATCGTAACAAGACTTTGGCCCGTGAGGAGAGTATCCTCACGGCATTGTCTTTTATTCTAGAAAATTCTTCTGTTATTCGTCTGAAAGCTTGTTCTTAAAATTTGTTTAAAAATCAAAGGTGGTGAATGCGATGGAGGCATGGATTTCTCTTTTAACCGATATTGGGTTTCCTGCTGCGGTAACCTTCTACTTGTTACATCGGGTTGAAGGAAAACTGAATCAGTTGATTGAGTCCATCTACTCGATTTCTATTCCAAAACGATTACATTAAAAAAGAGGATTTTCCCATGTTACGCCTGTGGGAAAATCCTCTTTTTTATTATTCTTGGAAAAATGCTGTTCTTATCTTCTTTCCAGATTATAAGATTGCGCAATGGCATCTGCTGTATATTGTGCCAGCTGCTTTTTATAGCTGTCACTTTTCAGCAATGCGTTTTCTGTGAAATTATCGATAAACAGATATTCAATAAGAATCGCCGGCATATCTGTGTTCCGCAGAACATTAAAGTTCGCTGACTTTTGTCCTCTGTCGGAAACATTTAAACGGGAAGAAATATACGAATGAATGTCATTTTGTCTATTTCTTGTTTCCTGAGAAACGCCCCCATTGTAGATATATGATTCAAACCCGCCTGTTGACCCATTAAAGGCGTTGTTATGAAAACTTACAAAATAATCAGCACCCCATCTATTTGCATGGTTTGCCCGTTCGGTTAATTCAACAAACACATCTGATCTTCTCGACATTTCTACTTCAACACCCTGATACTTACTCGTAAGTATCCGCTCTGTTTCCAGCGCAATGTCCAATACAACGTCTTTCTCGTTTAAGCCGTAGCCTTGACCGCCTGGGTCATGCGCTCCATGGCCTGGATCAAGAAAGATTTTTACATTCGATTGCTGATCAAACGCTTGATTGATTCGGCTTAAAGTAACTTCATCAATCATTCCATTTACTCGTAAGCCATTGTCTCTTTGGAACTGTTCTACTTTTTGCTCCATATAGCTGCCAAACAACGTGGTAATACTGATATAACCATAGCCCAGACTGTTTAACTTTTGTTTGATATCCGGGATGTCATTGTGACGTTTCCCTTGCTGGAATGGACTGTTAGATACACTGTTCAGCTTTATTTTTGTAGCATTATCGATTGTTCCATTGACGTTAAGTCCGTAGTATTCTTGGAATCTCTTTACTTGTGTTTCCATGAAACTTCCAAAGAGTGTCGTCTCTGTAATATAGCCAAAGCCAACCGCATTTAATTGCTCTTTATACGTCACAATATCTGCGTGTCTGTCTCCACGCTGGTACGTATCCTGTGGCGCTGCCTCATTTAATTTCGCTAACGTTACCTCATCTATGATTCCGTTTACCCGTAAACCATGATCTCTTTGGAATTCCTCTACTTTTTGCTCCATGAAGCTGCCAAAGAGCGTCGTGATACTTATATATCCGTAGCCAAGATTATTTAAATCCCGCTTCATATCCGGAATGTCATCGTGACGTTTTCCTTGCTGGAATGGGCTGTTATAGACACTTTCCAGCTTTTCTTTCGTTGCTTCGTCGATTTGACCATTAACGGAAAGCCCATAGTATTCTTGGAATCTTTTAACCTGTGTTTCCATGAAACTTCCGAATAGTGTCGTCTCTGTGATATAGCCAAAGCCAACCGCATTTAATTGCTCCTTATACGTCACAATATCCGCGTGTCTATCTCCACGCTGGTACGTACCCTGCGGAGCCAATTCATTCATTTTATCTAATGTTACTTCATCTATGATTCCATTCACTCGTAAACCTTGGTCGCTTTGGAACTCCTCTACTTTTTGCTCCATAAAGCTGCCAAAGAGTGTCGTGATACTGATATATCCGTAGCCAAGATTATTTAAATCCCGCTTCATATCCGGAATATCATCATGACGCTTTCCTTGCTGGAACGGGCTGTTATAAACGCTGTCCAGCTTTTCTTTCGTTGCTTCGTCAATTTGACCGTTAATGGAAAGTCCATAGTATTCTTGGAATCTTTTAACCTGTGTTTCCATGAAACTTCCAAAGAGTGTCGTCTCTGTGATATAGCCAAAACCAACCGCGTTCAATTGCTGCTTGAATTGAATCATGTCCTCATGTCTGTCTCCACGCTGATACGTATCCTGCGGAGCCAGTTCATTCAACTTAGCCAAAGTTACTTCATCCGCAATCCCGCTGACACGAAGACCATGATCTCTTTGAAATTGCTCTACTTTTTGTTCCATAAAGGTTCCAAAGAGCGTCGTGACACTGATATATCCATATCCAAGATTATTGAGCTTCTGTTTGATATCCGGGATATCATCATGACGTTTCCCTTGTTGGAACGGACTGTTATAGACACTGTCGAGCTTTTCTCTCGTGGCCCGGTCCATCTTTCCATTAGCAGGAAGACCATAGTATTCTTGGAACCGCGTTACCTGCGTTTCCATGAAACTGCCAAAGAGCGTTGTTTCTGTGATATAACCAAAGCCGATTGCGTTTAATTTTTTCTTAAACTTTACAATCTCTGAGTGTCTATCTCCCTGCTGATACGTACTTTGGGCAGCAAACGTTTCTACTTCGTTCAAACGCTGCTCACCAATTTCTTGGTCTTCTTCCTCGGATTCCGCGCCTTCCTCTGTTTCAGATTCTTGCTCTTCCTCGGATTCTGTGCCTTCCTCTGTTTCAGACTCTTGCTCTTCCTCAGATTCTGTGCCTTCTTCTGTTTCAGATTCCTGACCTTCTTCCGATTCTGCGCCTTCCTCTACTTCAGATTCTTGGCCTTCTTCCGATTCCGTGCCTTCCTCTGTTTCAGACTCTTGCTCTTCCTCGGATTCTGTGCCTTCTTCTGTTTCAGATTCCTGACCTTCTTCCGATTCTGCGCCTTCCTCTACTTCAGATTCTTGGCCTTCTTCCGATTCTGTGCCTTCCTCTGTTTCAGACTCTTGCTCTTCCTCGGATTCTGTGCCTTCTTCTGTTTCAGATTCTTGGCCTTCCTCGGATTCTGTGCCTTCTTCTGCCTCAGCATTTTGCTCTTCTTCGGACTCAGCGTCTTCTTCTGCCTCAGCATTTTGCTCGACTTCTTCCGATTCTGTCTTAAATTCTTCTGGCTTACTGAACTCCAGATGCGCTTCACGATCAAAGGAATCTTCCGATAGCAAATCTTCTATCATTTGCAGTGTTTCTTCATCTGCGATTCCTGTCTCTTCTATGTCATGAAAAGCTTGAAATACCTTTACAGATTCTTCTGTATGTAAGCCGAAATATTCTGTCGGGTCCTCTAACGCAGCAAATCCAAGCTCTGTTAAATCTTCTTTCAGTACTTGAATTGCTTCCTCTTCATCACCCAGCTGAAATCGTACTTCTTCTGGCTCTGCTTCATTGTCCGAAGCGTCCTGTTCCGCGTCTATTCTGTTGTTGTCTTCCTCTTCTATGTGCTCATCGCTCTGCTGACTTTCCTTCGATTGATTATTACTCATCGCGTACACTTCACCCGCAGTGGAAAATGGTGAAATAATCAATAAAGCAATGACTAGAAGAGGAATCCATTTTTTCCTCAAACTGCCGCACCTCCTATTAAATTTTACTTCCTTTCTTTGTATCGGCAGAAAACAGGTACTTATTTAGTATAAAAATCACAAAAATAAATACCACTCTACCAAAAGAACTGATTCACAAAGGATTGTTAAATCCAAAAATAAGTCAATGCACCTAAATTTTAATTATATGTATGGTTTAAAAATGATTTATCGTATGTAATTGCTATTATATTTTACCTATTTTTTTATTGGAAAATTAGACAGACTTATGTAAAAAATGTGAATCACAGATAAGACTAACAGAAAATTTGATTTTTAACAACATTTTTTGGAAGTTAAATTTTACTTATGCCTGTGCGTATGCTATTTTCTTAACTAAGCAGCATGATGAGGCAACGCTACACACCGTCCTATTTAACACCAAGATTACAGGAGGCGCGACATGTATATATGTTATATGAGGAATTTTACCAAACCACCCGAATATGTAAAATTATTAGCTAAAGCCGCGAAGTACTATCAAATTGAGGTTATCTACAGTCATCCGAAAAATGTGGATGTAGATAAAGAGGTGATTAACGGGTTTACGCTGCATGATAACAAATGGCGTGAGATAGAAATCCCTGTTCCTGCATATATTGACTTGAACAGTTATTGCTATAAATATAAAAATGTGGCTGCTTTCCTAAAAAAGAAAAGCACGCTGTTAAATCTGAAGGGATTTGGCAGTAAACTGAAGCTCTACAATACTTTGATTGAGGATGGAACGTTTGCAAAATATGTTCCGGATACGGCTCAAATCACGGACTTCGACTCTTTTATGCAGTTTATCCAAAAGCATCAGCGGGCTATTCTCAAGCCCAAAGTCGGCCACAAAGGAATCGGGGTCTATTTGGTCCATCAGATCGATGAAGATTCCTATCAGCTGTACGTCAATAATTCGGAAAAGATGCTGTCTGCGGAAGAACTCAAAGCTTATATCGAAGAATTAATAGATGATAAGGTATATTTAGCACAACAATATATTCAATCCCTGACCACGGAGGGCAGTCCTTTTGACTGCCGGATACGTCTAGAAAAAAATGGAGAGGGAAAGTGGGCTGTAGCCATTCCTCTGATTCGTATCGGTTCCAATAATAAGGTTGTTTCGAATGTGGCCCAAGGCGGCGGCGTACAAAAACTGCTTCCATTTATTAAATTTCACTATCCAGAGGGTTGGAAGGATATTAAAGCGGAATGTGACTATGTCGCAGAATATCTTCCTCCGAAATTGGAAGCTCTCTATCAAAAACAAACCTCCTGCCTTGGCATCGATATAGGAATCGATACGGATGGAAAAATCTATATTTTCGAGGTCAATGCTGCTCCCGGCGTGGAGTTTGGAGAAGCAGAAATTATTAACCTGAAAGCCGATTATTATCATTATCTTCAACAGCAAACAGCGGATGAATAATCAAAAGGAACGAAGCATGACTTCACAGTGTCATGCCTCGTTCCTTTTTTCGTTCCATTAATTAACTTTTCTTCACCAGCTTCTTCGCTTTTCTGAGAAACCCGGTCACCTTCCATGAGGTGCTGTTTATCATATCCTGGATCTGTTTTTCTTTTTTCGCTGTTTTCTTTGTTTCTTTGCTTACTGCTGTTTCTAATTGGGAATTCGCTATTTCCAATTGAGCAATCTTATGCTGGTCATCCTCGATTACATCGACCAGCTGCTTTACTGGATAATTTAATTTTTCTTTCATGACATAGGCATAGTAATTGCTTCGATGGAAGGCTGCTTCGGAGATAACGTTCTTGGTACCCGGTCCATCATTTGTTTCAAACAAATACAAATCGCCATTTGATTCGATGCCAATATCTATTCCCAGGTACATGATGTGTGTTTTTCTTAACTTCTCCATTTTCTTCGGCAGTGTCTTTCCTATCGTCACCAAATTACTGTAAATCGTCTCCCATTTATCTCCGTAGAATGCTTTTAAAAAGGCAACAGGCTCACTGACGCCGCCTCCTTGACTCACATTCGAGACAACAGACTGCCCGATTCCGATCCGTACATAGATTTTTGCAATCGACCATTTGCCGGCGCGGTCTCTTTCCACATGCACCCGAATATCAAAGGGATCACCCTGCGGTGTTTTGGACGCAACGTATTTTTGAAGAATATAATTCCTTTGCTGCAAGACCTCATCAAAAAATTCTCGCAGATCATTTAATGGAACATCCCATTCATTCCGCTGGTAGCCTATTGTAAAGAGATCTTCTCCGATTTTTTCAATAGAGTAGATATCCTTGCCCTTTATTCCATTTCCAGGCTTAATCACGACTTTATTATATTTCATTAAGTTTGGATAGACATCATCAAATGTCTTTACATTATGTGTAGGAATAATTAAATGAGCGAATTTCGGATCTTCCTTTAATATTCCTTGTAATTTCTCTTTATTTATCAAGTTCTCTCTCGTATCCGAAAGAAATGTCGTCTCTCTTAAAAAGTCCATGACTTCTTTATTATCTTTTTTAAAGCAATATATAGCTGCATCAATAAAAGGTGGAATATCGGTTTTTTTATCAACCCATTTATTATTAACCATTACTTTCCCATAAATCTTTCTTTCTTCGATACTAACATCTTTTGGTGACATATAAATAATTTCAATTCCGTATGATTTCGCTATTAATGCTGTCATTGTTGCCAGTTTTGTAGGTTTTTTAAAATTAGTCATAATACCTACTTCGTACATGGATATTCCCACCTTTTCATTCTTTTAACATGCCATTTGCTATATTCTTCATCGCTATTCTACTTTTACTGCTGCTGTGTCCGGGAATAATGCATCGACTACTTTCCCAATGACATCCCTCTTTTTTCCAACCCACGGGAAATGGTGCATGGTAAGCATAGGACCCAGAGGACCGACATTCATTTCCAAAATATGAATATCCTCTCCATTGATCAGAACATCCACGCCGCATATTCTTGCTCCCGGGATAGCACGAACCGCTTTTCTTACGATTTCTTTGATTTCAAAACTAATATCATCTGTTACATCAATGGCGTCTCCGCCTGTTGACACATTGGAATTCGACCTCAAGTATACCATCTCACCGTCGGCCGGGATAGTCTGAAATGTATAATTCAACTTAGATAATACCCGTTCAATTTCCTCATCTAATTTTATTTTAATATGAATGGGATTTTTTCTTTGCTCCCGTTCTTTGTTTTTCGTCTCTACTAATTCAGCAATGGTCGAAACACCATCTCCTGTCACATTAGCCGGGATTCGGTGTGCAACCCCTACAATTTCATTTTTTACATACGTAAAGCGATATTCTTTCCCGCTGATGTATTCTTCAATAAGCACTTCTTTATGTTTTTCGCCAACTTTATGAAAGCACTGCACAAATTCATCATAGTCCGTAAGTTTCACGTATACATCTGTACCTTTTGCATCGTTATATGGCTTTATCACGACTGGTAAAATTGGCTGCGCCCAAGCCCATGCCCGTTCGACATCTGTATTCGAAAACACGATGTTCTCTGGAGCCGGGAAGCCCTTCCCTCTCAGCATTCTGCTTGTGATTTCTTTTCGGTTCGTCACTTCAATGGCCAGCGAGGTATTATAGCTGTTTACAATCATTCCTCTTCTAATGAGGTACGACTTGCCATTGTACGCCATTTTAAATCTTTTATTCGGTAACGGGGTTACCTCGACCCCTCTTTTATGTGCCTCCAAGACAATCATTCGATTCGATCGATTTAATATTCTTCCCGTTAAATCCTTTGCCCTCATAATCTCCCACCTTATGTATCTGCCAGAGAAGACCTGATTGGTTTTATTCCCATTCTTTTTCGCGCCTTCTCTGGCAGGCTATTTAATTGCCTATTTATTCTTCTGACGGTTTCAGCGGCGGTTTGTCTTTGTGATGACCTGAAATCCGGTCTTTCTTGGCTCGTTGGTATAGACAAGATCCTGTTCTTCTACCTTCTCGACAGAGGACTTTTTATTTCCTTTCTCTACTGTCTTTTTGAATGTATCCAGGACTTCTTTTTCCTCGCCGATCAGGTAGACTTCCACCGTCTTTTTATTTATTTTTTTCGCATGGCCAAAGAGATCGTTCTTCAGCGCTTGTCTTTTAATAAAACCCAGATATCCTACCTGGTTCACTTTTCCGGTTACCGTATATTTTTTCGCATACATGTTAATTGCCGGTGTCCGGATCACTTTCATTTCATCTACTGCATATTTTTTTAATGGTTCTAACATGCAGAGATAGTCGAAATAAAAGTTGGATTTTTCTTTCCCGATTGTTTCCGGGAAGTAATAATCCATGATGGCACCAGGGACATCTCTTGCCTTTCCTTCTAAGGGGAACAGGTGAAAACCAATTTCTGCAGTTCCGTTGATTTCCAGCACCACGCCTTTTCGATTGTCCTCTGGATTGACGATAATATCTAACCCGGCATGCGGAAGCGATGGCAATGCCTTTAACGCATCTACGGCAATCTGCTTCACTTCATCTGTCAATTCATCCGTTGCCTCGATTGGATCTCCGCCAGTAGACAGATTGCTTTTTTCCCTTAAGAAGACCTGCTCGTCTTTTGCCGGAATACTGTCTACTGTATAGCCGGCTCTTTTCAACATGGAATTCACTTCGTAATCAACCTCTATAGGCTTTGTTGCTAAATATGGATTCTTTTTTCTTTCGTTATTTTTTAGTTCAATCAATTTTTCAATGGTGTTTATCCCATCTCCAACCACATTGGCAGGAATCCGGTTCGTCGCGCCAATAACCTTATCGCCGACAACATATACACGGTATTCCTTGCCGCCGTAGTGTTTTTCTACAATATATTGACGGTAGGAATAGCTGTTTCTTAATTCTTTTAAAACAGCAGTCAGTTCCGCTTCATTATCAATATTGGTGTAGACGCCTTTTCCCATGCTGCCTTTTAATGGTTTGATAATAACCGGGTAACCAATCTCATTCGCGTAATCAATGATCGCTTCATCTGTTTCTAATGTCTTCCCTTTAGGGACAGGTACATTCCCCTTTTCAAGAAAAGCTTTTGTTTTTTCTTTATCCAGACATATCGTGACTGATTTATTGGCTACTTTATCCCCTCTGGAGCGATAGAAATAATGTAGCGTATCTCCGTTGCTTAAAGAGTAGAATTTCCCGTGCGTGCTGCTGAACATACGATGCAGTTTGCAAAGACTGGATTCATCTCTGTACCATTTTAATTCTAATCCTCTTCTCCATCCTTCTAAAGCGATTAAATAACCGCATAGCTGATAGCCAGTCACATCATTTACAGCTTCCTTTGTCAGTGTAGGAAGGAGTTCTACTTGTTGTGTTTTCATAAAAACAGTCCCCTTATTCTACTTTTAGTTTTATTTTAAAGTGCATGTAATAGAATACAATTCGCTATTTGTCCGGGTTTTAGGGACATATCATACGCTTTGATCGATTTCAATTCTATTAAGTTTTCTTTATATTGTTACACGCATATGGCTATTTCTTTACAAATATTTTTTTAGTTTTTCTCAAAATGCCTGTCATTTTCCAGGAGGTACTATTCAGCATATTATTCAGCCGTTTTTCTTTGCTGGTGAGTTCTTTCTCTTTTTGAACCATTTGTTTTTCCATACCAGTGAGTGCCTCGTCTTTTTCTCTTATTTCTTTTTGCATTTGAGCGATTCTGTCCGAAAGGGATTCTACCTCTTCCTTTGCATCCTTCACTTGAATATTTAATTTTTCGCTTAACACATACACGTAGTAATTGCTTCTAAAATAGGCTACATCGGATTTTAATGCTTTGGAGCTGGGACTGTCATTCACTTCAAACAAATAAAAGTGTTCGCCGCTTTGATCGATGCCAACATCCAGCCCTAATGTCATAATATCTTTTCCTCGCAGCTCTTCCATTTTTTCCGGGATTATTTTTCCGAGTTTTTTTAAATATAGATAGATTTCCTGCCATTTATCCCCGTAATTTGCTTTTAAAAATTCTCTCGTATCACTGACGCCTCCGCCTTGGTTCACATTGGAAATAACGGACTGTCCGATGCCAATCCGCACATAAATCTTAGCAATTGCCCACCGGCCTCTGCCATTTTTTTCTACATGTACCCGGCAATCAAACGGATCGCCCTGAAGCGTTCTTGATACAACGTATTTTTGAAGGAAGTAATTTTTCCCTTTTAACGTAGTATCGAAAAATGATTTCAGTTCATTTAAAGGAATCTTCCATTTTTCTGTATTAAAACCAATTTGGAATATATTCGCTTCTACCTTTTCTATAAAATAGATATTTTTACCGCGCAGCCCGCTTTCCGGCTTCAGCACGACTTTTTGGTACTGATTCAAGTAATGATGTAAATCTTCAACCGTCTCCATCGGATGCGTAGGTATCATTAAATGAGAAAACACCTCATCCTTACTTAATACCTCTTGTAAATATTCTTTCGTGATGACATTTTGTCGATCTTCGGATAATAACGTCGTTTCTTTTAAGAAATCCATAACTTCTTTCGTTTCCTTTTTAAAGCAATACGGAACGACATCGATAAAAGGAGGAATATCCGTCTCTTTATTCACCCACTTATTATTGACCAGTAATCTTCCATATACTTTTTTCTTTTTTATATCGACATCTGCCGGGTTCATATAGAGCAATTCGATTCCATATGACTTGGCAATGAGTGACGTTGTTCTGGCCAGTGAATCCGGTTTTTTTAAATTGCGCATATAGCCTACTATCATCTACAATCCTTCTTCCTGTTGTTTGATAATATCGAGTTTATTTATGATTATAGATATTTTGATCCAAATACAATTTTCCAATTAAAGTGATGAAATCTAACCTATGAAAGGAAACATATTGCTTTGCTTACCTGAGTTTAAAGTCTGGAACCCATTGTGTTAATCTGTTTTTTAGCTCGGTATATATCTCTAAACTGTCAAATGTGCCAAAGTCTGTTTTGATATGGCGATTTTCTTCGATATAATCCCGGAATAAATGCATTTGAAACTCGGTATTGTTCACATCATCGACGAAGGTTAAATCCATTTCAGGCTGTCCGATTGTAACTTGTCCGTCTTCATTTTTGCTTATGTCCAGAGAGAGCACCCCTCCGATTTGCCGGTAGACCCCAAATTGCCCGGTATACAGATTCCCGAGAGAATAGATCGCCAATGATTTGTTTGCCCGGGAATTCAGTATCCACTGCGCCGGCTGCAAGACATGCGGATGATGTCCAAGGATAATATCTGCGCCAGCATCTGATAGAGATGTAGCTAGATTCACTTGAAATGATGATGGATTTAAAGCATACTCTGGTCCAAAATGCACGGCTGCAATTACCACATCCACCTTTTCTTCTTCCTTTAAGCGCTCAATTGTTTTTCTGACAGGGATGGTTGATCCGCCGATGATTCGGTTTAATAAATATCTTTTTCCTTTAGGAAAATCCTTATTATTGGAAACCGTTGAATACGACAGCACGGCCACTTTAATACCATTTCGCTCAAATATCCGGAATGTGTCCTTGTCTGCTTTGGACTTGTGGGAACCTACATAAGGCAAACCAATTTTTTCAAGGTTCTCAATGGATTTCAATACGCCCTCTTCTCCAAAGTCAAAGCTGTGGTTATTGGCATTGGTAACGATGTCTGTGCCAAATTCCTTTAAGTTTTCTGCAATCTCAATCGGGTTATTAAATCTTGGGTACGTCGCAAGCCCAAATTCTTCCCCAGCTACGATTGATTCTAAATTAACAATCGACAAATCTCCCGCTTGTAATAATTCCTTTACGGGAGCCATCTTATCCCGGAAGTCATATTTTCCGTTTTTTATACATTTATCATATACCCTGTCATGTAGCAGAACATCTCCAGTAGCTACTAATTTCATCTGTGACATACTTATACCTCCGCCATCCGTTATTTAAACCTTCTATGAATCTGTGCTTTCACATTGTTATATGTAAATATACTGTACCAAAAAAGACACTTTTTGACATGATTTTATGTATTTTTCAAAAATTTCGTGGCTGTTTAGATGGTCTTTTTGCTTAGTGTTTATTTTAACAAAGTAGTTTCATATATAATGATAAGGAAAATATTGGATTATAATAGATTCTTTTAAACTCATCCATCTTATCATTTCGAAAAGAAAAATGAACTATTTCAGCGTATATCTACTCCAAATAGTTCATTTTATGATAGTTCTTTTACAGTTAGTAGATGCTAATCAGGATGTTGTGATAACTTTAAACCCTGTTTTCCTTGGCCTGCCAGAGAGTTCAAGATCTTTTTCTCTAATATTTTTGACGACAGATTTTTTCGATCCTTTTTTCACATATTCTTTAAATGCATCTAATTCTTCTTTTGATTCTCCGATAAGGAAGATGTCGACGGTGTTTTCATCTATTTTTTTCACATAGCCATATAAATTTCTTTCCAATGCAAATCTTTTTATTTTTGTCATATACCCCACTCTGTTTAATTTTCCAGTTGCCGTATATTTCTTTGCATACTTTTTATTCAATGGTGTTTTAACGACCTTTATCTCCTCAACCGCTCCCGTTTTTATCGGTTCTAAGATGCTCAGGTAATCGAAATAAAAATGTGTTCTCTCAGCGCCTGCTGTTTCCGGGAAATAGTAATCAATGAGCGCTCCAGGAATGTCCTTCGCTTTCCCGATCAGCGGAAATAGATGGAAGCCAATTTCAGCCGTTGCATTCACTTCTAATACGACCCCTTTTGTATTATCCTTCGATTCTACAATAATATCTACTCCGGCATGCGGGATGGAAGGAAGTGCTTTTAACGAGTCGACCGCAATTTGTTTCACCTCATCTGACAGTTCATCGGTTGCCTCAATCGGGTCACCGCCGGAAGAAAGGTTACTTTTTTCCCGCAGAAAGATTTGCTCGCCTTCTTTTGGAACACTGGTTACGGTATATCCTGCTCTTTCCAGCATATAGGTCACTTCATAATCTACCTTTATCGGCTTTGGCGCCAAATACGGATTCTTTTTTCTTTCCTCATTCTTGATTTCAATTAATTTTTCAATCGTGTCAACCCCATTCCCTGTGACGTTTGCAGGGACTCTGTTTGTGGCGCCAATCACTTTATCTCCGACGACATAGATACGGTATTCATTGCCCTCATAATGTTTTTCCACTAAATATCGGCGGTAGGAATATTTTTTTCTTACTTCCTTCAGAATAGTTACCAATGTTTGTTCATCCGAAATATTGGTATATACGCCTACTCCCATGCTTCCGCTTAACGGCTTGATAATGACAGGATAGCCAATCTCATTCGCATAGTTAATAATTTCTTCATCGCTTTCCAAAGCTGCTCCAAGCGGCACCGGCACATCATGTTTTCGCATATAGGATTTGGTTTTTTCTTTGTTTTGACAAATACCTATCGTTTTATTGGCTACTTTATCGCCTCTGGAGCGCAGGAAATAATGCGTTTTTTCTCCATCACTGAGAGAGAAAAATTTCCCGTGTGTGGTGCTGTTTATTCGATGCAATTTACATACGCTTGTTTCATCACTATACCATTTTAATTCTAAGCCTCTTCTCCAGCCCTCCAAAGCTACCGCATAAGCGTCTAATTGAAAGCCTGTTATATCTTTCACTACTTTTTTTGACAGGTCGGGAAGAAGTTCTGCTTCTTGAGATTTCATAACCATTCTCCTTCATCTTTGTATTCACTTGTTTCTCATCATACATGTGAACAGGAATATTTCTATCTGCGGCTACTATATGTATTTGGATTATTTATTATCTGCTCTATATATGACTCTATTTTTTTCCATGCTTTCTATACACATCTTATCATAAATCTAATTTTATTCTCACATCTTTTTTACGGCTGCTTACAAATTAGAATCAGCGTGAAGAAAAAACGCCATTAAATAAGCGGCCTTCCCCTATAAAATTCAGGAAAACGGCCGCTTTACAGCATTTTCTTATTTCTATTGCCTGCGATTCCAGCTGGCATTTCAGCTAAAATACGTAAGTCCTTATCTTTTTATGATAGAAGGTTAGAAACCGTCACGATTCGCCGCTATTTCTTCTTGGTCATCTTCCTTCTCGCTTTTCTCATAACACCTGTCAGCTTCCAGGATTTACTATTTAATATGCTATTTAATTGCTTCTCTTTTTCTGCAATCATTTCTTTTAATTCACGGATTTCCTTCTGGTTATTTTCCAATTCATCCGTGGAATCTTTTACTTTTACTTTTCTGTTTAATCGATTCTCTAAGACATACAAATAGTAATTACTTCTTAAAAATGCCACTTCGGATATAACTGCCTTGGTACTTGGTCCATCATTTACCTCAAATAGATATAATTTGCCGTTTGTATCTATTCCAATATCCAGCCCCAGGGACATAATATGTGTTCCTCTCAGCTGCTCCATTTTTTTTGGTATCTGTGTTCCGAGTTTTAATAAATTTTGATAGATTTCCTCATGCTGCCTATTAAAGTTTGCCTTGAGAAATTCTTTTGGATCACTAATTCCTCCGCCCTGGTTCACATTAGATATAACAGACTGACCGATACCGATCCGCACATAAATTTTAGCGACCGCCCACTTGCCTGTTCCGTCTTTTTCTACATGGACCCGGCAGTCAAACGGATCTCCTTGCGGGGTTCTGGACGTAACGTATTTCTGGAGGATATAATTCTTTCCTCTTACCGTGTTATCAAAAAATTCCTCCAGTGCATTTACATCAGCATCCCATTTTTCTTTATTAAAGCCGATTGTAAATAAATCGTTATCCTTCTTTTCAATAATATAGATGCCTTTGCCTCGCAGTCCTTTCCCTGGCTTCAATACAATCTTCTGATAATCATGCAGATAGCTGTCCATATCCTGGAAAGACTTGATTTTATGCGTTGGTATCATCAAATGAGAAAATTGCTCATCCTTGCTTAACGTATTTTGTAACATCTCCTTTGTTACCACGTTTCTTCGATTATCTGATAAAAAGGTTGTTTTTCTTAAAAAATCCATTTTCTCTTTATTTTTTCTCATAAAACAATATGGAGCAGCATCAATGAAAGGGGGGATATCTGTTGTTTTATCCATCCATTTATTATTCACTAGAACTTTTCCATACACCTTTTTCTCTTCTATATTAATATCCTTCGGCCGCATGTAGATTAGCTCCATGCCGTATGCTTTTGCTACTAGAGAAGTCATTTTCGCTAATTCCGTCGGCTTATTAAAATTGGTCAACATCCCGATTTCTTGCATGTCCAATCCTTCTCTCTTACTAAGTTATTATTTGAAAACCTATTTTTCTGGGTCTGTTTGAATACTCCAGATTTCGTTCCTCAATCTGTTCAACAATGGATTTTTTAGACCCTTTGCTGACAAACTTCTTGAATGTATCCAGCCCATCTTTTTTCTCACTGATAAGATAAACTTCAATCGTATTGTTATCTATTTTCTTCGCATAGCCAAAAAGGTTATTTCTTAGTGCCTGCCTTTTAATATAATTCATATACCCTACCCGGTTCACTTTCCCGCTGACGGTATATTTTTTAGCAGACATTTCCTTCATTGGAGTTTTGATAACTTTGATTTCATCTACAGCGCATTGCTTTAAAGGGTCTAGTAAGCTGAGATAATCAAAATAAAAATAAGATTTATTCTCCCCTGCTGTTTCAGGGAAGTAATAATCGATAATTGCACCAGGAACATCCCTTGCTTTCCCTACTAAGGGGAACAGGTGAAAACCAATTTCCGCCGTCCCATTTATTTCTAAGACAACGCCCTTTCGATTATCCCTGGGGTCTACAATAATATCTATTCCGGCATGAGGGAGAGAAGGCAGCGCTTTTAATCCATTTACAGCAATCTGCTTCACTTCTTCTGAAAGTTCATCGGTAGCTTCGATAGGATCCCCGCCAGAGGACAGATTACTTTTTTCTCTCAGGAAAACCTGCTCCCCTTTTTCAGGAATATTATTCAGCGCGTAACCGGCTCGTTCCAGCATGTAGGTTACTTCATAATCTACTTTTATCGGTTTCGGTGCTAAATATGGATTCTGTTTTCTTTCCTCGTTCTTGAGTTCAATCAATTTTTCTATCGTGTTTATTCCATCACCAACCACATTTGCCGGAATCCGGTTCGTCGCGCCAATAACTTTATCTCCAACCACATAAATTCGATATTCATTGCCATCATAATGCTTTTCCACAATATACTGACGATAAGCATATTTCGACCTTAATTCTTTAATAACTCCTGCTAACTCATTTTCATTGGATATATTTGTATAGACCCCTTTACCCATACTTCCATTTAATGGTTTTATAATTACAGGATAGCCAATTTCATTCGCGTAAGCAATCATATCTGCATCTGTTTCCAATGTCTTTCCTATAGGAATAGGCACATTACTCTGTTCAAGAAGCGCTTTTGTTTCTTCTTTATTCTGACAAATTCTTACTGCCTTATTCGCTACTTTGTCTCCTCTGGAGCGAAAGAAATAATGCAGGTTATCTCCATTACTTAGTGAAAAGAACTTTCCATGTGTACTGCTGTTCATTCTGTCTAATTTACAAAGACTTGTTTCGTCTCGATACCATTTTAATTCCAGTCCTCTTCTCCAGCCTTCCAACGCTACTAAATAAGAACATAATTGGAAGCCAGTTATCCCTTCCACTACTTTTTTACTCAGTGCAGGTAAAAGCTCTACCTCTTGAGATTTCATAATCATTCTCCTCTTTTTTGTTTAATGACTAATTAGAAAAAAATGCATATTTCTTTTCCCAATCAGCTTGTTTCCTGCTGTTGTTCGTTCTACTGATTATCTAAATCCCAACAAAATATATTTCTTGAAACATCATTTTATTTCAATCTTTTTACTTAAATTTACCCTATTTTTAACTTTTAACCATTTTGCAGCATGAAAAATTATTTTCTCTTGCAAATCTAAAACAACAAAGGTTATTTTAAGAAATTCGAAGCTTGGATTCATTTTATAGCCATTGTTTTTCAGATTATAAATATTATATAAATTAATACCGAAAATAGATAGTTAAATTGTTAAAAATTTTGTCGCAGGAAGACCGGCTGTATGCTCTCGTTTCAATTAACAAGGAAAATGTCATTTATTTTGTTTCAAAATCAGCTTAGGGATAATTGGGGTTGTTCACAAGTGAATTTGATGGGCGTTTATTGGGAGGACAGTTGAAGAAATATGTTATAATAATAATTAACTATTTAAGCGAAATTATGTTAGGAGAATTGATTATGACAGAAAATCGATTTCTAAAAAGTTTAGACCACCCTATACCGGAAAAAGCAAATAATTATATGTTGAGTACCTATAGTATTATATTAGAAGCCTGGCGAAGAGGATTAACCATTTCTTTCAGTATTGTAAAAGAAGGAACAGGTAAATTTGAACCCTCTTATGTTATTACAGATGGTAATAAAAGCCATCATTTTAGTGCCACTCGTGGCGATTTAGTTTCTAAACGAACGAAAGAATTAACAAAAAACAAAGTTAAAACGAAAGAGGTTCTAGAGAAAAATAATGTGTCTACGCCTGGAGGAAAAGACTTTAGTGCCGATATCAGTGATTCTGAAATAATACAGTATGCTGCTGAGATTCAATACCCTGTTGTGGTAAAGCCCCTAGCGGGAACTGGAGGAACAGGCGTTATCGCTGGTATTCAAAATGAAGAAGAGTTGATTGAAGCTTTAAATTATGTTCGAGTGAAATTAAAATCTCCTCATATTATTTTAGAAAAGTATTTTGCTGGAGAAGATTATCGTGTTTATGTTCTAGACAGCAAAGTAATCGGAGCTTTAAAACGAATAAAGGCAAACGTTGTTGGTGACGGTAAAAGTACAGTCAGGCAATTAATTGATCAAAAGAATGAAGAACGCGCTAAACTTCCATCGCTTACAAATCGAAAAATAAAAATCGATGATGAGCTGAGAAATATGTTACGCCGAGAAGGCTATGATCTGAACTCTGTTATCCCAGATGGGGAATTAGTCTATATCAAATCAAAAAATAATGTATCTGCAGGCGGCGATTCCATCGAAGTTACAGATGATCTGTCTGATAACATCAAACAGATTGCCGTTAATGCAGTAAGTGCTTTTGACGATTTACCTCAATGCGGTGTAGATATGATGGTGGATGAAGAAAATGATACAGCGGCTGTTATTGAGTTGAATACACGGGCGCATATTACGCAACATTTGTTTCCAATGAAAGGAAAGGCGCAGGATATCCCTTCGAAATTAATTGATTTTTATTTTCCAGAAACAGTGGATTACGACCGGACAAATGCTCAAAACTTCTTCTTAGATTTTGATTTTATTTTCGATGCTTGTATGAATGGAAATGCAACAGAAGTTGGTATTCCTGTATTGCCTTTGAGAGCATTAAAGCTTACTCGTTATGTAGTCAGCGGCTGTGAATATACAAAAGCTTTTTCCGGACGTGTGCGTCGTTTGGCATATCATGCTAAAGTCCATGGTTATATAAAACCCCTAAATAATGGAGATATCTCTATTATTGTTGGTTCCAGTCAAAAAAGAATCAATGATTTCCAAACAAGACTGGAAAGATATACAAAACGAATCAGCAAGTCGGCAACAATAACAGAAAAGAAACGTTCAAGCCCTATTATGCATGGGTTTCATATTGAAACGCCAAATGAAAAAGCTGCCAGCAGTGAGAATAGTAATTCGGAAGAAAAAGCTGCGTTGAATAAATATATCAAAGACTATGCTAAATTAAAATCAGACTATCAATATGCCGTGAACCGTCTAGCAAAATATGAGCGGGACGAGCGGACTCTAGAATTGACCCAGCGACAAAATAAACAATTAAAGAAACGCCTGCAGCAAATGGAAGAAAGTAACTCTTGGAAAATGACGAAGCCTATTCGGGCATTTACAGAAAAACTGAAAAAATAACAACATAAAGCCATAAGCACTCGGGATTTAGTATTCCTGACTGCTTATGGCTTTATTAATCTATTATTATTTTAATTTAAACTCTGGCATCCACTGCGTTAACCGCTCTGTTAATTCGCTATATACTTCCAGACTGTCGAATTTATCATGGTCTGTTTCAATGTATGGATTTTTAGCTATATAATCACTTAATAAATGCATTTGATAATTGTTTTTACGATTAGCATCTACAAAGGTCAGATCCATTTCCGGATGGTTAATTGCCACTTTACCATTTTCATCTTTGCTGATATTCAGAGACAATACTCCGCCTATTTGTCTATACAATCCTTTTTGACCGCTGTAAAAGTTTCCTAAAGAATAGATGACAAAGGTCTTTTTCCCTCTGGAATTCAATATCCACTGTGCAGGCTGAAGGACATGCGGATGATGTCCTAAAACAATATCTGCACCAGCGTCTGATAAAGATGTAGCAATATCTACCTGAGAAGCTGGCGGATTAAGCGCATATTCTCTTCCAAAGTGCGCTGCAACAACAACTACGTCCGGGCTTTCTTCTTTTTTCAAGCGCTCAATATCCCGTCTTACTTCCTTCGTAGAGCCGGCCACAATACGATTTAAAAGATACGGTTTATTTTTAGGCGGATTCTTGCCTAACGTGACAGCCGTATAAGATAGAATCGCTACCTTAATTCCTTCCTTCTCAATAATACGGAATTTTTGCTGGTCTTCTTTTGACTTATGTGAACCAACGTAAGGAAGCCCTATTTTTTCAAGGTTTTCAATTGATTTAAGCACGCCTTCTTCGCCTAAATCAAGACTGTGGTTATTCGCATTTGTGACAATGTCTGTGCCGAATTCTTTTAAGTTTTCCGCTAATTCTACCGGGTTATTAAATTCTGGGAAAGAGATAAGGCCTAATTCTTCTCCGGCTACAATCGATTCTAAGTTAACAACAGAGATATCTCCTGCTTGCAGCAGTTTTTTCGCAGGAGCCATTTTATCTTTAAAATCATATTTCCCATTTTTTTTGCTGATATCGTACACTCTAGAGTGTAGCAGCACGTCACCAGTAGCTGTTAATTTAATTTGTGACATGAACATTCCTCCACAATTATTTATCATCTTATCTCATCGATACTAGACTAGATAAATGATTATTTTTTATTCTTCACCTTCGAGCCGACCTTCCGTATAGACTCTGTGACCTTCCAAGAAGTACTATTCAAAATATGCTTAACGTCCTTATCCGCTCTGTCTTTTTTCTTTCTAAGTTCCTGCAAATCTTTATCCATTCGTCTTAAAGCATGCTGCACGGATTTTATATTATTGGTATTATACCGCTCGGAAATTTCAAAGCCTACCGTAATAAAGCTGTCATAGTCTTCCTCTTTAATACGGGTTACTTCCGATCCTTGCGGGTAGCCTTTGATAACCTCTTTAAAGTCTTCCACTGCTTTTTGATCCGTTCCAGCTACAACGACTTCAATTTCATCAAAGACCATGCTTTTCACATAACCATGCAGGTTTTGAGCAAGAGCTTGTCTCTTCAGCCATTTATGGTAATTGTATCGCTGCACATTTCCATTCACGATATATTTCCGGATATAAAGCTCTCCGATTGGCGCAGGAGCAACTTCTACTTCCAGTGCTGCTCTATTTTCAAGCGGCTCTAAAACATTGATTAAATTAAAAGAGACTCTTGATTTTGTAGTGTCTACCTTCCCTTTGGTTTCTGGGAAATAATAGTCTATAATCGCTTTCGGAATGTCTCTTGCTTTTCCTTCGATTGGGAAAAGCGCCCCGCCAATTTGTGCGGTAGGGTTCAATTCAATAACAACGGCTTCCCCTTTCAGGTCTTCGCGGTCATTGACAATTATATCGACGCCGCCCTGTGGAAAATCATCGATTGCTTTTAACGCATTGATGGCAATTTCCTTATACTCTTGCGGCAGAGTGTCTGTTACATCAACAGGGTCTCCGCCGGAGGATACATTCGTTTTCTCCCGCAAGTAAATTACTTTGTCCTTCTCCGGGACACTTTCCAATGTGTAGCCAGCTTCCTGAATAAACTCGAGAATTTCGACATCCATATGAATCAGACAGCTGTTTAAGCGGGCATTTTTTCTGCGTATCGCGTTCTTGATATCGATTAATTGCTCAATGGTGTGTTCCCCATCGCCCATAATGTTCGCAGGTACACGGTTGTACGCTGCAATCACTTCATCACCCACGACATAAACACGATACTCTTTCCCGCTGACATATTGCTCCAGCACGACTTCTTCATACTCTAATTCCCGGCGGACATAATGAATCGCCTTGATTAATTGTTCTCTATTTTTAATATTCGTTACAACACCATTTCCAAGACTCGCGTTGGTTGGTTTGAGAACTAATGGAAAGCCGACTGTATCCGCAAATTCGATAATCTCTTCATTGGTTGCCTCTGCTTCAAAGCCTTTTCCCTTTGGTACAGGCACGCCTGCATTGCCGAGATAGATTTTGGTATCATCCTTTTCTGATCCAATTTCTACTGCTTCGCTGGAAACCAGGTCTCCTCTTGTTCTAAAGAAGTAATGTGTCTGCTTCTCTGAGGTTAATGAAAATAAACGTCCGGGCGGGTTCACTCCAAAAATAACCATATTCTCAAAGTGCTCGGAATCCTTCGTGTACCATTTTAGCTTCAGACCTCTTCTCCATCCTTCTAATGCAACAGAAAATGCGTCCAGACGTGTTTTTCGCGCATTTCGTACAATGTCATTATTCAGATGTGGAAGACTTATCCCTAACTGATTGTCTTTCATATTCATATCCTCCTGTAGCTTCTTTCAACTCATCATTATCCCTTAAACTTCTTAAAGATCGACCCAACCGCCCGGATTGGCGAGGTTGCCTTCCAAGAGACGCTTTCGTAGTACTTTCTCCGCTTCAACTCGGCTTTTTTCAAGGCCAGCTCGGTTTCTTCCAGTTCACGCTTGTACCATTTTAATTCTTCTACCTGTGTTTTTAAATCTGTTTTTATCTCAAAGCCGACTTTCACTGCTTCATCGACATCTTCTTCTAATACTTCCATCACGGTTGCTCTTTCTTCATCTTCCCAGATACCGTGTTTAAAGTCTTCTACCATTTCCGGATCTGTGCCGGCTACGACGATTTCGATATCGCCGATTTCCTTCGTCATGATATATCCATGCAATTCCCGTTCAAATGCCTGCTTGCGAAGGCCGCGGTGGTAACCGATATCTAAGACATCGCCGACCACGATATATTTCTTCATATAGACCTTTTGCTGCGGGCATGGGGTGACAGTGGTCACGGTTGCGTCCCGATTTTGGAGCGGGTCCAGTACATCATGGAAATCAAAGAATGTATTGATTTGTGCAACATTCTTGTCCTTTGTTTCTGGAAAATAAAAGTCTATGATTGCTTTGGGAATATCTCTTGACTTGCCCTCGATTGGATATAATAGCCCGCCCAGCTGTGCGGTAGGGTTTAATTCTAATACATAGGCTTTGTCATCCTTCTCATTGATAATGATATCGACGGCCCCATGTGTCAATCCTGCAACGGACCGCAGCGCTTTAACTGCTGTGTCCTTCACTTCCTGGGACAGGCTGTCTAATACATCAATTGGATCGCCGCCAAGTGAGATATTTCCTTTAAAGTTTAAATAGATTAAATCATCTTTTTCAGGAATGGAAGAAAGCGTATGACCCTTTCTCGCGATAAAATCTGTTAATTCATCATTTACGATAATTGGACAGCTTACTAAACGCGGATTTTTTTCTCGCTCTGCATTTTTTAATTGAATCAACTGTTCTATCGTATGTACACCATCTCCGACAACGTTTGGCGGCTGGCGGTGCATTGCTCCGACAACTTCATCTCCGACAACATATAGGCGGTAATCTTTTCCGGTGATATATTGCTCGATAATGATGTCATCGGTGGTTCCCAGCTCTTTGGTGTAGTCATAGCATGCTTCTAATTCTTCTGTGCTGGTAATGTTGACAAAGACGCCGCGGCCAAAGCTTCCGTCCTTTGGTTTTTGCACAACGGGAAATCCGATTTTGCTGCCGCATTCCAGAACTTCTTCTTTCGTGTGCTCGCTGGTAAATATTCCTCCCTGCGGTACTGGAACGCCGTGCTCGCTTAAGTGCTGTTTGGAGCTTTCTTTGTCTTTTCCAATAGATACAGCTTCATTGGTTACTTTATCTCCTCTGGAACGGAAGAAATAATGTGTCCTGCTATCTGAACTTAATGAAAATAATTGTCCAGGTCTCTCGGTGAACCATGTAACCATTTCACTGAATTTCTCTGAATCTTCAACATGCCACCTTAATTTCAGACCTCTCCGCCAGCCTTCCAGCGCAATTACGTATGCGTCTAATAAACTTCCGTGTACATCAGAAATAACTTCTGATGATAAATGCGATAGCCATTCAGCATTATTCTCACTCATGCCTGATCCTCCTGATTAATCCATTTTAGTACGTTATTCTGCATTTATATTTTAAATGTTTTTCCTTGAAGCAGGTCTCTATCTAACTTCCCCTGTGCTTCGATAAATAAATTTCCTAAATATGTGTCTATTTTATCATTGAATTCATCATAATTGCCCGGTTTTGGTGTGAATTCTCCAAAAACCAATCCATTTTCGGATCGCAGAAAATCGATTCGCATAAAGGGGCTGGGAATCATACTGCTGATTCTCTCTGCCATGTCGATTTCTTCCTTGGAGACTCCTTTGCCTTCGAAGGCTTTGTCCTCATATTTTCCTGTCTGGATACGTTTCCCCTGTCCATCCCACCAGCAGTATTTCATCTCTGGCGTGCGGATGATTTCCAGGATAACGCCGACCTTGCCATAAAAGCAATAAAACTTCACATCGCGTCCAGAAACCTTGTTGGCCGTATCCTCGAGAATTAATTCTTCGATGCGCCAGGCATCCTGATCCACTTTATTTTCCTGCAGATCCTTCTCCATGCGATGCTTGAGTAAAGACCAATTCGACAATTTCTCTCCTGTCTTTACACTTATTATATCACTAGATGCATATACAATGTAAACTCCACGTCCTCCAGCTCCATTTGCCGGCTTGATAACAATATTTTCTTCCTCCGGCAGGGATTCTATCGTGTAGATATCCTCCGGGCTGCCAGGCGTGCGTATCGCTTGTTTTTCCATAAAGCGATACGCTGTCTGCTTATCGTCTAATTCATATTCCGGGAGCGTTCCTAACAGCTGATATTGTCTGACACGCATATTCATGCAGGCACGATAGGAAGCGACGTCCGCCATGCTGACAGGGTCTTCCGTAAGTCCTGCGCGTGCCATGAATTCAGAAGCATGCCCTTTGGCTCCGGCTAATACTTTGGTGAAAATCCGCTGTTTAAAGGCCGTTTCTTCTTGCTGGAACTGCCGTGCAGCTGCCTCCAGCAAATCCCGGAAATGACGGTCTTCTAATTTTTTCTGCTCGATGCGTTTATCTAATTCCGCAATGATTTTTCCTTTGTCTTTCTTTTCTTTGATATATCTCCAAAGGGTATTATAATCAAATTGCTTGAGCGCTTTTTCGCGTTCTGCTAACTGCTCCTTCAACAAAACGGTTTCCGATTGATAGTGAAGAAGCTGTTCTTCCAGATAAGCGATATAATTGTCTTTTTCTTTCCCGGAAGGAAGGAGTTTGCGAATAGAAGCTGTTTTTTGATACGTATTGCTTTTCATGATTTTTTTAATTTGTTTATCTATCTTGGCAATACTTGCTTTGGTATCATCTACCTGCGCTTCTTTTTCGATAAGCTGATCAATCAGTTCTTCATACGATTTATCCTCTGGCATCTTCATGCCCTCCTTCCTTCCATTTGCCTGGAACGACAAAATTATCTTTCAGCATCTTTCTAAAGGCCTGCTCTTCCTCTATCCAATTGGATGCCGCCACTGGATAATAGCGGATGGTATGGCTCTGTTCCTCAATCAGCTGTTCTCTGATTTCTATGCTCGCCGGATACCATGCGGCTGCCTGTCCCAGATAGCGGTGCAACCTCATTACACATTGGCGCATATTGTATTCCGGATTATTTTTCTTCGGTATTTTATTAATAATGACCTTGGCTGCGGTTGTCTTGAGCTCCGGCACATAGCGCTGCTTCTCCTGAAAGATAAGTGGATTTTTGATAATAGTGAGCTGTGCTTCTGCTTTTTCTCCGTAAACGAGCATGCATGCCTGCTCTCCATCTACGAAGTCCCTTACCTTGTGATGGATAAACTTGGATTGCTTCAAATCATATATCCCGCGCTGGATCAAACCAACCGTAAAGCCATTTTCCTTCAGCCATTTGATTTCCTTGCCTATCTCCGCATCATATTGGCGAAAATCTGCTATATACGCAACATCCACCTGATGCCGGGCTCCTTTTTCAAGCATCGGCTTCGGCACGGCAAATGGGCGCTCCTGCTGCTGATACGGAAAATATACATCCTTTGCTTGCTGATGCATCCGGTTATGTGCCTCGGCATATTCCTTGCGTGCTCCCATAAGAAAGCCGTTATAGCCAAAGGAGGAATTCCCCGTTAATGAACCGGAGGATTGCATCGGGAAGGAAAGCGGTCCGGTCGGCAGATCTTTCACCTGCTCTGCGCCAAAGGTGAGCGCCAGCCGCTTTTTAAATTCACTGTCTGCGGCAAAACGCACCGCATCCCAATAGCCGACCTTCTCTAAAACTGGAATTCTCTGAAACATAATGGATGACATATTGGAAAAAATATATTTCCCCGGCATCCCCCTGCGATACAGATATAAATCCTCTGTCAGCCTGGCATGCTCCGATGTATTGGCGATAACAGACGGATTTTCCAGCAAATGCCGTGCCTGGATTTCTATTTTTTGCGGATGAGACCAGTCGTCCGCATCATTAATGGTCACGAATTCTCCTGTTGCTTGCTGGAGCGCGATATTTCTGGCTACATATGGCCCTGAATTTGTTTCAGTTTGCAAGAGCTTAATTCTGTCATCCTGCTGCATCCATTCTTTGACAACAGCTGCGGTATGATCCGGACTGCAGTCATCGACAACGATGATTTCCAGGTTTGTCCACGTTTGCTTTGTCAATGATCTTAATGCAACAGAAATGCCCGATTCCGAATTGTATGCTGGAATGATGACCGTGATTTTAGGCTGTTCATTCTGCTCCTCTTTTATCTGAATCGGGTGGGTGTCTAATTGATCATAGAGATAAGCGCCTGAGATTGCGTTATTGATATAAAGCGGCTCCAGCTGATACGCATGCAGCACTTCATTGATCCAATACAGACGGTCCTCCTGATTTCGGCACAGGTTGGCCAGTGCCAGCAGTAAATCGGGATGCCATCCTTGGTTCAGTGCTTCTTTAATCAGCTGCATCCCTTTTGCATGCTGCCCCAGTATTTTATAAGCTTCGGCAAGCAGGATGATAATACGACGGCGCACGTCTATATTCTGCTCTCCCTCGAGCGCAATTTCCAGATAGGTGACGGCTTGCTCTGCACTGTTTGGAGTCAGTTTATTGGCAAACCAAAACCCCAGCTCCCATGCAGCTGCTTTGACAAGATACTTATTGTTGGATTGATACAGCATATCCTGTAAATCGCTGAGAGCGCGTTCTTCAAAGCCGAGGTCATATAAATAATTTTTGACCGGCTTCAATTGGTTGCTGGCGTCCTTCTGCTTATAAGAAGTACTGTAGAGCTTTTTGATATTTCTTCGTCCCAGAGCATAGGAAGGGACTGCTTTTGCCAGCGAAATACTGTTTTTCTTCCAGCCGGCAGCCTTTTGCTTTAAGGTTTCTGCAAACAAAAAGGCAGACTTATAGCGTCTATAAGTCTCCTTTAATGCTGCTTCTTCTTTTCTTTTGGTATCGAGCTCTTCTTCTGCGTGCTGCAGACGTGTGTGAAGCTCGGTTTTATCGATTGGTTGTTTCATTTTCTAGACAACTCTTTTCCCATACACGGTCGGCATATGCCTGTTTGATTTCCGTTGCTGGAATAGTATTTTTGATTTCCTGCTGTATCTGTTCATCCGCCGGGAACCATGCTCCCAGCTGACCAAAGTATTCTTCGATATGCTTGGCGGCATTGTTTAGAGCTGCCTGATTGTCAGGTGCTTCTGTCAGTACAACTGCCAGCTGCTTCGTCGTCAAGGTTGGCAGGTACTTCTGCTGATATTGGTACACGGTCGGCTTGATGCATACGGTCTTCTCCGCATCAACCTTTTCTCCATACACCAGCATCTGCAGACGATCTCCATCTAACTTTTGACGAATGCCTTCGTCGATTTTTTTCGGAAGCGCGAAATCATAGGCGTTGATTTGCACCAGGCCGATTCGGGTCCCTGACGCTTGTAAGCAGTCGTTGAATACCTGCCAATCTGCTTCGTTCAATGCCCGAAAATCTGTAGCAATAACGACATCAAACTTCCGGAAACCCTCTGTTTTTTCTTCCTTAGCCGGCCACATTGGCTCCGGCACGGGATATGGCCGTTCCGTCATTGGATAAGCATAGCGGACATCCTCTGCCCGTTGATGATGATTCTCCAATGATTCCACATACTCCTTGCGCACACCCATAAAGAAGCCGTTATAGCCAAAGGCGGAGCTTCCTGTTAAGGAGGTGACAGCTTGTCTTGGCAGGGATAACGGACCAGAAGCTAAGTCAACATAAGTCCGTGTGCCAAAGCTTTTTAACAAACGGCGTTTAAACTCGCCATCTGCGGCAAAACGGACACTGTCCCAATATCCGACTTTTTCTAATACAGGCTCCCTGCGGAACATAATCGATGACATATTTGGGAAGATGTATTTTCCTGGCGTTCCCCTGCGGTACAACGTCATCTCTTCGGTAATTCTCGCATGCTCGGAGGTATTGGCAACCACCTCTGTATTTGCTAATAGATGCTTCGCCTGAATCTCTAATTTGGAGGCATGCGACCAATCATCTGAATCATTCACGGTCACAAATTCGCCAGCCGCTGCTTCCAGGGCAATATTGCGTGCAATGTAAGGACCGCTGTTTTGCGGGGTCTGCATGACTTTAATCCGGCTGTCTTTTGCTGCATATTCCTGTACGATTGCTAATGTGTTATCCGGGCTATGGTCATCGACAATAATCAATTCGATGTTCTGCCATGTCTGCTCCAGAATTGATTCAATTGCTACCCTGATTCCATCCCCGGCATTATAGGCAGGAATAATGACAGAGATCAGCGGTCCATCTGAAATATTTTCATGTGTTTTGATGGTATGGAGGCCGTCATATTGGCCTGTTTCATCGGTGGCAATGTTATCCAGGTCATAGAGAGAGAATGCTTTATTGATATAAACAAATCGATCCTTGATATCCGCTTCTAAATTTGCTAACGCCAGATAGATATCTGCGTGTTCTCCTGCTTTTAAAGCGTCCTGTAAGACGTTTCTGGCTGTTTCACGCTCGCCCGTTTCATCCAGCAGCTCTGCTTTGATAATAGCGATACGGCGCTGCTGGTCCGGCTGCACTTCGCCTTCTTCGGCAAGCGGAAGATATTCTAATGCAATCGCCGCATCCTTTTCATTATATTGATTGGCATGCCAGAGTACTTTTTCCCAGGCTGCTGTTCTTTTTAAGGATGGATCGTTTGCTTCCTGTATATAGGCTTCTAAATCGGCTAAGCCTTTCTCGATAAAGCCCAGATTATATAAATGGAACTTGATTTGTTTCAGGCGCTGTCTCTCTGCTTCTTTTTTGCCGAGCAAGACGCGTTTGATGGCGTCTTTCTGCTGGTTGCTTAAGATGTTTAAGAGGTATTTGCGCTGTTTCTCTCCTAAAACCGAGTAGATAAACCAATCTACTGGTTCTGCCACTATTTTTTTAATAACTCCTGCCATTATGACACCACCATTTTTCTTCTATCCGTTGAATTTATTGCGAAAGATTTAACCTGTATAAGTTTAAAATTATATTTTATCTTCTAGCTGTCGCTCCGGAAATACACTACGCTTTCCATGGGCTTGCGCTCAGCCTCCTCGGTAAAAAGAAGAGCACTTTTTCCCTGCGGGGTCTTCCCACTGCGCTTTCCCATAGGAGTCTCCGTGTATTTCCTCCGCTGGATAGAGTGCTTAACTATAGAAAAAATAATTTATTTTATTAGATGAGAAAGATAAAATAAATAAATTTAAATTATTTTATACCATTGCTTTATTTCTGTTCTGCGCTTTTTGTTTTTGCTGCGTTTGCTTTGACTGGTTGTTTGGCGTTGATGACTTTTGGTTTTTTCTTTGCTGGCTTTTTTTGGACGCCCATGGCTTCGCGGTATTTTGCTACGGCTTCTTCTGCGGTGCCGTCGAATTTCACTTGGCCCTGTTCCATCCAGATGCCTCTGGTACATACTTTTTCGACAAAGCCCATGCTGTGGGATACGATGATGACTGCTTTGGCGTGGTCCATCATCTCTTGGATGCGGACACTGGCTTTTTCCTGAAAGGCAAGGTCGCCTGTTGACAGGGCTTCATCGACGATAAATACATCGGGCTTTAAAATTGCTGCGATACTAAAGCCGAGGCGTGATTTCATTCCTGCTGAATAATGCTTTACCGGCTTATCGATTGCTTTCCGGATACCGGAGAATTCAATGATTTCATCATATTTTTCATCCACACGTTCCTTTGGGATTCCTAACAGCATCGCATTTAAATAAATATTGTCTGTTCCTGTTAATTGTGCGTTAAAACCTGTGCCGTAGCCGAGCAGGGAAGATGTCTGGCCATTTACCGTCAAGGTTCCCTCATCGGGTCTGAGTATGTTTGTAATGGCTTTACAGAGTGTACTTTTCCCGGCGCCATTATGCCCGATGATGCCGACGACTTCTCCTTCTTTAATATCGAAGCTGACATTTTTTAATGCCCAGTAGTCTTCTTTTTTATTTTGAAGCTTGAAGGATATGCCGACATTCTCTGCTTTTACGATCGATTCCTTACCGACATTTGTTTCTGTCTTAGTCACATTCAGACTGCGCTTTTGCCTTCTTTGACGCGCAACGGGAGGGACCGTTTCTTTATAATGCTCAATGACGGTTTTTGGATCTCCAATTTCTTTGACATAGCCATTGTCCAGCCAGATCAAGCGATCGCAGTTCTTTTGGGCATAACGCAGACTGTGGGTAACAATCACTACCATTTTCGCATTCGCAACCAGCTCCTTGAGCTTTGCAGCTGCCTTGCTGCCAAATTTCACATCTCCTGTGTTCAATGCCTCATCCAAAATGAGGATTTCCGGCTGAAGGTGAGAAGCGACACTGAAACCGAGCCGCGCCTTCATCCCGCTGGAATAGTATTTCATCGGCTGGTCAAAAAACTGGCCAATCTCCGAGAATTCATGAATATCTTCAATATAATCATTAATTAATTGCTTATTAATGCCGAGCATCATTCCGTTTAAATAGACATTTTCTCTGCCTGTCAGCTCTTTATTAAAGCCCATGCCGAAAGAGAAAAGAGCTGTTACATTTCCATCGACGTTCATTATTCCTTCATCCTGTGTAAGAATGCCGGTAATGATTTTGCTCAACGTCGTTTTACCGGCACCGTTTGAACCGATAATTCCTAAAATTTCTCCCTGATAGCCGGTAAATGTAATATCCTTTAACGGCCATACCTTTTCCGATTTCTTCTTATTTTTTTTCTTCTTGAAAAGGTTCGTCAGGGTGGATTTTAAATCATCGGCATGCCGGTTATCATGAAAGGATACGGCTATATTTTTCGAAACAACAACCTCTTCTTTCGACTGTTTATCGATTTTTTCATTATCATGATTTGACATAATAAAACCTCTTTTATCGCACGATAGCTTTTTATCTGAACCATGAGGTCATGCTCCAGTATTCTGTAAAACCCTCTCCCCGAAAAAGAGAGAGGGAATTTTTATCCTATGCTGCGTGCTTGATTCATTCCATTCTGCTAAAGGCGCATGATGGATTACAATGCTTTAATAATCTTGTGTTCATTCTTACTGTAATAATAAATCATATAGACACATATTGCTAAGCTTCCGACAAAAATGATGCTCAAGCCTAGAAAGTCCGGTGCCCGATGATACATTAAAATATCACGGTAGGATGTTACCAGTATCGCGATCGGATTAATATCGACAAAGAAACTGTATTCCGGAGGCAGACGTCCGCCTTCCCAAATGATTGGTGACGCGTAGAAAAAGAGTCTCGTCACATAGCTGAGTAAATTATCGATATCCCGAATAAATATTGTAGCGTATCCTAATACAAGTCCCAGCATTAAGTGGAAGGTCAGCTGTATCAGGATTAGCGCTGGCAAATAGATAACATGCCAATCTGGGAAAACACCATATCCTATCAAAAATCCTGCAATGACGATTAAGCCAAATCCAAAGTTAAATAATTGCGTCAGCGTAAAGGATATCGGAAATAGTGATTTTGGCAAATAGACCTGATTAATAATCGAGCTGTACCTTAAAATCGATTTAGATGCTGAATTCATGCTTGTGGATACCCATCTCCAGACGACTAAACCGACCACCAGGAATAAACCGAAATTTTCGCCGCCGCGATCTAAGATAATAACGACTAAGAAATAAAATACGAGTACGTTTAACAGCGGGTCGAGCAGCCACCAGAAGTAACCGAGGTAGCTGTTTCGGTGCTCCGCTTTGAGTCCGGATTTTACGAGGTAGAAGAGTAAATCTTTTCTCCGTAAAATCTCTTGTATATAGTTTTTCATTATAATTTGACACCGCCTAATTGTTTCAACACTTTCTGTGGACATATTGTAAGTTGTCCTTTATGGAAAGTGGCTTTTTCAATCATATCTTTATCAGGTTCCCTTATTAGAAGGTTTCCTGAGCTTAATTACTATTATACACCAAAATTATATTGTTTTTTTAATAGTATACGTTGAACTACATGGTTTCACTTATTCTCTTTGCTTTTGGAGTCATATAGCTTCCTGGCAACCGCTGCGGAAAAACACTACGCTAAGGAAATGTTTATACTTTCAATCCTGAAATATCAACTATTCTGTTGTATTAATCTGTTATCACACTTTAACTATCCCTACTTCTTCGCATTCCATTTCAGTAAATCCCGGAGTGAGCGGGTTACGTAGTGGGAGAAGTAGTATAGGGTTTTGGGAAGGGTTTGCTGTTCTACTTCCCGGAATACGTACCAGTTTCTTTTGGCTGCTTTCCATTTGTTGCTGGAAATGGAGTTGCCTACGAGGCGGTACCTTGCGAGCACTTCTGAAAGTCCATAGGCAAAGTGGCCGTTTCTGGTGATTTCCAGCCAGAAAGCGTAGTCTTGTCTGGTACGGATATTGACCATGCGCCGTTCGCCTATTCTTTCACGATCTAACATGACGGTCAGGCAGCCGATGACGCAGCGTTTCATTAAATCCTCATATGTCACGGTTGCAGGGGCTGTGCTGATTGCACAGGTATCTGTGCCGTCTTCATTCATACGCACATACTGTGTGAATGAAAAGGCAACCCCGTTGTCCTGCATAAAGGCGAGCTGCTTTTCCAGCTTTTCCGGCAGCCATAAATCATCGCTGTCTAAAAAGGCAATATAGCGTCCTTTCGACTGATCCATAGCTGTGTTGCGTGAAATGGCAGAGCCTTGATTCGTATCTAATACGGTTAAATGGATACGTGCGTCTTTTTCGGCATAGCTTTTCACAATTTCGGCCGTCCGGTCTGTCGAGCAGTCATCCACAATATTCATTTCCCAATCCGAAAAAGTTTGTGCCTGCACCGATTCAATGGTTTCTGCAATAAACTGCTCGGAGTTATAGGTTGGCGTAATGACAGAGACTATCGGTTTGCTATCTCCCAAGTTGTTCACCTACTTCACTTCGTCCTATTTGTTTCCTAAACGCTGGTAAATGGCAATCAATTTTTCTTCTTCCGCTCTCCAATTCAATTGTTCCTGGACAGCTTTTTTCCCATTTTCGCCCATCTGTTTCGCTGCATCCGGATGATTTCTTAAATAATCCAGCGCATCCTTTATTTCTTGGTCATTATGGGGGTCTACTGTGATACCGCATCGATATTGATTGATAAAATGCTTCCAGACAGGGAAGTTGGAACAAATAATTGGAATACCAGCATTCATATACTCAAAGAACTTGGTTAATTCTTTCTTCATATAATGCTCTGTTTCCGGAAAAATCGCAACCCCTGCCAGCCAATTATGCTTCAAATAGGCTTGTTCAATTTCTTCTTTTGGAATGTATTGGTTCACTCCATTGATTTGAATCCGGTCTGACTGGCTGCCAGCAATGTGGTAAATTTCATCTGCGAATTCTGTGGAGCATTTACCAATATAATTCATGGTAATTTTCTCATCTATTAAAGGCAATTTTGCATGCAGAAATGCACCGCGCACATCTGTTACATTGCCCGTATAAATCAATTTATCTTCTATTTTTCCTTTGCGCTGATGCTTTATAAAAGCGGTGTTTACCATCGGATAATTTAACACACATTCCCCGTCCGGATAAATATCCTTATAATACTTTTCAGCAAGGATTCGTTCCATCTTTTTTGTGAAAAACTGCTCCATTTTCTTATATGCTTTGGCAGCAAATTTACGAAGCGGCTTCGGTAAATATTCTTTTTGCAGCATGCTCGTGATGTAGTCTTCATGAATATCATATATCACATGATTCCGGCGATTTTTAAGCAGCCATGCGACTGGCAGCAGCTCCGGGTCATGAAAATGATACACATCCGCTTTTAATTTTTTCGCCTGCTTATAAAGTGTCCAGGCGCCCTTGGTCATGCGTTCCCATCTGCTTTTGTAATCTTTGATTGGGATATGCTTGATGCCGCTCTCTCTATCTATTCCTGTTTCTGTTTCTTTGGCAATTAAGTATACGTCGAATCCAGCTTTTTTTAATGATTTACATTCCTTATGATAAATTCTCGGATCATGAGGATGATGTACTGTTGTTAAATGAACAACACGTTTTTTTTCATTCATTGCAGCTGTCCTCTCTATTGGTTATTCATCGTTATTGATCAATCGTTTGTTTAAAGAGCTTCTCATATTCTTTGACGATTTTCTCTGCACGGAAGGATACCGCTCGTTCCCAGCCTTTTTCCGTGACCTGGTTTCTTTTTTCATCATCCCAATGTAAAGCATCTTCCATTTGTGCAGCAAGTGCATCTGCATCCCCTACAGGGGTAATCACACCATATTTACCATTATCCAGGACCTCTGCTGCCCCTGGTCTGGCATCGGTGGAGATAATCGGAATTCTGGCGGCGAGCGCTTCTGTCAGCACATGCCCGAACCCTTCTCTTTTGGAAGACAATACAAAAATATCCGCCTGATTAAAATAAACATATGGATTTTCCTGAAAGCCTACAAAAAATACAGCGTCCTCTAGATGCAATGCTTTTACCTGCTTTTTCAGCTTCTCTTCCAGCTCTCCCTCACCAAGAATGACAAGGCTTGCTGAGATGTTCTTTCGTAGTTTAGCAAAAGCATGAATCAATGTCGCCTGGTCCTTATCGTCTACCAAGCGTCCTGCTGTAATAATCACTTTTTCTTTCGGGTCATTAAATATAGATTGATACTCCTCGGCAATTTTTCCTTGCTTCATCAAGGATTCTATATTTTCCACATCGACCGGGTTATAAATAACCTGTACCTTTTTCGGGTTTACTTTGTAGTTTTGAATGATATTCTGCCTTACCCCTTCAGAAAGGGCAACGACTTTTTTCGAAAATCGATAGGCCAATCCATATATTTTCAGGTTCGTATTTCTTTTTCCTTCTGTTCCTAATAACGCTGCTTCCCGGACAATGTTTTTTGCTTTGTGACCGGACAGCAGTCTTGCTGCAATGGCAATGAGGTTATAGTTAGGAATGGTACTGAAGACAATATCGGGTTTTTCCTTTTTAATTATTTTGGAAAAAGGGATGATTCCCGAACGCAGTCTTCTGGTCGGCAGCTTGATAAAGGTGATTTCTTTTTTTAAGTATTTTTCATAATCGCCTTCATAATTCAAGGTAATCAATGTCGGCTCAAACTGCTCCAAATCCATGTTATTTAATAAATTGAGCATCGTTCTCGCCGCACCGCCGGACCCCAACTGATATATAAAGAAAAATATTTTTTTCTTTTCCCCCATTTTTTTTCATTCCCCTGCAAAGTAATTTGTCGATATTTTACCCAGAAGCATTATAACATAGGGGTGCGGATAAATAAATTTTCGACAGTGACTATTTTGTGAAAAAAGGCTTGAGGACGGTTGCTGAAGCAGAAAAAATGAAACAAAGGGATGGAGGGCTTATTTTGGATGATGACTTTATAGCTTATGAATGCCATCATCGAAGAGCACTGGATCTTGAAAAGTATTTTCTCTTTTTCCTTGTAAATTTGTGATTCAATCTAGTTAGCAGAATGACAGTAAACTAAGCTTGTGCTATTTTAAAATAACATGAATAAAAAGCGCTCTACAGGGAATAGATATATATCACCCTTATTAAGAAATAGATGCTTGCTTGCATGAATATTATTTGACACAAAGCATTGATTGCTACTATAATAAGGGTGTAAAGAAATATTGTGCGATTTTCGCTTCAAGGGCGAATAAAAAAGTTGGGGTGGTTCCCAGCTTTTTTTTTGAAAAAACGCCCTCATTAATGAGGACGAAAAAATATTTTTATTTACGACAAGAACAACTTAATCAGAACAACTATATCTTTTGCAAGGGGGGTCAGACCTTTGATTATAGCTATTCTTTTTTGTTGCCTTTCTCGCTTTTTCTTCATTGTGCGATTTTCTTTTTGCCCCAAGGGGTTCACCTCCTTTCAGTTAGCTACTGCCAACTTGGGGAAGTTTTTGATTGCATAAGATACGTGCTTGCCCGCCTTATGCTTTTATAATTCCACCACAAAATATTAAGAAAAGTCCCAATGTTATGTTTAAAAATAAGAAGTTATTAAATTTACCTGCATATAATAAAGAATGCAGACCACTATAAAGCCCGCATCCCCCTTCTACTTACTCTTCTTCTAATTTCCTTTTCATATACGCCAGCACATCTGCTTTTAAATCCGGTCTTCCCAGCGCAAAATCAATCGTTGCTTCAATAAAACCAAATTTATTGCCCACGTCATATCGATCACCTTCAAAATTATAAGCAACGACATCCTGTGTCTGATTGAGTTTCTTTAACGCATCTGTCAGCTGGATTTCATTATCCTTGCCTGGTTCAAGCGTCTGTAAAATAGAAAAGATTTCCGGTGTCAGGATATACCTTCCCATAATAGCCAAGTTGGACGGCGCTTCCTTCGCATCCGGTTTTTCAACTAAATCATGAACAAAGCTGGTTCTGCCTGCCGTCTCTTCTTTGTTTTTCGGGTCGATGATTCCATATTTCGATACATCCTCCCATGGAACGGAATGTGCGCCTATTACAGCCGCATGGTGTTCCTCATGGACATCAATCAGCTGCTTTAAGCATGGTTTTTCGGACACCACAATATCATCGCCAAGCAAGACAGCGAAGGCTTCATTGCCGATAAATGAACTGGCACAGCCGATGGCATGCCCGAGGCCAAGCGGTTCCTTTTGGCGGATATAGTGAATGTTCGCGAGTTTAGAGATGCTTCTGACCTGTTCTAATGTCTCCCAATCCTGCTTCTGCTCTAATTTTTCTTCTAATTCATATGATTTATCAAAATGGTCTTCAATCGCGCGCTTGCCTCTTCCAGAAATAATAATGATATCCTCTATCCCGGAGGCCACTGCTTCCTCAATAATATATTGAATCGTCGGTTTATCTACAATGGGAAGCATTTCTTTTGGCTGCGCCTTTGTTGCCGGTAAAAATCTTGTTCCAAGTCCTGCTGCGGGGATAATTGCTTTTTTTACTGTCATACGGCATCCCTCCAGTGTATTTTAATGAAATAAATCGCTTAGGTTACAATAAGTCTAACTACCATTTACTATACATCTAATTTAGATAATTGTATAATATGGAACAAGTAGATGTTACATGAATTTACATTTAAAAAGGCAGGCTAAATAAATGAATCTATTTCAACAAATTCAAGATAGAAAAGCTAAGATTTCCGTCATTGGTCTGGGTTATGTAGGACTGCCCCTGGCAGTGGAATTAGCAAAAAAATATGATGTGGTCGGTTTTGACCTGAATGAAGCAAAGGTTGCGCAATATCGAAAAGGCATTGATGTAACGGAAGAGGTCGGAAGTGAGGCGCTAAAGGAAACTACCCTGGAATTCACAAGTGCGCCGAGCGATATCAGCGATTGTACCTTTCATATCGTCGCTGTGCCGACACCGATCAATTCGGATAAAACGCCGAATTTAAAACCTGTGATTTCAGCAAGTGAGACAGTTGGACAACACCTTACGGAAGGCTCAATTGTTGTTTATGAATCAACGGTTTACCCGGGGACAACGGAAGAGGTTTGCATTCCTATTTTAGAGGAAAAATCTCAATTGACTTTCGGAAAGGATTTCAAAGTAGGCTACTCTCCGGAACGAATCAATCCCGGCGATAAGGTGAATACCCTTGTCACTATCCAAAAGATTGTGTCCGGCTCAGATGAGGAAGCATTAAAGGAAATCTCCGCTTTATATGGTTCCATTATTCAAGCTGGTGTCTTTGAAGCAAAATCGATCAAGGTTGCAGAAGCGGCAAAGGTGATTGAGAATTCACAGCGGGATATCAATATCGCCTTTATGAATGAGCTTTCCATGGTTTTCAATAAGATGGATATCGATACGAAGGATGTGCTGGAAGCGGCCGGCACGAAATGGAACTTTTTGAAGTTCACTCCTGGTCTTGTCGGCGGACACTGCATCGGCGTGGATCCTTATTACTTTACCTATAAAGCAGAGCAGCTCGGCTATCATTCGCAGATTATCCTAGCGGGAAGAAAAATCAATGATGATATGGGCAGATATATTGCCAGCAGCATCATCAAGAAAATGATTAAGTCGAAGCTGCAGGTGGATGGCGCGCGTGTTGCCATTCTCGGACTGACATTTAAAGAAAATGTTGCAGATGTACGTAATACGAAGGTCAATGATATCGTGGATGAATTAACGGAATACGGTGTCGATGTGCTGGTTCATGATCCAAAAGCAGAACCTGAGGAAGTCAAAGAGGTTTTCGGATTTGAATTGGTTCAGGATAATCAATTAACCGATTTGGATGCGGTTGTTTTAGCTGTACCGCATCAGGAATATCAGGAATACCAGGTAAGTGATTTCCATCCAATGTACCGGACGGATGAGAAGGTATTTATCGATATTAAGGGAGCTTACGGCAGAGATGCGCTGGAAGCTGAAGGCTTTAAATACTGGAGCTTATAAGGAAGCTTGATTATAGCGGAACATCAAAAAAGCAGTGACATGCGATTAGTCACTGCTTTTTCTTGATTTCTTCTTTTTCTTAAACGGTTTAAATATAAATGACTTTATCCGCCGGAGGATAGTGACAATAGGTCTTCTCCCTCCCATAACCAGTCCGGCGAGTTCCGCAAAAATATGTAATAGAAATATCATCACAGCTGTGAAAACAAGGGAAATGGCCAGATCCGCTTCGGAAAAGAGAATCCCGATCACCCCGAACAAGCCGCTGAACAGATAGATAATCACCACTGTTTTCCGGTGGCTGTAGCCGGCATCGATTAATTGATAATGAATATGGCGGCGGTCTGCTGTCATAATGCTTTCTTTATTATAAAGCCGGCGAATCATTGCTACCAGTGTGTCAAAAATAGGCACTGCCAAAATCACAATCGGAATAATAAAACTAAAGAAGGTAATGTTTTTAAACAGACCTAAGATCGAAATAATTGCAATGATATAGCCCAGCAGGTTAGATCCGGTATCCCCCATATATATCTTGGCGGGGTAAAAATTATGGTATAAAAAGCCGATATTCGCGCCAATAAAGGTAATGCATAAGTAAGCAACCAGCACCTGCGTGTCCACAATCGCCATGGCGAAGATACTGATCATCGCAATTGTTGTCACTCCCGTGGCCAGTCCGTCCAAGCCGTCAATTAAATTAATGGCATTGGTGATTCCGATAATCCAAAAGAAGGTCAGCACCGGACCTAAAAAGCCTAGTTCCACAACGCCCAAAAGCGGAATGGTGATTCGTTCAATAATCAAACCCGCATAAATCAGCAGACTCGCGGCAATGACTTGTCCTGATAATTTAATTAAAGGGCGTATCGTATATTTATCATCCAGCGCTCCGGTAATCAAAATGATAAGCGAGCCAATCAAAATTTCATCTATGAAGACATGTCTTGGCTGCAAATACAGCATACCTAATAAAGCACCTGCAAAAATAGCTAATCCACCTAATCTTGGTGTGACACTCTGATGTATTTTTCGATGGTTTGGTTTATCCATTGCTCCTATTTTTACTGCCAGCTTTTTCACTGGATAGGTAATCAGCAAAGCTGAGATGGCAGAAATTAAAAAGGCGATTGTTAAATCTACATAGTTTAGCATAGTATTCTCCTAAATATTACAAGTCACATACTCCTAAAAAGAATGGCTTTCATTTGGTCAGCAGCAGGGTTGAAGATAGGTTGATTTTCCTATTCTGTTCCCATTGCGTTTCTTTTTGCTCATCTGGCTTCAAGTGCCAGACTTTAAAGGTTCCATGTCGAAATTTGTATGTTTATTTTTCCCTTATTTCGACATCATTTCCTGTGGACTTCTTTAAATTATATAGGACTCTTCCTATATTGCGCAATGATTTATCCGTTTATTCTTTGGGAATCTTTCATGGCGGGGATTTTGCTGGAATAGAAATAGGTAAAGCGCATCTTTTTTTAAGGCTGCGGCTGTGGTACATTCATTAGGAATATCAGCTTGTAAAAAGGAGGTGCCTCATATGTTTTTATATCTTTATGTATTAGCAGCTGCTATCGCTGTGTTTGGAATGATTGTTGTATTCCGTTCCACCATGGATAACATGCTGACAGAGCCGGAAAAGTTCCCGCAGCATTTAAGCCGTTTTTTTACCAAATTTTCTATTCTTGAAATCTTGCCAATTGCGATGATTGTGCTGGGATTTATCTTCCCGCCAAGTGAACAGCTGGACATGTCGGATGCGCTGATTCCAATTGTCATTATTGCCCTTTTAATGATTATTCATATTTTTTATATCTTCTCGCAGCGTTCTCCTGCAGGTAATGTCGAAAAAGAGCTCAAACAGCGGATCCAGCCATTTATATTTATGGCGATGGCTTTAGGAAATGCGGTTCCTATTATTGCAATTGTTTTTATTCTGTTAATCGTCAGCTAATCTATCCTGATGTGTTTCTTGCACATCGGGTTTTCTTTTTGCATTTACATCCACCAGGATAAGAAGACTTCTCAAAAAAAGTTTAGGTTTATACCTTTCTTTCGGGGACTGCTTTACCTATAATAGAACTTAGTTTGAACCGGATGCGGAGGTTATGTTTTGAGCAAGCAATCTGTTACTGTAGAAAAAATATGTTTATTAGCCGGAAAGATTATGCTGGCTTCTGGAGCAGAGACGTATCGGGTCGAGGATACCATGGACCGGATCGCACAGTCTTATGGGGTAGAAAACCCTCAAAGCTATGCTACATTAACCGGACTGCACTTCTCGCTCGATTATACTGAAAGCAGTTATTTCTTACGGATTACCAAACGCGCTACAGATCTACATAAAATTGATGATGTGAATCAGCTTTCCCGGGAAATTGTCGCGTATCAGCTTCCCTTGGAGACAGCTTATCATAAATTAAAAACGTTAGAAAAAAATGTACCAACCTTTTCTTTAAGCTTCCAAGTGCTTGCAGCCACACTGGTCAGCGGGTGTTTTTCCTTAATGTTCGGCGGTACGTGGGCTGACTTTTTACCAGCCTGTCTTGCAGGAAGTATCGGGTACTCGACGATGATTCTATTTGATAAAATGATTGAAATCCGCTTCCTCGCAGAATTTATCGGATCATCGTTCATTGGTTTAACAGCTGCGATCTGTTTTTTGCTCGGCTTTGGCGGAAGTCTGGAAATGATTATTATCGGCGCGGTTATGCCGCTTGTTCCCGGGCTCCCAATTACGAATGCCATTCGCGATTTAATGGCGGGTCATCTTGTTTCCGGTGTTTCCAAGGGAATCGAGTCACTGCTTACCGCTGTAGCGATTGGAGCCGGAATTGCGATGGTTTATGGGTTTTTTCCAGTTTAATTGCTGTCATCCGAAAATAACAAGGCAGCTCTCATCGGTGTGGCAGACGCAGAAGTCGTCACACTCTGCGAATGCTTAAATGGAGGATAGAATACAAATGTTTGATATTATTGTTCAACTTGCTGCCAGTTTTATTGCATCTGCAGGCTTTGGTGTTTTATTTAATGCACCAAAAAAATCATTGATTCCATGCGGTCTTGTCGGAATGCTTGGCTGGATTCTCTTTTACACCCTCAGAGAATTTCATGTCGATATCGTTGCTGCAACCACCTTTGCGGCAATTCTTGTCTCCATCCTCAGCCAAGTTTGTTCCCGTATTCTAAAAAGGCCAATCATTATCTTCACGGTATCCGGCATTATCCCGCTCGTGCCTGGAGGCGTCGCCTATAATGCCATGCGAAACTTTGTTGAAAATGATTATAATACGGCAATTCAGCTTTCAGCCCAAGTGATGCTTCTGGCTGGAGGCATTGCGATTGGTCTAATGTTTTCCCAGGTTATTAATCAGATTATGATGAAGCTGCAGAAGACAAAGCCGTAATTTTTTCATTTTCATTGAAGTGACCAATCCTTCGTTGATAAAAGCTTTGCTTCGTACAATTCTAAAAGGGAGACGGTATATTTTTAAATGTCTCCCTTTTTTGTCTTATGAAAATTGTTTGTTTCTTCGTTTTATTTACTTGCCTACCAGCTTTTTAATTTCTTCTTTACTTAATTTTGTGATCTCTGCTATTTGGTTGACTGGCATGCCTATTGCCAGCAATTCTAAAGCTATTTCTTGTTTTCCTTCTTGTTTTCCTTCTTGTCTCCCTTCCTGCTTCCCTTTCTCCAATCCTCTCTCAAAATAAGAATTCGGCAGCTGCAAAACCATGTCTTTTTCCTCCTCCGGCAAGTTCTCCATTTGCTCCATCATTTGCGCTTCCTCCTCTTTGTTTAGTTTTAGATAAGTTTCGAAATAACCATACAGGAATTCCATTTGCGCCGGGTTGATTTTCATCCGGGTGATCATGCGCAGAAACTCCAGCTTCACCTGAACCCGCTCATGCGCTTCATACCCCATCTGACTGAGCAAGGCTGCTGCGGCCGGGTTGTCTGATTGAATATAAGCTCTCCAGTTTTTCTTGATTAAGTGTAATTGTAAAAAGTTAAATTGAAGGACGTCTTGGATGGGTGTATTAATTCTGAATTGCGTAGGTTCTTCTTTTTCCCTATTATAACTCAAAACAGCGATGGGTTGAATGGGTTTGCGGTGTTTGGCGTAAAGGTAAGAAAAATAGAGAAACATTCTTTCAGGAAAATTTGCTTCACGGGTCGATTGTGCTTCCGTATGAATATGCAGGATTTTGTCTTCATGATTCAGCTTAACTTCGGCGAGGACGTCTATTTCTTTCTTGCGGCCATTGAGGTAATCCAGATAGACTTCCTGTTCGAGGAAGGTCACGTTGGAGAAATCAATGTAGGGATAGAGATTGGGGAAAAATGCTTCGATAAACTCTTCAAAAAACTCTTGAATCAGCTTTTTCGTCAGCCGATCATGCTTCATGTAGTCTGCTTCTTCTTCGAGAATAACTGGTGCTGTAAGCAATAGACCACTTCCTTTCTTTGAATTGTCTATATTTTACCAATCATTTTAAAATAAAGCCAGTCTTTTTTCAGATAAACTGGGTAAATATTTACTGCAGATGGTTTTTATAAATTCCATCAAGCTAAGCAGTTGTATATACTCCCCCCTCTTTTTTTATAATAATTCCATTATATCCAGTTCACTCCAAACAAATTCTGAAAAATTAATTTATTAACTCCATTTTAGAGGTAAATAAATTGACAAAGCCACCATTCATTCTGTAAAGTTAATGATTAATCCCCTTCTATCTTTAGGGAATTTTTAATGTGTTTGTGCGTGTTCCAAAGCTTCCCTGTAAAATGTGCCTTTCAATCCAAATTGGCGCGGTCAAAACCTTGATGGATTTAGTCTGTTGGACATTTCCATCTGTTTTCAAATCAGCATTTTAGAGGATACTTACACGCATTTTTTAACATCTTTACAGAAACTAAAGAATTGAGGAACCTAATCATGAGTGAAACTATACAACCAAAGGCAACGATTGTGATTTTTGGAGCAACTGGAGATTTGGCAAACCGTAAACTATACCCTTCCATTTACCGCCTTTATAAGAGCGGTAAACTAGACGAGAATTTCGCGGTTATCGGGCTTGCCCGCCGTGGATGGGATAATGACATTATACGTGAGAAGGTAGAGCAGTCTATCCAAGGGTTGACTTCCGAGGATGAAGATGTATCTGAATTCACTTCTCATTTTTATTATAAATCATTTGATGTTACATCGACAGATTCCTATACTGACTTAAAATTTATGGTGGAATCTCTTGAACGGGAATATCATACGGAAGGCAATCGCCTGTTTTATTTAGCGATGGCTCCTGACTTTTTCGGGACTATTGCCAATCAGCTGAAAGACCATGGCTTAAAAGAAACGTCTGGATGGACACGTTTAGTGATTGAAAAACCTTTTGGGCATGATTTACCTTCTGCCAAAAAACTGAATAAAGAGCTTCAAGCTGCTTTTGATGAAAATCAAATCTATCGAATCGACCATTATCTAGGAAAAGAAATGGTTCAAAATATCGAAGTTATCCGTTTTGCGAATGGAATCTTTGAGCACTTATGGAATAACCAATTTATCAATAACATTCAAGTAACAAGCAGTGAGACACTTGGTGTTGAAGAACGCGCACACTACTACGATGCATCAGGTGCAACAAGGGATATGATTCAAAACCATATGCTGCAAATGGTTGCTCTGCTTGCTATGGAGCCGCCAATCAATCTCAGCACCGAAGAAATTCGTTCGGAAAAAATCAAGGTATTGCGTGCTCTGCGCACCATCAAAGAAGAGAAGGTTCACAAGTATTTTGTCCGCGGTCAATATGGTCCCGGGGAAATCGACGGAAAAAAAGTCAATGGTTATCAGGATGAAGCTGAAGCATTAAAAGACTCCACAACAGAAACCTTTGTTGCTGCAAAGCTTGTTATTGACAACTATCGCTGGGCCGGCGTTCCTTTCTATATTCGTACAGGAAAACGAATGAAAGAAAAATCAACCAAAATTGTTGTGGAATTTAAAGATATTCCAATGAACCTTTATCATAAAAAAGATGATTTACGAAATCCTAACCTGCTCGTTATTAACATTCAGCCAAATGAAGGGATTACACTTCATTTGAATGCGAAGAAAACAGGGAATGGTAATTTAACAGAGCCTATTCAGCTGGCTTATCACCAAGATTCAGAATCTGGTATCAATACTCCAGAAGCATATGAAAAGCTTATTTACGATAGTATGCTTGGTGATGCAACGAACTTTACACACTGGGATGAAGTTGCATTGTCATGGGAATTTGTTGATCGTCTTTTAGCGAGCTGGGCAAATACAAAACCGGATTTCCCGAATTATGAATCTGGTTCGATGGGTCCAAAAGCTGCAGATGAATTGCTTGAAAGAAATGGCTTTCATTGGTGGCCGGAATAAACTATATATTACTCCTATCAAAAATAAGCCTCCTGCTTTCTTAATGTAGCAGGAGGCTTATTTTTTAATATCTTCTTGGTTGAAATACGGAAATAATCAATACAATACATGTAATCCAATGCAATGTCATGCCAACAAGTGGGATAAAGCCAATAATACTTGTTACAATTCCTAAAACACTGCCCGCTATCCATCTTCTATCCCGGCTGGCGAGGAGTAATGTAATAATATGAAGAATCAGCATGACGAATAATGGCGTATAGCCCGACCCCATGATATAAATACCGCCAAAGACTGGAATACCCAATAATCCTTCAAAAACACCGGTGATTAACTGCATTACTTGGGATATTACCATTTTATCTACCTTCTTTCGCTTTTCTTTGTCTTTATCATACCCGATTTTCGACATGAAATGAATTCTAGCCTGTTGTTAATCAAAGAAAATTATTTATGTCATGAAAAGGGCAGTTCGGCAAATGAGATGATTGTCTCTCTGCCAAGAGCTGCCTCATTTTTCATTACTTACGTTTACTTTTTCGCTGCTTTCTTCCGCTTCCTTCTTCCCCTTACTTTCTTCGTTATGTTATCAAAGATCAGATAAATAACAGGAACAAAGAATAAGGTAAAGATGCTGGAAATCGTTAAACCGAAGATTATCGTTACAGCTAATGGCTGCTGCAGCTCGGCCCCTTCACCAATTCCCAGCCCTAGCGGAACCATCGCCAGAATCGTGGTAAGGGATGTCATCATGATTGGGCGCAGTCTGGAGCGTCCTGCTTCAATAATAGCTTCTATCTGGTCCATTCCTCTTCTGCGCAGAATATTGATATAGTCTACAAGTACAATCGAGTTATTAACCACTATTCCGGCAAGCATAATAATGCCGATAAAGCCGGCTACGCTTAAGGATATATTTGTCACAAACAGTCCGCCAATAACACCAATAATGGTTGTCGGCAATGCAAACATAATAATAAATGGCTGCAGGAGATTTTCAAATTGTACAGCGAGTACGATATACACTAAGAAAATCGAGAATATCAGCGCTACGCCAAGCTCCATAAAGGCCTCTTCCATATCTTCTGCCTGGCCGCCAATGCTATAGCTGTAGCCTTCAGGAAAGTCCATTTGACTTAGCTTCGTTTCAATATCGGATACGACACTTCCTAAATCGCGACCGACAACTCCCGAGCTGACATTCATTTGTGCCTGCTGATTTTCTCTCAGGAGCGTCTGTGGTCCTTCTGCCTGCTCGATCTCAACAAGTTCATCCAACGGAACCGTTGCTCCTGAAGGGGATTGAATACTGCTGTCTAACAGGTCTTCAATACTTGTGCGAGTATCTTCTGGATAGGCAATGGTAATATCGATTTCCTGTCCTTCTTCCCGATATTGGCCGACCACCTGTCCGGAGAATTTCATTTCCAGCTGGCTGGTGATTTGCGACCCTGACAGCCCATAGCTGGAGGCTGCGTCCTCATCTACCCGAATTTCCATTTGCGGAATGCCATCTTCTGCTGTAGAGGTTGTATTGGTTACTCCTTCAACCTCCTCCATTTCAGCAAGGACCTGTTCGGATAAATCAATCAGGGTATCATTTTCAGGGCCATTTAATTGAATCGTAATCGGGTCTCCCATTTCCATACCGCCATCCATCGCAGAGGCTGCAATATCAGCACCTGCAATATGCTGCACACGTTCATCGATCTCTACCATAATCTGTTCCGTTGACCGGTCCCGCTCTGATGCAGGTATTAATTGCAGCGTATAGGTTGATTCATTCATACTGCCAGTAAAGTCAGCAGATCCGATGGTTACATAGCTGACATCCATATATTCCTCATAGTCTGCTAAAATGTCATCCACCTGTTCTGTCATGCCGATCGTATAGTCTAAGCTGCTTCCCGGCGGTGTCTCTACCGTGATCTGCGCTTGTCCCTGGTCTGCTGATGGCATAAACTCCATCCCGATACGCGGAATGAGAAAAAGGCTGCCGATAATCGCTAATATCGTTACCAGGACGGTTGTTTTTCTAAATCTCAGTACTTTTTCTAATCCTTTTCCATAACGTGTTTTCAACCAATTTAAAAACCTGTCAAACCAATACCTTTTTCCCGATCCTTCCATGACATTTGCCAATAGCTTCGAGGAGAGCATTGGTACTAATGTAATCGCAACGACTAAAGATGCGACTAAGGAGAAGGAAACAGCCAGTGCTAATGGCGTAAATAAGTCGGATGACATTCCTTCTACAAAAACAATTGGTAAAAATACGACTAATGTCGTCGTTGTTGAAGCAATAACTGCCGGTGCTAATTCAATCGATCCCTTGGTTGCCGCCTCAAACAGGCTGTAGCCTCTGCGCCGGTAGGAATAAATATTTTCTAAAATAATAATGGAGCTATCCAGCATCATTCCAATCCCTAAAGCCAATCCGCCCAGGGAAAGTACATTCAAGGTCTGACCCGTAAAGTACATTAATACAAAGGTTGCGATAATCGCAATTGGTATCGATAATCCAATCACAATGGTTGCACGGATGCTCTTTAAAAACAGGAGCAGAATAAGAAAGGCGATTGCCCCTCCAATTAAAATATTATTCATGACCGAATCAATCGACATTTCAATAAATTCAGAGGTATCAATGATGGTATTTAAACCCATTCCTTCTGGTAAATCTTCCATCATTCCCGGCATCGCATCTGTAATATTCGATGCAACCTCTACCGTATTCGCATCTGTCTGCTTCATTACAGACAAGACAAGTGCATGCTCCCCGTTCACCATCGTTTCGGAGGAAGTCTCTTTAAAATCGTCCTGCACGTCTGCAATATCCGAAATACGGACAACGCCGCCTGCCTCTGACTGAATCTGTGTATTTTCAATATCCTCTATGTTGTCAAATTCACCAATGACGCGAATCTGTAAATCCTGATTTCCCTGTTCTACCGTACCGATGGAGGAAGAGCTGTTCTCGCTTCCCAGTGTATCCATGACACTTTGAGGCGAGATGCCATATTGTTCTAAGCTCGCTTCATCTAATTCAATTTGAATCTCTCTTTCTAAGCCGCCTTCAATCGTGACTGAGGCTACCCCTTCTTGTCTTTCAAAGAAAGGAACAATTTGCTGGTCTGCGATTTCGGTCAGCTCGGCTAAATCATCGCCCGTTAACCCGAGGTACATAACCGGAAGTGAATCAGGGCTGAAGCGAAGAATATTCGGGTCCCCTGCTCCATCAGGTAACATTCCTTTTACTTGGTCGACCTGTTCTCTCACATCCAACAGGGCCTGGTCTAAATCTGTTCCATTTTGAAACATCATCATTACCATGGAGGACCCAGATTGTGATTGAGATTGAACCGTATCGATTCCTTCTACTGCACTTACTGCTGATTCCAGCGGTCTGCTGATTAAATTCTGCACATCTTCTGGTGCTGCATCTTGATAATTGGTAGCAACGACGGCTACCGGCAAATCTATTTCAGGGAAAAGATCGACCGCAAGATTTCGCAGGGACATAACCCCTAAAGCAAGAACAGCTAATACAATCATAATGACGCCAATTGGCCGTTTTACTGAAGTTTTTATAAGCTGTTTCAAAATCTATTCCCCTTTCACTACTTCGACAGCATCGCCGTCTTCTAATCCGGATTGACCTGTTATGACGATTTCTTCCCCAGCTTCGATATCTCCCTCGATTGCGGTTTGCCGGGATTGCATCGTAATAACAGAAACCTCGCGCTGCTCTACCGTTTCCTCATCCGTTACCACAAAAACAAAGGACTCCCTTTCACTCTCTACAACCGCTTCTGTAGGTACTAATAAGGCATCCGATTCTACGGTTTCCTCGACGGTTATTTTTGCAACAGCTCCGGAGATAAAGGACGAATCTCCAGTTTCAAAAGCTGCCGTAACCGGATATAATCCGGTATCATCCGGAATCTGATCTATATTGGTAATCGCAGCTGTTTTCTCTTCTCCGCTCACAGTCACTTCTACTTCATCATCGATATTCAAAAGGTTCAGCATGCTTTCGGAGGCACTGCCTTCTGCTTTCCATTCATCTGTATCCGCAATCAGCATAAAAGGCTCTTCCGGGTCGATATTCTCGCCTTCCCCGGCCTGAATCTGAATGACTTCCCCAGCTTCCGGTGCGTCCACAGATTGTGTATTGCCATCAAGCGTTAATTCAGCGACTGTCTCATCTTCTTCTACCGTGTCGCCGACATTTACTTCTAAGGTGTCTACTTCTAAAGGCTGTTCAATCATAATCGGGGTTGTCTGTGAAGGCTCCAGCCGGGCATTAAATGTTCTTTCCCGCGTCAATTCCCCTTCTTCGACCTCCTCTGTCTGTACAGAAGTAATTACCTCCTCCTGTGTTTCTTCAGCGGATTCATTGTCATCCTCTGTACACGCCGCTAAAACAAACAGCATCAAAATCAATCCAATTGCTCCAATACTTTTTTTCATGGTTATGTAGATACCCCTTCCTTATTTTAACTGGCACTTGCCTGCTCTCGTTTTTATACCTTTTTTCTGTCTCTTTGTTTCGTACGAAAGTGACACGCAATTCGTTTCAAAAAATTCCTCATTTAAGTATATCCCTTTCAAAATACCCAAGCAACGTTTGTCTGCCAGGTGATGAGAGAAGTTATTAAATACACTTTTTCTATAACATATCCCCTCACGGAACGTCAGACGCAAGTCTTATCTGCTTATTGCCGCATAATAATTCCAGCAATGATTTTGGTGGGGCGAGTAATCGCAGTCCCAGCGCTTTTGATGGGACGAGTAATCGCAGTCCTCCATCATTCTATTTTCCTATGAATCTGACAAGATTCGACTGATTTTTATCAATCATTTTGAAAACGCATACGTATTTTAGAGCATTCTCGACAATTACAAAGATAAACACGCTTAAACCTGCCTTCACCTCTTTATACATCGAAATATGCATCTTTATCCACTTTTAAGCGCTTTGTTTAATTTTATAACTATAAGGTATAATTAAAAATCGAATCATAGCTTATTTCCATCCTCATACATCATTTTCTTTCAGCTTTTGAATAAATAGCTTGATTGATTAACCCGCTGCAAAATTTTTTGTTTTACACACTATTTTGCTTTCATTTTCATCGAAATATATACCTGAAAATTCCAAAAATAAAAGGGGGAGAAAAAATGAAGAAATTATTATTTGCTTTGATAACTGCATCGGTTCTTATTTTAACTGCATGCAGCGATGCATCAAGCGAGGGAGAAATTGATACGATTGTTTTAGCTGATGCCGGCTGGGACAGTATTAATGTACACAATTATATTGCGGCACAAATCATGGAAGAAGGATACGGCTATGATACAGATATTACTTCCGGTTCAACTGCAGCGACCATACAGGGGTTAAGTGATGGGGATATCAATGTGTATATGGAGGTATGGACAGATAATATCCGCGATATTTATGAGGAATTAACAGAAGCAGGCGATATTGAAACCTTATCTGTGAATTTTGATGATAACAATCAGGGGCTGTATGTTCCTGCCTACGTTATCGAGGGTGATCCAGAACGAGGAATTGAGCCGCTTGCACCTGATTTACAAACCGTAGAAGACTTGAAGGATTATCCGGAAGTATTCCAAGATCCGGAAGATCCGGATAAAGGACGTATTATTAATGCGCCGAGCGGATGGGCTGTAGAGGAAGCCATTAATGATAAATTCGATTTCTATGAATTAGATGAGACCTTTAATAACTTTAGCCCAGGCTCTGATTCAGCTATTATTACCGATTTAGCCCGTGCTTATGAAGCTGGAGAAGGATGGGTCGGCTACTATTGGTCACCTACAGCGATTACTGCAAAATATGATTTGATTTTACTAGAAGAAGCACCTTATGATGAAGAAATTTGGGAAGAGTCAAAAGGAACCGAATTCCCTCCAAATGATGTGGTTATTTCCGTTCATCCGGATTTTCTTGAACAAGCACCTGAGGTTGTGGAATTCTTAGAACAATATGAAACAAGCAGCGCATTAACCGAAGAAGCGTTAGAGTATATGGAAGATAATGGCGCATCAGCAGAAGAAGCAGCTATCTGGTGGATGCAGGAGCACGAAGATATCTGGACAGCCTGGCTTCCAGAAGATACTGCACAGGATGTAGTTGATTCATTGGAATAAAAAAATAAACAATAACGTGGAGTAGCTGGCCACCAGGTTAGCTGCTCTTTCTTTTTCACAATCCGTCATTTCGTTTTTACCTTAACTAAAAAATACATTACAGAAAGAGAGGTAAATACTGCTTCCTTAGCAGTTATCATGCTTATGATTCAATTTCCAGACATTACATTCGAAGCTGGAAAGTATGTTGACGAATTTGTCAGCTTTCTTGCCAATAACTTAGAAGTTTTATTTGATTTTATATTTTTCATCACCTCGAGGTCTATCAGCGGACTCACTGATTTTCTAATGATTATTCCATGGTGGCTGTTTATCGTTATCATCTTTTTACTTGGATGGTATTTTAAATCGCTTTTCTCAGGTGTTTTATACGGCCTCTTTATTTTTCTCATTGGGAGCTTTGGCCTGTGGGAGGAAATGATGATTACGATTTCCATCATTTTAACTGCCGTTATCATTTGCTTGATTATTGGAATTCCGCTTGGAGTTGCAATGGCATTTAATAAATGGGTCTCGATGATTTTGCGTCCGATTCTTGATGCGATGCAGACGATGCCGAGCTTTGTATATCTCATCCCGGCTATTTTCTTCTTTGGTCTGGGTAATGTTTCTGCTATCTTCGCTACATTAATTTATTCCCTGCCGCCGGTCATCCGTTTAACCGACCTGGCTATCCGCGGTGTGGATAAAGAGGTTGTGGAGTCAGCGCATTCGTTTGGCTCTTCCAGATGGCAGACCTTATCCAAAGTTCAGCTGCCGCAAGCATTGCCGACAATTATGGCCGGTGTCAACCAGACGACCATGATGGCATTAGCCATGGTTGTTATTGCATCCATGGTCGGTGCTTCCGGTCTGGGCGAGCAGGTGCTGGTATCGATTAACCGGATCGATATTGCGCTCGGCTTTGAAGCTGGTATCAGTATCGTATTTCTGGCGATTATTATTGATCGTATTACCAATGGTATCGCAGAAAAAGTACAACGTCGTGGAGGTAATCAATAATGTCTGTACAAATACAAGTAAAAAATGTTTCTAAAATATTTGGTTCCAAACCGAAATCTGTCATCCCTATGATCAAAGAAGGATTATCGAAGGAAGAAATTTTGAAGAAAACAAATCATACGGTTGGTGTCTATGATGCAACCTTTGACATTCAAAAGGGAGAGGTCTTCGTTATCATGGGGCTGTCGGGAAGCGGGAAATCCACCTTAATCCGCTGCTTCAACCTTCTGAATAAACCGACAGACGGTTCGATTCTGATTGACGGGCAGGATATTACCAAATGCAGCCGGGACGAATTAAAAAAAGTCCGTCAGGAAAAAATTGCGATGGTTTTCCAGCACTTTGGTCTCTTCAGCCACCGGACGATTTTGGCAAATGTCGAGTATGGATTAGAAATTCGGAATGTCCCAAAAGAAAAACGCAGGGAAATTGCAATGCAAAATATTGAAACAGTAGGGTTAAAGGGCTATGAGGATAAATATCCGGATGAATTATCCGGCGGTATGCAGCAGCGTGTCGGCTTAGCAAGAGCACTCACCAATGACCCGGATATTTTATTAATGGATGAGCCTTTCAGTGCACTTGACCCGCTGATTCGCCGGGAAATGCAGCTGGAGCTGTTAGACATTCAAGAACGGCTGCAAAAGACGATTATTTTTATTACGCACGATGTGAATGAAGCCTTTCGAATCGGCGATCGCGTAGCTGTGATGAAGGATGGACATGTGGAGCAGGTCGGGACTCCTGAAGAGATTATCGCCAGCCCCGCCAATGACTATATTTCTGAGTTTATTAAAGATATCGACCGTTCCAAGGTATTTCAGGCAAGTCATATTATGACCAAGCCGAATGCGCTTGTTTCCATCAAGGATGGAATCAATGTGGCTGTCAAAGAAATGCGCGAAAATGGCATCTCCAGCGTATTTGTCGTAGACCGCTCCAGACGGCTTCAAGGGATTGTGACGATTGATGATGCGATACAGGGAATCAAAGAGCATAAACAATTAAGCGATCTGATCAAGAAAGATATTACGGTTGTCGCAGGAGATGAATATATCAATGATTTAATCCCGAAAGCATTGGAGTCCAGCTTTCCTTTAGCTGTAGTGAATGAGGAACAAAAGCTGGCCGGCTATATTTTACGTGTTCATGTATTATCCGGTCTTACTTCCGATGATGTGACGGAAAGTGAAGAATATGTTCATTAAGCAGGCTTCATCATTTCTTAAAAAATAATAAGAAGAAGGTAATGGACGTGGGGGATTTACTCCTATCAGCGTGAGAGAATTTTTATTTCTCTTCTCACTGTAAGAGGATAACCAAAAAGTCATTGCCTTCTTCTTTATTATTTAGAGCGGCTTATTCGTTATTACGAGGCATGTCTTCTTCTCTCTCGTCAAAGTTGTCTTCATCCATGGGATCATCATTACGATTATCGTCGTTACCGTTAAATTCATCTTCTCTTTCTTCATGATCAATGGTCGGGTTATCATCTGCCGGCTCTTCATTATTGGATGTACCGCATCCAGTTACCAGCGTAAGAGCAAGAGCAGAAGCACCAACTTTTAATAATACTTTTTTCATAAAAAATTCCTCCCTTCTATATTAACCTATTGCTCGAAATTAGGTTAACCCAGAAAAGAGGAATCATACATTTCTTATTCATAATCATTTAGGAAATTTATTACATATTGCTGACGAATCCTTTATTTGATTGCAAATGTAATTTCTGCTTCACATGCAACCTCACCGTTAACCGTCGCAACGCCTTTTCCTTTGCCGATTGGCCCCTTCATGCGAATAATCTCAACCACCAGCTCCAGCTGATCTCCTGGCTTCACCTGACGTTTGAAGCGGCATTTATCCACGCCTGCTAAAAAGCCGATTTTCCCTTTGTTTTCTTCGATGCCTAAAACAGCGATCGCGCCTGTTTGTGCCAATGCTTCTAAAATAAGAACTCCAGGCATTACCGGGTAATCTGGGAAATGGCCGGGGAAAAATGGTTCATTTGCTGTGACATTTTTGATGGCTATCACTTTTTTGCCTTCTTCTATGTCCTTCACCTGATCCACTAATAAAAACGGATAACGGTGCGGAAGAACTTCTTTGATTTGTTGAATATCCATATTTTTTCGACTCCTTTTTTAAAATAAGAATGTTAATAAAATAGCTGAAAACAGCCGCTCTGGAAAAACACTACGCTATATAAATTAATATTAATAGTTGCCGCTACAGAAAAACACTACGCTTTCCATGGGCCCCGAGCTCATCTCCTTTAAGAAAGACTTAGCGATTGGCAAGCCGACAGGCGCAGACAGAGCTAAAGTCGCACTTATGCCCCGAGGGTAGAAAAAAAGAAGTTCGCTTTTTTTCTGCGGGGTCTTCCCTCCGCGCTTTCCCACGACGGACAGGACGTCCTAGTGTCGGTCGTTGGTCACAGGACGTGACCGTTCTTAGCCGACCAGGAGTCTCCATGTTTTTCTTCTGGGACTGGGACTGCGGTTACTCGCCCCACCGAAAACCATTGCGATTACTCGTCCCATCAAAAAGCATTCGCTAGTCTCTGTTCTCAATCATCATTTCGTCAATGTTATAAGAAAACAAATGGCTATCTAGTTGTATCAAATATCACATTTAAAAATTCATTAACCTGATAACAATGCTGGCATTACTCGCTCCATCGAAAACCGTCGTAGCGGAGATCTTCTTGGCAAGAACACCGATGATTTAAAGAGCAAGTAGTGTTCTTGTTTTTTCTTATCTGTGCACAAATTCAGTTTTAGTAATAATTTGCTTAACGTACCTATTTAAACTATAGCAAAAACATATTCGTCCATCCTCGAATATGTTTTACTCTGTTTTATTTACAATGTCGATAATATGCTGCCAGGTCTCTAGGCGCAGAACATCTAATGGAGATCCGTCGCCAAGTACAGCAAAACCAATCATTAGGCCAATGATGAAGGCTGCTGCAGCAAAAATTGTGATAACAATGATACGCAGCCAAATCGGAAAAATACGCAAACGCGGTCTGCTGCGTTTCTCCTCACGTTTACGCTGCTGTTTTTCTTTTTTATCTGTTTTTCTAGAAATATCCTGTTGTACTGCTTGTTCCTCACCAGCTGCTGTCTCTTGCTCAGCTTCCTGTGAGGTATTCTGTGAAGATGGATTATTCGTCATTTCGGTAACTCCTTACAAATGGATGTTCAAAAAGAGCAATCAAACAACGCATCCTTCTTGAACACTAACGGTATGTAACTGCCATCGTCTCAACCTGAATCAGGAACGAATGGTATTCACTAACCCAAGCATTTGATCGCCCATGGTGATGGAACGTGAATTAAATTGATAAAGCCGCTGGGCTGCCATCATATCTGTCATCTGCTGCGACATGTCCACATTTGATTGCTCCAATGACTGCGGATGGATTACAGCACCCTCACCAGCATATGCTTGTATGATTTCGTCTATATCCGCTGCTCCTGAAACAGTAAAGAAATTATCTCCTTCTGCTTCCAAAGCGCTGGGCCGTACAGCTTCCACAACAGCCAATTCAGCTTCTGCCGTCTGTTCACCGTCTCTGGTGACCACCAATTGACCTTGATCATTTAATTCAATGGCATCAAACCCGTCTTGGATTTCAATCGGTCCCTCTGTCCCGATAATAGGGTGACCATCGGAAGTTGTCAAGGCAACGCCCCCTCCTTCAACTGGAGAAAGGAAAAAGGAACCGTCTCTCGTATAGACTGTATCCTGCTGCCCATTTTCTACGCGGTTCACTTGAAAAAACATATTCTCTTCCGTTAATGCAGCATCTAAGCTGCGATCTGTCTCTATCATGCTTCCCTGCAGCTGGTTCAGGTTAATAGCACCTAACCCCGCCCCTGCTCCCACACGTATTCCATCGGGAGTCAGTCTGCCTTCTGCATTTTCCGGAGCATTCAAATTATCAATTTGCTGGCTTAGTAAGGAAGAAAATTCAACTTGTCTGTTTTTATATCCAGTTGTGTTGCTATTGGAAATATTATTGCCAATAACATCAAGCTTGTGCTGGATTTGGTTCATGGTTACTGCTGATTGATTCATAATACGTGACATGTTCAATTCCCCCCTATCCTAATCGACCAACTTCTGTAACAGCTTTTCCGAGACTCTCATCATATACCCGTAAAACGCGCTGATTACTCTCAAATAACCGATAAGCATTCATCATATCCGTCATGGCTTGTTCGGTATTGACATTCGATTGTTCTAATGCCCCCTGGTGCAATACATACGCTGCATCTGCCGGCACAGCCTCTGCATCCCCTTCAAAAAGATCATTTCCTTCTTTCGTCAGCGTGTTTGCATCCGCTGCATACTGCATACCAATTGTCACATCGCCGCCAGCTGTCGGAATAACGCCCTCTGGGGTAATAGTCTCTATCGTTCCGTCTGTCTGAATGTTATTCCCGTCTTCATCTAAAACATAGTATCCCTGATTCGTCACAAGGAAACCTTCTGCGTCAATCGTAAAATTACCATTTCGCGTATAACGTACATCTCCATCTTCATTTTGAACGGCAAAGAAGATAGCCCCATTTTCATCTGGAACATTTCCCTGCTCGATCGCAACATCTGTCGGCAGTCCCGATTCGTTGATATCCCCTTGCGCAAAATGAGGAATCGTTTCTTGAACATATACGCCTGTATTCATACCGCCCAATTGACGGGATAAAGGAATATTGAAACCTCCTTGCGTGGTCGGGATGGTGTTCCCGCCGCTTTGCTGTATCAATAATTCCGGAAAAGCACGAATTGCCGTTTGATCGGCTTTGTATCCTGGCGTATTTGCATTGGCAATATTATTAGACAATGCTTCCTGCTGCCGCTGCTGCGTTATCATACCACTTGCCGCTCCATATAAACCTCTTAACACAAAGCTTCCTCCTCTGTATGTAAAAGATTAGAGCTGGCAGGGTAATAAAATAAGCAACACATTCTGCCAGCTTCTATTAATGATTAGTTTACACTTCTTTTTTCAAGCTTATCAATATTTTCAAGCATGATTCCCGTTCCCTTTGCAACACAATCCATCGGATCCTCTGCAACAAAGATAGGAACCTTTAATTCTTCCGCCAATAATTGGTCAATTCCATGAAGCAGTGCGCCGCCTCCAGTCAGGATAACGCCCCGGTCAATGATATCTGCGGATAATTCGGGAGGTGTCTGTTCCAGAACTGCTTTAGCTGCCTGAACAATAAGTGCTACAGATTCCATCAACGCCTGTGAAATTTCCTCTGATTCAATCGTTATCGTTCTCGGTAAGCCAGATACCATATCCCGGCCTCTGATATCCATGGATTCTTTACGTGATTCAGGGAACACCGTAGCGACATTGATTTTAATATCTTCTGCAGTACGTTCACCAATAAGCAGTTTGTATTCCTTTTTAATATATTGCAGAATATCCCAGTCAAACTTATCTCCAGCCATTTTAACGGATTGCGAAGTAACAATGCCGCCCATGGACAACACGGCTACATCGGTTGTTCCGCCGCCGATATCTACTACCATGTTTCCGCTTGGCTGATAAATATCCATTCCAGCGCCAATCGCAGCTACTTTAGGCTCTTCTTCTAAGTATATGCGCTTTCCGCCTGACTTCTCTGCTGCTTCTTTAATGGCTTTTTGTTCCACTTTCGTTATGTTTGTCGGGCAGCAAATAAGCATTCTCGGCTTTGACAAAACACCTTTGACATTAATTTTATTTATAAAATATCTTAACATGGCTTCTGTGACATCAAAATCAGCAATAACGCCGTCCTTTAACGGGCGCAGCGCCTCTATATTACCCGGTGTACGTCCAACCATACGGCGGGCTTCTTCTCCAACTTCAAGCACACGGTTCGTATTTCGATCCATGGCAACGACAGATGGTTCATTTAAAACTATTCCTTTTCCTTTTACATGTATCAACACATTTGCGGTACCAAGATCAATCCCAATATCTCTGGAAAACATGAATCTAAATCCTCCTAGCGTTACTATCTTGCACCGTCCTAAGACAAAATGCTACTAGTATACTATTTTACCACAAAACCCGGTAATTAACTGTATGAAAATAAGATTTTTTTATTTTTTTAAGGCGCTTCACCAAAATATCCAGAGGACAAACTACTTTAAAATGTGAAAGTGGAGTAATTAAAAAGGCAAAGTTGACATGATATTTCCTATGTCAACTTTGCCTGAACACTTCTTTGTATTTTTTTAGGCTATGCGTTCCGCTGCAGTTCTCCGGCTGCTTTCACTCTAACCCGTGTGGCATTTCCCGGGAGATAAGCTAAAGGAACGTCCTCTACATCAACAATCACAAGAGTCTCCGGATCTGCACCTGCATTTACTGCTGTTGCTTTTGCCTCCGATTTTGCCGATTCCAGTGCATGCTCCCGTCCTACCTCATCTAATAAGTAGATTCTTTCTACTTGTCCGCTGACCTGAGAAATCGCTGAACCAATGGCATTAGCAACACCGGAGTGTTCTGGTCGGAGGACGCGTGAAGCCCCTTTTAATTCAGTTGGTAATAAAATACTCCCGCCGCCGACAAGAATAACAGGAATGGGATCCGCGGTTGTCTTCATTTTGTCAATAGCCTCTTCTACAAGCTCCACCATCTTCTCATAAACTTTATTCAGCCATGACTTATCCAGATGAGCCACTTTGGATGCATCACCTAAATCAACTTTACCAAGCGCTACTGCTACATCTGTTGTTGTCAGTGTATCACCGCCGAAAATCATTGCTTTCTCAGGCAAACGGTACCCGACGCTGTCCGGACCAATTGAAAATGCTTCGTTTTCTTCTGCATGGATAATTGTTCCTCCGCCGAGTCCGATAGAAATTAAGTCAGGCATACGGAAATTCGTTCTTGCTCCTCCAATTTCTACTTCCAGAGAAGATTCCCGCGGAAAAGAATGAATTAACACACCAACATCTGAGGTTGTACCGCCAACATCTACAACAATAGCATCAGACAGGTTCCCTAAATAGGAAGCGCCGCGTAAAGAGTTTGTCGGACCACAGGCAACTGTAAATATCGGGTAACGAACCGCGTAATCAACAGACATTAATGTTCCGTCATTTTGTCCAAAAAATACTTTTGCATCAATATTTTCACTTTTTAACGCATTGATAAACCCGTCTGCAGCTGTTTTCGCTACACGGATTACGGAAGCATTCAAGATTGTTGCATTTTCACGTTCCAGCAGACCGACAGAACCAATTTCAGCAGATAATGAAATGGCCACGTCTTCTCCTAATACTTCTTGAAATATTTTCTTTGCTCTCTCCTCATGGTCGGTAGATACAGGAGAAAAAACAGAAGTGATTGCAATAGAATCTACCTCTCCTTTTACTTCATTGGCAATTTTGTATAAATGTGCTTCATCTAAATCAACGATTTCCCTGCCATCAAATTCATGTCCGCCACGTACAAGGTAAACATGCTTTCCAAGCGCCGCACGAAGGTCATCCGGCACGCCTACCAGCGGTTTCACTGCCAATGTAGCCGGGGCGCCAATACGAACAGCAGCAATGTTGTTTAACCCTTTCCGCTCTACAATAGCGTTTGTACAATGCGTTGTCCCAAGCATGGCATAACGGATATGTTCAGGAGACACATTTGCTTTTGTAATCACTTCATGCATCGCTGTATAAATTCCAGTTTCTACGTCCTCTGTTGTGGATGATTTTGTTTCGGAAATCACTTGATTATCCTGATCCAGCAAAACAGCATCCGTATGTGTTCCGCCTACGTCAATTCCAATACGATACGTACTCATTATTCCGTCTCTCCTTTACGAACTAATTCTTCCACCGGCGTATATTCGACATCGTAGCCAAAATATTTGGGTCCGACTGTTGCAATCCCTTTTTCCGTTCTCCATTTTTCATGGCATGGTATACCAATAACGACACATCTGGAACCATAACGGATTCCTTCTGTAGTAATTGGCAAACCTGTTTCTGCATCCAGTACGGCAATTAAATCCGGTGTCACACAAAGCAATCGCCGATCTGTTTGAGCAAGAAGATGCTCATTTTGAAAACGAAGCTGAAGCGTTTCTTCTTTATAGTCACCGATTCCTTCAAAGGATGCTGTACCTCTCGCAAAACCAGTTTCTGTTTTCCGATCGATATCTGTTACTTTTCCACGGAATAATTCAAACCCGCCCACTGTTTTCAAAACTTCCTGAATCGCATTGACATTATTTGCTTTAGCAAGGCGAATGGTTTTTCCAATTTCCTCTTCCAACTTTAAAATACCGGCAATTCCGCTATCTTTTAGATTTTTACCTCGCATGGAATACATGGCATTCATTACAGAGCCGCCCATTTGAATGGCAGAGGCGCGGGCAATGCGTTCTGTCCAGACGTTATCAATCGTGGATAACAGCGCTGTATTCCCTTTTTCATCGCCGATTACTGCCGGAGTAGCCTGGATACCATCTAAATAGAATGTAACCATCTGCAGTTCAGGAAATGCTCTTCCCATTCCATCTGCATCAATAACAGGCAATCCCCGTCTTGCAGCGAGCGCAAAAGGCAGCATGGAGTTTACTCCTCCCGCTTCAATCGGAAAAGTTGCATAAATGTCTTCCCCAAGAAATTCTTCCAGTTTCCCAAAAACCTCGATCGCTTCTTCTCCACTGGGAACTTTTTCAAGCATGACCGTTGGAGCCCCCATCATGGAAGAGGGAACAACTAAAGCATCCTCTGGAACTTCATCTATATCCAATAAAGTTACTGGTCCATTTTCTTCGATTGCCTGCAGCGCCATCAGCTTTCCGATATATGGATCTCCGCCTCCGCCTGTTCCAAGCAGTGCTGCACCAACAGCGATATCTTCAATTTCTTGTTTGCCTATTTTTCTCATTTTTTTAAGCCTCCATGTTTCCAGAATATAAGATTTGATTTGTATTATTTCTTTTTTCTAAAGATAAGGGACCCGATATAATAAACGATTCCGCTAATCAATAGCGAGTTAATGGATGGAATACCAATTGTGAGGATATACCCTGCAGCAAAACCTGCTGCCCAGGCAATCAGTGTAACAGGATGCATTTTTTCAACATCTGTGGGCAGCGTCCCTTGTTCTCTGGATTCATACAAACTTTTACGGTGTGTTTTTAAAATAAAGTACTCTACCACCATAATTCCCGCAATTGGCGGAACAAGTACGCCGAGGAATACTAAGAAATCAACAAAATAATCCAGCATTCCAAGCACGGAAAGCACCGTTCCAATAATACCAATCACTAATGTAACCTTTGCACGGTTAAGCTTTATTTTAAATACGGAATCAAAAATATTTGTAAAGCCGAGAGACGAAGAATACAGATTCAAATTATTAATTTTAACTGTAGATAAAACAACAGCAAATGCTCCAAGCCAGCCGGATGCTTGTACCATAATACTCACTACATCATTCGTCCGGGCAGCAAGTGCCATCAATACAGCTATCATATTGATTCCAAGTTCCCCAATCAGTACCCCGATGGTAGCCATCCAGAATACATCTTTACCACTTTTAGCAAATCGGGTGAAATCTGGTGTAATAACAGCTCCAATGATAAATCCGCCTGCAACCATTGTAGCAGCTGCCCCCATTGTTAAAGGGTCACCAGCCGGAGCTGCAGAGAATAATCCATTAATAGAATGCTCACTAAATACATAATAAACGCCCACAGCCATTGCTAACAGGAATAATGGCACTGTAATTGTAGCTGTGATACTCAATAATTTAAAACCGAAGATAACGAGTACTGTAACTCCTAATCCTGTAATCGTAGCAGCAGCTGCATGCGGAAGTGCTCCCCCGGTAGCCTGAACCAGACCATCGGCAAACACAGAGTTTTGAACCCCGAACCACCCGATACAGGAAATAGCAATCACGCCGCCGATAATGCTCGATCCGTATCTGCCGAACCCTGTCCATCTTGAAAGTAAACTGGTGGAAAGACCTTCTTTAGCACCTGCATATCCTAAAAGAAAGCTGATAACCTGTAAAATAACACTTCCCAGCATCGTTGCCCAAAAAGCTTGCCAAAATGTCATTCCATAACCTAGCGATGCACCTAAAATAAATTGGGAAATGGTTGCTAATGCTCCTACTCTAATAATCGTAATACTCCAAAGAGACTGCCTTGCCGATCTGGGTACTCTGGATAGTGAATAATCATCTCCAATATTGGTTTTATTCCCCATTGTTTATTCCTCCTTCGTCATTTCATGCTGTTATGATTGGGTTGTTCAGGAAAAAGCTGCTATTTCGTCTAGCTCATTGAGATGATATTTCTTTCATTCGCTGTAGAATCCTATCAGAGCGCAGGCCAACCACGCAGACTCCTAAGTGGTTGGCAGGCTAAACCCGTGACTCCTGGGGTTGCGATTACTCACCCCATCGAAAAGCGTTGTCACAACGCCTGCACTTGCACGTCCTGGGACTGCGATTACTCGCCCCATCGAAAACATTTGTGCATCGCAGGGCGAGCTGAAGACCCACTTGAAAAGCGGTTTTCTTTTCAAGTTAGCTGAAGCCGTCCCCATGGCAGACTAAGACCGCAACGTCCTGGGGTTGCGATTACTCACCCCATCGAAAAGAGTTGTTGCAACGTCTGCACTAGTACGTCCTGGGACTGCGATTACTCGTCCCATCGAAAACATTTGTACGTCGGAAAGCGGAGTGGTTGGCCGGAGCGGAGCTATGCACCATCATCAAGTCCAAAAAGGCCGGATATTTCACCAAAATGCAAGCATGGTAATGAAGAACATGTTCATCTTGGAATAGCAAGATATATTTGCTTATTCTTAGGTGCGAAAGTTGAGTTAATAACTTATTTTTTAGAAAACTCGGTATATACTTCGCTTGATATTTCATCATTCATGCCTCTGACAGCATTGAGACCTGCGATTACTCGGTCTATTAAAACCGTTGTTGCAATTACTCGTTCTCTCAAAAAGCATTGCGGCTCCTTGCACTGATTAAAATAACGCTGTTTACATGTATTTAAAATGCAATTCCTCTAATAATGATTGCATCAACTGACTTGCCAGTATAATCTGCTCTTCAAAATCAGCCCCGTCGTATAATTTAATCCCCCAAAAGACGCCGTTACCTATCAAAACGAACTGCTTAATAATTCTGTCAATTTCATCAGCCTGCATCTTCGGATAACTATCTCTTAGTATCGAATCTAAGGATGCGACAAGCCATTCATTATATCGCTTCATATGGTCATACAAATACTGCGAGATTCCCGGTATTGGAGAAGTTACCAATGAAATATAAGCATCCGTTCCTTCCATATCTCCTTTATGGTGGTCTGCAATCCCTTCAAACATGGCAGAAAAAATCTTCTGAACAGGCTCCTCTCGCTTCTCATTCAAAATACTTTTCATTTTATCAAAATGGTTATCCAAAAATTGCTTGAATGCCACGATAAACAAATCTTCTTTATTTTTGTAGAAAAAATAAATAGATGCCGGTTTAATACCAACTTCATTGGCTATTTTCCTCATTGTTGCGCCATGATACCCATTTAAAGCATATTGTTTTAGTGCTGCATCAATTAACTTTTTTTGCAATTCCTCACCACCTAACGATTGTTAGATTATTATATTACCTAACATTCGTTCAGTCAATAAGTTATTTGATAATTTAATTTAAATAAAATCTTCTCCTAATTTGCATTAATAGGAATCATCCTTGATCTATTCGTGATTCTCCTTTGTACAAAGAAATGGCAACAAAAAACAATCCAACTTTTTGCTAAAAATTGGATTGTCTCTATTTTCCTAGCTTCCTTGTGCTTTTGGCCTGCTGGAGGAAGATAGGAATGTTTGTGTGATTTTTGCTTCTGTTAATGGTGCCTCGTCTTTTGGCGTTTTATACTTCTTTCTTGTTGCTTCTCCCCCGCGCAAATGTCGGATTGCTTTATGATACTCTAAGATTTCTTTTACTTCCAATGCTAATTTGGGATTGATTTCCGGCAGGCGCTCTGTCAAGTCCTTATGGACCGTACTTTTGGATACGCCAAATTCTTTTGCAATGGTGCGGACTGTTTTTCTCGTTTCTACAACATGCCTCCCTATTTTAATTGTCCTTTCTTTGATGTAATCATGCACACCGTTCGCCCCCCTAAGTTGTAATTCCGAGGTGTCGTTTGGACAGGGTGTATGTTTTGGGATAGGACTTATAAAAGGATGTTCAAAAAATCCACTGAAAATGACACATCGAATTTCTACGTTAGCTTGCTTTTCCGCTAACGTTGCGTTTTTAGCCGACTCGGTCCTTTTCATTGCACTTTTTTGAACACATACTATAATAAGCGGTTGACTATTTTTATGTAGTCATTGGTATATAAAAAAAGGGTTCCACTTTAGATGAAGGATACTTCTAAATCACATGTCTTTTCACCTCAGACAGTTCGATTGCATGGTTTGTAATATCATCATATTAAAAAAAACGTTCCTTTATGCTTAAGATTTGTACAAATAATCCGGGGGACAAGATGTATTTTCAAAAGTTCGTTCCTGCATTGCTTTAGGGGACGTTAAAAAAACCAATAAAAAAACCGGCAATGAAGGATTCATCACCGGATTTTTGGTTTTCCCAAGCATTTCAAATTATTCTTCTGAATTTTCCAACTCTACATCGATTTCTTCATCTGCTTCTTCGTCTTCACTTGGTACTTCTTCTTGTTCCGTATCTTCTTCATCTTCTGCACCCTCTTCAGGCTCTGTTACATCTTCTCCTGAAGTCGGCTCATCGCTTACTGCTTCATCCTCTTCCGCACTTTCTTCTACGGCAATGCTGGATGCCGGCTGCTCAAAATAGCTTTCCGGATTTACTTCTTTGCCATCTTTACGGATTTCAAAATGTAAATGTGTTCCATTGTCTTTACCAAACAAGTTTTTACCAGCTGTTCCAAGCGTGTCTCCTTGTGCCACTTTATCACTGACAGTGACAGCCACATCTTCAAGACTAGCATAATACGTTTTTAAGTCATCCCCATGAGATAACACAACCACGTTGCCTAGTAACGGATCTTCCTTCACTTCTTCTACTGTTCCGCTGATAGAAGCCAAAACATCAAATGATTCTGCATCTGCTGCTGCGATATCTACTCCTGTACTTTGATAGTAACGATTGTTGTAAAGTACAAGTGCATTTTCTCTGTCTTCTTGTTCTGCGTTGTAGTCAAAAAATTTAGTTACGATTTCTGCTTCATCTGTGTTTTCAAGCGGCATTCCTACCAATTCCTGCTGGTCAACTACCGGAACGGAATCTTCTTCATTCATTACTGGAAGATATTCTTCCTCTCCATTTCTTTGATCAGCCGGTTCTGAAACATCAGATCCTGCATTTTGATACCAAACGACTGCTGCTAATAAAACAGCTGCGATACTTAAATACATTGCTGGGAAAAACCATTTCTTGCGGAAAATTTGGCTCCATTTATTTTTTGGGCCTTTGAATTCCTCTTTCATTTTCATCACCTCTGCAACCATTGTGAGCAGAAAAAGAGAATTATATACATGGCTATGAAAAAATTTTTTTGATTTTCATAATAAGTAGTTTATGCAGAGGTTTTCATAGATAGGTTATTTCGCTTTTATCCTGGTTTAAGATAGAAGGAAAAGCTTCATCGCAGCAGCTTCAAAAGCATCTGATTCTCAAACCATATGAAGCAGTTTTTTGCACATGAATAGAAAAGACATTGATAGGCTTACCCTATTTTTTTGATAAAAAATCCCCCGTCTCAGTTAGAAACGAGGGTTGGTGCTATTTCACCTATCTGGCTGATTTCAACATCTGTGTAATAGTGATGAATGATTTCTTCATAGTTTTTACCTTCTGCCGCCATGCCATTTGCTCCGTATTGACTCATGCCGACACCATGCCCATAGCCTTGTGTTGTAAAAATCAAATGGCTGTCACTCTGTTCAATGGTAAAGTCACTCGATCTTAAGCCTAATTTATCGCGAAATTCCGGACCGGTAAATGCCGTCCCGGCTACGGTTATTTCTGCTACTCTGCCGCTGTCTGTATGGTTGATTTCCATCGGGATTGCCTTATCGTCCTGAAGCGGAATTTCTAAAGCCTCGGATACTTCTGCAACGGTCAGCGTTGTCTGCTGGGAGAATTCCGGTGATTCTTGATCCCAGGGACTCTCTACACTGCGCAGATAGGCAACCTCGCCTTCCCAATAATCCTCTGAATTTTCCGTATAGCCATTGCTTGTAGAAAAGAAGGAAGCTGTAATCGGCGCACTATTGTAAGTAATAATCTGCCCTTCTGTCTCTTTCACAGCCTGGTTTATTTTGTTCATTTTCTCATGATATTCTGCTCCCCATTGTTCTTGCAGCTCTTGTTCACTTTTATATACTTGATGCTGTGTCGAATCGGTCAGGTCATAGCTATCATTTTTCTCGCCATTTAATAAAAAGTTGACTGTAAATGTTCTAGCAGCAATCGCCTGTGCTTTTAATGCCTCCATTTCAAACTCTGCGGGCATCTCCGAAGAAACCACACCAGCGACATATTGCTCTACCGGAACATTTTCCACTTCTTCATTACTCACGCGCATGACAGAAACATTAAATGGAGAAGCCCCAACTTCTACTGCCTCGCTGCTGGATGCTGTCTCTTTTGGAAGTTCTTCTGCCCCATCTTCTTCGTTCTCCTTTTCTTCGTCATTGGCTACTATCTCCGAGCCTGCACTAATTTGATTTTCTGTCTTAGTCATTTGTACAACCACTGTCGGGACAGCAAGAATAAAAAACATCATAACCATAAAAACCGTAATGACTATCTGCTTCCAAGGAGACGAGCGCTGAGGTTTATAATGCACTAATTTCCGGTTAGAAAAAGGTACGATTTTCTGGATTGGCTGGTTCGATATCCTGTTTTTCTGCTTCAATTGTTTCATTTTCTTATGAACTGCTGTATTTTTCCGTTTATATTTTTTGTTATACACGTTCCTCCTCCTTTTCTTAAGACTGATAAGCTGTTTATGTCTATCATGCCTACTATTAAATTTATACATTTTACCGGCAAAATAGACCTTTTCTTAAGAAAAAAAGTGAGAAGTGCGTTATGCAAATGGAAAATTAGAATGGAAACTTTATTCAGCGGGGAGGTTTTGCGTTCCTGTGGAATAAGAATTAAAAGCTTTGTGCGTGACATTCTCGGACCGCGATTAATAATGTTGTCAGGTTAAAACGCCGCTGCGACGGGTTTTGGTGGGGTGAGTAATCGCAACCCCAGAAAAACACTACGCTAGATAGGTTTTATTACTATCTGTATCAAAATTAATAAAATTCATTAACTTAACAGCATTGCTACCATTACGCGTCCCATCGAAAACCGTTGCGATCAGGCGTTCAGCCAAAAACATTTGTAGCATCGCCTATATTAAAACATCGTATCTTGCACGAAATTTGGACAGGTTTCTATTATTCCACTTATCAAATAATTCCGCTTTTATGATATACACAAAAAAACCATAGAGGGTCTCTATCGGTTAAGAGTTTCTATGGTCCTCCTGCTATGATTGAATTTCTTCTTCGACAATTTCTTTTGTCCGCTGCGGTCCTGTTGTCAGGCTGTCTTGATAATTTTTATCATAGAGGTGACAGGCTACACGATGCCCGGGATCTATCTCTTGCCATACCGGCTTGACGTCCTTGCATATCTCCATTGCCATGGGGCATCTTGTTCGAAATACACAGCCAGAGGGCGGGTTGATAGGGCTTGGCAATTCGCCTTCTAAAATAATCCGCTCTCTCTTTTCTTCTATATCCGGATCAGGGATCGGGATAGCTGATAGCAGGGCTTTGGTATAAGGATGCAATGGATTTTCATAGAGCGCTTCTCCGCTTGTTTCCTCTACTAAATTCCCTAGATACATTACGCCGATCCGGTCTGAAAATTGTTTTACCATCGATAGGTCATGGGCAATAAATAAGAACGTCAGCCCTTTTTCCTGCTGCAGCCGCTTCATCAGATTGACGACCTGCGCCTGCACAGAAACGTCCAATGCAGAGATAGGCTCATCCGCAATAATAAAGTCCGGGTTTAGCGCGAGCGCTCTTGCAATTCCGATTCGCTGGCGCTGTCCGCCGCTGAACTCATGTGGATAGCGGTTCACATGATCCCGGCTGAGCCCTACCTCTTCCAACAGTTCATATATCCGGTTCATCAGGTCTTTTTTCTTCTTAAAAACCCCATGTACCTCCAGCGGCTCAGAGATAATTTCCCTAATGGTAGACCGGGGATTCAGCGAAGCATAGGGGTCCTGAAAAATCATCTGCATCTTGCGGTAGAGAGCGAATTGTTCCTTTTCCGTCAACCCATGGACATTTTCATAATTAAACCAAACATCCCCGCTTGTTTTTTCATATAATCCTAGAATCGTGCGGCCGATGGTAGATTTTCCGCAGCCGGATTCGCCAACCAGCCCATACGTTTCCCCTTTAAAAATATGAAAAGATACATCATTAACAGCTTTTAAAATATCTGACCTCCCGACATCAAAGTATTTCACTAGATTTTTTACTTCCAGGATTTTATCTTCCATCTCCTCACCTCCAGTATCTTCTTGCTGCGCAGAGCTCCTTTTCATACTCGGTCCCTTTTAAAGGCGTGATTTCCACCCCTTTTCCGGTTTGCGGGGAATGCAGCATTTCTCCATTTCCTTTATAGATGCCGACATGATGGATGGCTCCTTTCCCTTCCTGATAGGCAAAGAAAAGCAAATCTCCCGGCTTGAGGGCATCGATTGCAATTTCTTCTCCCGCCCTCGCCTGGTCTCCCGCATCCCGGGCAATCCAGTAACCATTTGCTTTATGTGCAGCATAGGCCAGACCGGAACAATCATAGCCGAAGGAGCTCATTCCTCCCCAGAAATAATCCAATCCGATGAAGGGAAGAGCTGCAGTGACAATATCTGCTCCGCTGCCCTGTTTTATCCCGTCCTCTTTTGTCACGGTGACTGTTTTTTCTTTGGCGATCTGCTGCTTTCCGGATGGTGTTTGTACATAAACATGTGCTTCCCTCTCCCCTAAATAAGGCAGTATCGTTAAATAACTCAGCTGGATGCGCGTGTCTTTCGCCGGGTCTTCCAGCCAGGCATTGTCTGTCGTCACCACAATATATTTATCCTGAAGCCATGCTTCTTTATCCACGCTTGTCAATTGCCGGAGAGGGATATATCCAGGATAGCCTCTGGAATCTTTTTTGGACGGCTGGAACGGAGCAATCACATGCGCCCAGTCTCCCTCTTCTTCTAAAACGATAACAGGCTCGCCATATAGCGTTTGCGATTGTACGCGATTTTCATTACATAGTGCCAAGCTTTCCTCATAGGTTAAGGAATTGACCCATTTTAATATATCTGTAGGATGGGAGGTTCCATCTTTATCCTCTGCTCTGGCTGCCTGCGGATTGGTCCAAATTGTTGCAGCCTGTACATTTGTTACATGGAATGTTTTCGGAAGCTCCTTCAACAACTGCTGCATTCTACCAGCTCCCCTCCCTTTTGATTGTTTGCAGATAAGCTTTCTTCACTGATTTTATCCCGAGTCCGGATTGATTTGAAAACGTAATTTGATTTCCCTTTCCCTGATACTGGATACCGCCTTCCAAAATATCATCGGACAGCATCAGCGGCGCATCAAAATCAAAGCGGGTCACCGCCGGATGACTGGCTGCAAAATGAGCTGCTGCGGTAATGCCCAGCTTGGTCTCTATCATGCTTCCGACCATACATGAGACACCAAAATCCTGAGCCAGGTTCGCGATTTTTATAGCCTGATGGATTCCGCCGGACTTCATCAATTTAATATTGATTAAATCTGCCGCCCCCATTTCCAGCACACGGCGTGCATCCTGTGTGGAAAATACCGCTTCGTCAGCCATAATTGGTGTTGTGGTACGTTCGGTAATATATTTGAGCGCCTGCACATCATGTGCCGGCACAGGCTGCTCTACCAATTCCAAATTTAATCCCAGCTCTTCCATTTGTGTAATAGCTTTCACAGCCTCTTTCGCCGTCCAGCCCTGGTTGGCATCTAACCGTATCAGCACATCCTCTCCTGCAGCTTTCCTGATAGCAGCTACCCGTTCTATATCTTTTTCTGCCGGGTCCTTGCCTACTTTCACCTTTAAAATCCGAAACCCATTCTCTTTATATAATTTTGCATCCTGCTCCATCAGTTCCGTCTCATTCACGCTGACCGTATAATCATTTTCAATCTGCGAACGATAGCCTCCCAGGTATTGATATAAAGGCTGTTCGGCTGCTTGAGCAAGACAATCATACAATGCCATATCCACTGCAGCCTTGGCGCTTGTATTGCCTGTGATTGCTTTCTCTAAACGGGCAAATACAGCTGCATAAGAACATAATGATGCATCGATTATAACCGGACGGAGCACTTTATCCATTGCATAATGGATGCTCGCCAGGCTTTCCCCTGTAATAACATGTGTCGGCGGGGCTTCTCCCCAGCCAGTGATGCCATTATCGCAGGTTATTTTCACAACTATACTTTCCGCAATGGTTACTGTGCGCAACGCTGTTTTAAATGGGGTATGCAATGGAATCGAGCTATGATAAAGTTCCAAATCAACAATCTTCATGCTAAACAGCCCTTTCTATGTGGGTAATTCTCTCTTTCATTAACGGACTCCCGGCGACAGCTGAAGTGTTTTCGTTCTGCTGGATAACGTTGCTTTTGCCCCCAAAGGAATAGAGAAATGCGGAAAACAGTGGCCAATTCGGAAACCGGCAACAACCGGCTTGGTATAATTTCTAAAATAATGTTTCCAGACTTCCTCCATCCTCAGACTTGGCTGGACTTTCGGTTCAGCTTCCGCAAAGTCGCCAATAATGATACCGGCAGCATCCTTTAGTTTCCCAGCCAGACGAAGCTGGTTCATCATCCCGTCAACTCGATACGGCTCCTCTCCAATATCCTCGATGAACAGCAGCTTATCCTTTGTTACAATTTCATAGGGCGTTCCGATTGTCTGCACCAGGAGAGAAAGATTTCCACCGACAATGCTGCCCGTGGCTTCTCCTTCTCGATAGACAGTCAGCGGAGAAATGCTTTCCGAATAAATGAGATTGGTCGGCCCGAACAACTGTCTAAACAGCTGACTGGAAAGCGTATCGAAGTCTTTTTTCACCATATCCGATGCCGGCATCGGGCCATGGAACGTAATCAGGCCTGTTGCTTGCCGGATAGCTGTATGTAAAAATGTAATATCGCTGTATCCCCAGATAATTTTGGGATTTTTTTTGATTAATTCCATATCTAATTTATCAATGAAACGCCCCGTACCGTATCCGCCTCTGGCAAAAATGATCGCTTTGATGTTCCGGTCGGCAACCATCTGATGAAAATCTGCTAACCGATGGGTATCCTTTCCTGCTAAATAGCCATATTGATCATAGACATGCTGTCCAAGCTTTATCCTTAAACCCATATTTTCAAAAAAGGAGAAGGATTGCTCCAGTTTTTCTTTTTTTACAGGACCGGCCGGCGCAATCATTCCGATGGTGTCCCCAGTTTTCAAACGATAAGAAAGCATCTATATATCCTCCTTTTTTGGCAGTTAAGAAAGTATAAACTTTCTTACTGCATAAGTGTAACTAAGGTTGTCACCTAAGGGCTTAGTGACAACCAAGTTTTCTAAAAACAGAGACAGGCTCATATATGAATGAGCCTATCCTGTTTACCGCAGTTCCCCTGTACCTTACTCCGTCTTATCTGCGTATTTCAAATCAAAGTATCCTACCGGGTGGCGAAGGATTCCCTCCACGCCATCTGCTTCCAGAACAACCACGTTATAGTAGCGGATTGGCATGGCAATCATTTCTTCAGCCAGCATTCTTTCTGCTTCGTATAGATATTCATAGCGCTGCTCTTCATCTGTTTCGCTTTTACCTTTTTGAATCAGCTCGTCATATTCTTCACTTTCAAACCCGGTACGGTTCATATAAGAATCTGAGACAAAGCTTTCTAAGAAGTTGACTGGATCAGCATAATCATTGATAAATGAGCTTCTTGAGAATTGCAGTTCCAGATTTTGCTGCGCTTCTGCAAACACATTCCATTCCTGGTTCTCCAGTGTGACCTCCACGCCTAAGTTTTCACTCAACATATTTTGCATGGCTTCTGCAATCGCTTGAATAGTGTCGCTGGTATTAAAGGATAGTACAATCGGCGGCAGCTCATCATAGCCTTCTTCCTTCATTCCTTCTGCGAGCAGCTCTTGGGCACGTTCCGGATCAAATGCTACTAAATCGCCGTTTTCTTCACGGAAATCGTTTCCGTCCGGTGCGGTAAAGCCAGGTGATACAAAACCGTATGCAGGCTCTACCCCTTGTTTAACGACGTATTCCGCAATATCATCGCGGTTAATAGCGTATGAAAACGCCTGTCTGATTTTCTTATTTTGGAACGGTTCTTCTGTCAGGTTAAAACGAAAGAATTCCAGTCCGCCATATTCCCCGATAAATACATTATCTCCATCTATCAATTCATCAGATAGCTCTGGAGGCACGCTCGCTGTATCCAGCTCGCCTGTCTGGAACATTTGGTATTGTGTATTTGAATCGTTAACCATGGAAAAATGAACATAATCCAGGTTAACAGCATCTGCATCCCAATATTCTGGATTCTTTGCAAAAATCATTTCACTATCATGATCCCATGAATCTAACATGTATGGACCATTTGCTACAAACGTATCTGCTTCAGCATGCCAGTCTGGCGTTTCTTCAGCAACCTGATGGTTGATTGGGAAAAATGCCGGGTTGGTAAGCAAATCCAGGAAGAATCCAGTCGGCTGAATTAAAACAACTTCCAATGTCTTATCATCAATGGCTGTGACATTGACATCATCGGCCGAACCTTCCCCGCTGTTGTATTCTTCTCCGCCTTCAATGTAGTAAGCTAAAAATGCGGCAGCAGAAGCTGTATCAGGGTCCAGCATATGCTTCCAGGCAAAGACAAAATCTTCTGCAACCACAGGGTCTCCATTAGACCAATTGGCATCCTCCCGCAAATGGAATGTATACGTCAATCCATCCTCAGAAATATCCCAGCTCTCTGCCACCCCTTCTGCTGCTTCTGAATTCTCATCCAGACGTGTCAACCCTTCCATCAGATTATTCAAAGGATCCCAAGATACCTGATCAAAGCCAATGGATGGATCGAGGGAGGTCGGCTCTTGACCGTTGTTGATATATAATGTCTTTCCATCCAGATCCGGCGTTTCTTCTGCAGCGGCATCCTCTCCGCCCTCCTCGCCATCCGCTTCTTCTGCTGTATCCGTGTCCGCATCATCCGGCTCCTCTCCTGCATCCTCGCCCGCTGTACATGCAGCGAGAACAAATGCTGTAAAAAGTACCAGGAGTACCCATAAAAGCTTCTTTCTACTCATTGTTTTGCCCCCTTTTTAAGTTTGTAAGACATTTGCAGCTAACAGCCGCTTGGCCCGCTCATCTTGCAGCCAGCAATCCACATAATGTGTATCGCTGATTTTTTCTGGAGCGGGGTAAACTTTATCACACACCTCCATCGCAAATGGACATCGCGCTGTAAAAGGACATCCCTTTGGAGGTGAGAATAAATCAGGTGGTGTACCAGCAATCGGCTTTAATTCTTCCTTGGCATCTAATCTGGGAACAGAATGGAGCAGCCCTTGTGTGTATGGATGCTTCGATTCGTAGAATATTTCCCGTTTGCTGCCGGATTCAATAATTTTCCCGGCATACATCACAACAATGCGGTCTGCTATCTTTGCGACCACGCCCAGGTCATGCGTAATCAAAATAATCGATACCCCAGTCCGCTCCTGGATGGTTGCAAACAATTCCAAAATCTGTGCTTGAATGGTCACATCCAGTGCAGTCGTCGGCTCATCCGCTATCAGCAAATCCGGATCACAGATTAGAGCAATTGCAATCACAATCCGCTGACGCATTCCCCCGCTAAACTGATGCGGATATTGTTTTAAACGTTCCTCCGGGTTAGGAATTCCGACCAGGTTCATCATTTCAACCGCTTTTGCCTTCGCTTGTGTCCCCGATATTTTCTTATGTTCCTTTAACCCCTCCATCAGCTGTGTGCCAATGGTTAAGGTTGGATTAAGTGCTGTCATTGGATCTTGAAAAATCATTGAAATATCTACTCCGCGGATGGACCGCATTTTCTTCTCCGAATATGCTGCCAGATCCTGCCCTTTAAAAATAACGGAGCCTTTCGTGATTTTCCCCGGCGGATCCGGAATCAGCCGCATAATGGCATTGGAGGTAACACTTTTTCCACAGCCGGATTCCCCGACGATTGCTAAGGTTTCTCCTTTATCCAAGTGAAAACTGACGCCCCGGACAGCTTGGACTGTCCCTCCATACGTAGTAAAGGTCACATGCAAGTCGTTTACCTCGAGTATTCTTTCCAAGTTGCCCACCTACTTTCTTAATTTCGGATCAAGTGCATCCTGCAGACCGTCCCCCAAGACATTGAAGGCAAACATCGTAAAAGAGATAAAAAATGCCGGGAAGAACAAAGTCCACCAGTTTCCGGATAAAATCGCTCCTAATGAATCGTTTGCCATCACTCCCCAGCTGGCAAACGGGGCTTGAATCCCAAGACCGATAAAGCTTAAGAATGCTTCGGCAAATATTGCAGACGGCACGGTTAAGGTCATTTGAACAATAATGGGTCCCATCGTATTCGGAAGGAGGTTCTTCCGGATGATCCGCGATGTTTTCGTACCAAATGATTTCGAAGCGAGGACAAATTCATAGTTTTTAATTTGCAGCACCTGTCCCCGCACAATTCGGGCCATCCCTACCCAGCCGGTAATGGTCAATGCCAAAATAATCGTTCCAAGACTCGGCCCGAGTACAACTAAAAGTAAAATAACAACTAATAGATAAGGCAAGCCATATAACACTTCAATCATACGCATCATCACATTATCCGTACGGCCGCCCTTGTAACCGGAGATTCCTCCCCAGATAATCCCGATGGTGACGTCAATCAAGGCAGCTACCAGACCGACAAATAAGGAAATACGGGCGCCGTACCACGTCCGTGTAAACACATCTCTCCCTGCATTATCCGTGCCAAACCAATGCTCCATCGAAGGCGGCTGATACTGATTCGGAAGGTCTTGTCTGTTTACTTCATAAGGAGAAATAACCGGACCGAAAATAGCCATAATCGTCAGTAAGACGAGAAAGATCAGCCCAAGCATGGCCATCTTATTTTTCACCAGACGCCGCCAGGCATCCTGCCAATACGATAAGGATGGACGGGACACTTCCTCCATTTTTTCTTTATCCTTTTCTTTCCACGAAAACCATTCATCAGGGATAGCGGCCGGTGTCTCAAAATGCTCCATTTCTTTCTCTGGTTTCATCTTGATCTGCCCCCTTTCTGATGCATCTTGATTCGTGGATCAAGTATTCCATAGACAATGTCCACCAGGAAAAGCATAATAATCAAGAAAGCGCTGTAAAAAACAGTGGTCCCCATAATTACCGGGTAATCACGCTGGTTAATGCTTTCCACAAAATATCTTCCCATTCCCGGTATCGCAAAAATCTGTTCAATCACAAAGGTTCCTGTCAAGATCCCTGCAAAGAGGGTTCCCATAATCGTCACAACTGGCATTAACGCGTTCCGGAGCGCATGCTTGAAAATGACCTTCCAAGGCGACAGTCCTTTTGCCTTTGCCATTTTAATATAATCCTGTGTCAGCACCTCCAGCATTGTAGAGCGTGTCAAACGGGCAATAATTGCCATTGGGCCTGTCGCAAGCGCAAGGATAGGAAGCACCATGTGAGCGGGGCTTCTCCAGGTGGCTGCTGGAAATATTTCCAAATTTACCGCCAGCTGCTGAATAAGAATCGTAGCTAAAATAAAGTTTGGTATCGAGATGCCTAAAACAGCAATCCCCATAGTTAGATAATCAAGAAAGCCGTTATGCCGCAGCGCTGCAATTATTCCAATCAATACGCCGGAAACGACTGCCAGGGCAATCGTGATGATTCCCAGTTCAAAGGAAATGGGAAAACCCCGTGATAAAAGGTCATTTACTGTCTGATTAGGCTGCTTGATAGAAGGTCCGAATTCAAAGGTGACAATGGATTTAATGTAAAGCAAATATTGTATGTAGTAAGGCTGATCTAAATTATAATGCGCCTCCAGGTTAGCCTGTACCGTTGCATTTGATGACTGATCTGTGTTAAAAGGAGATCCTGGTATATTTACCATTAATACAAAAGTAAGGGTAATGATCACCCATAGTGTAACAATCATAATAAGTAAGCGCTTAAAAATGTATTTCAGCATACCTTTCACCTCACTATCATATCTTTTTATAAAAAAACATTCCGTATATAAAGAAAAGAAAAACGAACCTGTTAATTAAAAAGAATAAATCAGCTTGTTACTAATGATAAATATGTTTGTTTCTTGTATTCATTACACTTTAAGAGGTGGTTTAGAAGCTTTAGGAAAATGTTGTCTGCATGGCCAGTTCCGTCATAACCAGCATCGCTTGATAGGCTTCCTTCATATCTTTTGCCTGGAAGCGCACTTTGGTTGTGCCGGGAATCCATAGCGTGCCGGGCATTAAATTGGCCCATTCTGCCTGTCCGCTGTTATTAAATTCGATCGTCAGCTCTGGATTTTCTGGAGGAATCAATGGGGATACAAGCTTGCGGTTATCCAGAGCGAGCTTTACTTTTTCTTTAAGCAACAGACCTGCTTTTTTAGGTGTTAAACTTTTTACGGAGGATCTCGAGATTGTTTCCTTTACAACAGCAGTGGTGACATGCGGGATTAATTTCTCTGCTTCTGCCGCTGCCTGGTCATCTCCTGCTACAAATAAAACAGGTACACCAAAGTATCCGGCAAGATATGCATTCATTCCCATCTCCCCGATACAATGATCATTCAGATAAAAGTTACGGATAGCGTGTATCATTGAGTGTGACATCACCCCGCGCTGCCCTGCTCTTGCATGATAACCTACAAAGAAAACACCGCTATAGCTGTCATTTAATCCTTGCATCATTGAAAAGGGCTTGACCTCTCCCGTTATTAATAAGGCATCCGGATGAATCTCATCAATAAGTAAATTGTTCATCTTGGAATGGCTGTCGTTCACTAATACTTCTTCTGCTCCTTCATCAAAGGCAGCTTGAATCACGTAATTTGCTTCATCCGTCATTATTTTGCGGGCTCTTTCATAATTATGTTTCCGCCAATCCACAAAGCTGGCGTCGGGAAGTCCTGTTATTCCTTCCATATCCACAGAGATATACATTTTCATTTTCATCACCCAATCGAAATATTAGTAATTTTCTCAAATATAGCATGTTTCATGAAAAGTGAGAAGAGAAATATTGTAAAAAAAATGAATTATCACTCATTTCATTTTCTAACATTTTATTTCGAAAAACGAATAGACTGCTGATTTAACGTAACTTGTTACTAACCATATCTATTTAATAAGATTTGAAAAAATAATTCTTTGTACCTATATGTTTTAAAATGAAGGTTTTTACCTTCTAGCTACCGCTACAGAAAAACACTACGCCTTCCGTGGGCTTGAGCTCAGCCTCCTCTAAAGAAGACTTAGTGATTGGCAAGCCGACAGGCGCAGACAGAGCTAAAGTCGAACTTATGCCCCGAGGGTAGAAAAAAAAGAAGTTCGCTTTTTTTCTGCGGGGTCTTCCCTCCGCGCTTTCCCACAACGGACAGGACGTCCTAGTGCCGGTCGTTGGCACAGGACGTGACCGTTCTTAGTCGACCAGGAGTCTCCGTGTTTTTCTTCCGCTAAATAGTTTTTTACTACTTTTCTGTAGCAAATGTACTGTAACAAATATAATATTCAATAAAATTAATTAACCTGATAACATTGAGACCTGCGATTACTCGGTCTATTAAAACCGTTGCTGCGATTAGTCGTCCTATCAAAAACTGTCGCTTGTTATAGGGGTTAATTACAGAAAAATAAAAAAGACGCATCTCCATGAGATACATCTTTTTTGAAAGGATTGCGATAGTATTATTCCGTTACAAATTCACTTAATTCGACATTTTCTTCTACGCCTAATGGCTGTAATACGACACCATTTTCATCAACGCGTCTAATGTCTGCGCCAAGATTCGCTAATTTTCCTACGATATCAACATATCCGCGATCTAAGTGCTTCAGCTCTGTAACCCGTGTATAACCGTCACTTACAAGTCCTGCTAAAATCAGTGCTGCTGCTGCGCGTAAATCTGTCGCTGCCACTTCTGCACCCTGTAATTTAGAAAGACCTTCGATAATCACACTGCGGCCTTCAATTTTAATATTCGCATTCATACGGCGAAATTCTTCTACATGCATAAAACGGTTCTCAAATACGGTTTCAGTGATAACACTGGTTCCCTTCGCACATAACATCAATGCCATCATTTGTGATTGCATATCTGTCGGGAAACCTGGATGCGGCAATGTTTTTATATCTGTAGATTGCGTCGCATCAGAACCAATAACCCGTAATCCGCCGTCTTCATCAATCACTTGCACGTTCATCTCTTCCAATTTCGAAACCACTGAACTCAAATGTTCACGCACAGCATTTTCAATTAATATATTTCCTTTTGTAATTGCTGCTGCAACCATAAATGTTCCTGCTTCAATACGATCTGGAATCATGATATGCTCTGTTCCGTAAAGCTTTTCCACACCGTGGATACGGATGGTTTCAGTACCAGCTCCAACGATTCTTGCGCCCATTTTATTTAAGTAGTTAGCTAAGTCAACGATTTCAGGTTCTTTCGCTGCGTTTTCAATCACTGTTTTTCCATCTGCTAATGCAGCGGCCATCATGATATTTTCTGTAGCACCAACACTTGGCATATCTAAATAAATTTTCGCGCCATGCAGGCGGCCATTTGATTTAGCTTCTACAAAACCATTACCAACGTGAATCTCTGCTCCCATAGCTTCAAAACCTTTTAAATGTAAGTCAATTGGACGTGATCCAATTGCACATCCTCCAGGCATAGCTACCTTTGCGTGTCCATAGCGGGCTAATAATGGTCCCAGCACAAGCACGGATGCTCGCATTTTTCTTACATATTCAAACGGGGCTTCTGTCTCCAGCTTAGCAGAAGCATCAATCATTACTGTTTTTTCTGTTGAATCAAATTCCACATTGGCATTTAAGTTGCGAAGCACTTCATTAATTGTGTATACGTCTGCTAATACTGGTACTTCTTTAATAATACTTTTTCCTTCACTAGCTATTAAGCTAGCAGCAAGTACAGGCAGGACTGCGTTTTTAGCACCTTCAACACGCACAGTGCCTTCTAACTTTCGTCCGCCACCAACGATGATTTTTTCCATGTCATAAATCCCCTTCAGAATCTAATTTCCCTATTATTAATATTCATTGATTAGGATAGGTGTTCCTATCATAAAACTCTTTTCCCCTTGACGATCTGCAACAGTGGTAATTTGCACATTTTTTGGGTCATTCTCCATGAAATAAAACTGCTCCCATGTTTTTGTATACCCGTATGTACTTTTTTCAATCCTAGAATTTTCTATATTGTCATTTTTAGTCGAAATATGCTCTATATTAAAATATGTCGCTGCTTCATTTAAAATTACATCGTGATTCATTATATCACTATCTTGTATAGATAGACAAGTATATAGTTGTGTCTCTTTTGTTAAATAATTCTTTTGTACAGCTCTTTTCTCTTTTTGATACTTTTGGCTTATTTGGTTATTCCAATCAGTCCCATGCATAACAACAATTACCTCTGCCGGCTCTTCCTTATCCACAGGAAGAATCACATTATATATTACGTAAAAGGGGTCCTCTTTGTGACGACTCTCAAAAGTATACTTTATCCGGTTTTCATCCTTATCCTCCTGTAGCGTATACGTTGCTTCCAGCTGCTGAACAAGATGTTGTGCCTCTTCTGCTGCCATCTGTTCCTTCATCGTTACCTCCCAAAAGTCGATATTCCAATTGTTCGACATCGCAAATGCACCTAAGTCCTGCATTTCATCCTCCTGATAAGGCTGGCTGAAGGCCTGGTTAACAAAAAAGCAAATAAGCAGCAAAAAACAAATAGCCTGTTTGTTTCGCTGACCTCGATTTTGGAATGCCTGAAGGGGGCTTGCTTGGGTAAAAGGGAAATTAGAATGAAAAAGAATTTTATGAAACATAAAAAAACCTCCTATCAAATCTATTAATCTCAGTTTTGACAGAAGTTTTTATATCAATACATGTATGGAAGAAAAAAGATATATTAAATCGCCAGACCATTGCAATATATCAAGAAAGAACCTGCTTACACCTGTTCCAATCATAATCGTAATAAACAGAAGAAACACTCTTGCTTCTGCTGATCTTCCTTTTTTAAATATCGTTTCAATCCGGATGGCAGTAACTACTTTCCAAGTCAGATAAATAAACATGATATGGGAGAAGATACTGAGCAAAGCTAATTGTCCTGCTGAAAACATAACAAACTCCTTTCTTTATATGCTGAAATATTATTTTTTAAATGATCGTCGGATTTATATTTGCCGCTATAATGGTTATGGCGGTGGTCAGTAATCGCACCCCACTAAAAACGTTCGCTGATTACTCTTTTCAATCATCATCTCGGCATTATTATAAGAAAACAAAATTCTAATTTCTTACTTTCATATATATATACCATTCCACTTTTATTTTTTGTCTTATATTGTGGAATAATATTTTCAATGCATCATTTCCCGGGAAATTATAACATATTTCGTTTTATTTCCTTAGTAAGAAGTACTTTTGATATCGATAACAGCCAATATGAATTATTTATTATTCAACTGTTTGCTCCCTTCTTAAAACAATTTTATTCAGAGGGAGTCCTGCAGTCAGTTACACTGCGATAAAATAAACTCCCTATCCATCATTTAGGCAGGGAGTTTATTTATTTAAAACTTATATTATGAATTTGCGATTTCCAGACGATTAATTGCCCGTTTTAATGCAAGTTCAGCACGATATCTATCTACTGTATCGCTTTTATCCTGAAGACGTTTCTCTGCACGTTCTTTTGCTTGCTTTGCACGCAAAACGTCGATATGATCAGCAGTTTCCGCAGACTGTGCCAGGATAGTTACTTTATCAGGCTGTACTTCCATAAAGCCTCCGCTGATTGTTACCTGCTTCGTATCGCCTGATTTCTTCAAGCGGACAATACTAATCTGCAGTGGCGAGACAAGCGGAATATGCTTTGGCAGAATTCCAATTTCACCAGTTTCCGCTTTACAGACAACCATATCAAAGCTATCTTCCAGAATCGGACCTTCAGGAGTGACGACACTTACTTCTAATGTACTCAATGTTTACCCCTCCTACAGCTGGCCTCGAAGCCATAAAGATGATACATTGGTCTTTCATTTATGAATCATCCTCTGCTGTCTATTATTCCGAAGCTTTTGCTTTTTCAACTACTTCTTCGATACGTCCAACAAGACGGAAGGCATCTTCTGGAAGGTCATCGTACTTTCCTTCAAGAATTTCTTTGAAGCCTTGAACCGTTTCTTTTACCGGAACGTACGAGCCAGGCTGCCCAGTGAACTGCTCAGCAACGTGGAAGTTTTGCGATAAGAAGAATTGAATACGGCGTGCGCGGGAAACTACCAGCTTGTCCTCATCACTTAACTCGTCCATACCAAGAATTGCAATAATATCCTGCAATTCACGGTATTTTTGAAGTGTTTGCTGTACTTCTACCGCAACACGATAATGCTCCTCGCCAACCACTTCCGGGTCAAGTGCACGAGAAGTTGATGCTAATGGATCCACGGCAGGATAGATACCTTGCTCAGAAAGCTTACGATCTAAGTTTGTCGTTGCGTCCAAGTGAGCGAAAGTAGTTGCCGGCGCTGGATCAGTATAGTCATCGGCCGGTACATAAATTGCTTGAATTGATGTTACAGAACCTTTATCCGTTGAAGTGATACGCTCCTGTAATCGTCCCATTTCTGTAGCAAGTGTCGGCTGGTAACCTACGGCTGAAGGCATACGTCCAAGAAGTGCGGATACCTCCATACCTGCTTGGGTAAAACGGAAGATATTATCAATAAACAATAATACGTCCTGACCTTGTTCATCACGGAAATATTCTGCCATCGTAAGACCTGTCAATGCCACACGCATACGGGCACCAGGCGGCTCGTTCATCTGACCAAATACCATCGCTGTTTTTGCAATAACTCCAGAGTCGCTCATTTCATAGTAAAGGTCATTTCCTTCACGGGTACGTTCTCCAACACCCGCAAATACAGAAATACCGCCATGCTCTTGAGCAATGTTATTGATTAATTCTTGAATTAATACGGTTTTACCTACACCGGCTCCGCCAAACAGACCGATCTTACCACCCTTGATATATGGGGCAAGCAAGTCTACAACTTTAATACCTGTTTCCAAGATCTCTGTTTCTGTAGAAAGATTCTCAAAATCCGGTGCTTCCCGGTGAATTGGATCTAAGCGGGTGCCTGCTGGAAGCGGCTCATCTAAATCAATTTTTTCACCTAAAATATTAAATACTCGTCCTAATGTAACATCTCCAACAGGGACAGAAATCGGTCGACCTAAATCTTCTACTTCTGCTCCGCGCTGGAAACCATCTGTTGAGGACATTGCAATTGTACGAACACTATGATCACCAAGGTGAAGGGCTACTTCAAGCGTTAAATCTTCACCTGACTGTTTACTGCGTACTACTAATGCATTGTTTATAGCTGGGAGCTGACCATCTTCAAAACGTACGTCAACGACCGGTCCCATCAGCTGTGTTACGCGTCCTTTCGTCATCTGTTCCCCTCCTAACTTAACTTACCTGCGTGCCTATTCAAGCGCTGCTACACCACCGACGATTTCGGTAATCTCTTGGGTAATCGCTGCTTGACGTGCACGGTTATATGAAAGTTCTAAATCACCAATCAATTCATTTGCATTATCTGTTGCACTGCGCATTGCTGTCATACTTGCAGCATGCTCACTTGCTTTTCCGTCAAGTAATGCGCCAAAAATCAAGCTCTCTGCATATTGAGGTAAAAGTACTTCCAGAATCTCCTCCTGATTCGGATCAAATTCATAATCAGAGGCAGAAGCGCTTTGTTCTTCTATATTTTCAATCGGCAGAAGCTGTTTATTTGTGACTACTTGAGAAATCGCACTTACATAATGATTATAAATAATATGAAGTTCATCAATTTCCTCATCAGCATACATTTGCACAGCTTCAGAAGCAAGGTCTTTCACATCTGCAAATGAAGGATGGTCTGACATTCCTAATATACTCTGGGCAACTGGAAGTCCGCGTTTACGGCAAAAGTCATATCCTTTTCTCCCAATCACAATAAGGGTATATTCATCTTTTGAGGAATGATTCTGTTCAATTTTATTTATAAGGTTTTTTAAAATATGACTATTATACGCTCCAACTAAACCACGGTCAGAAGTGATGATCAGATAGCCTGTTTTCTTCACTTCCCGCTTCGTAAGCATCGGATGCTGTAAGTCTGTATTGGAATTTGCAATACTGCTAACTACTTCCTGCAGCTTCTCTGCGTATGGAACAAATCCGCGGGCATTTTGTTCTGCCTTAGACATTTTAGATGCCGATACAAGCTCCATTGCCCCTGTGATTTGTTTTGTTTTCTTCGTTGAGTCAATTCTTCCTTTTAAATCTCTCAGTGATGCCAAGCTTTTCACCACACTTTCCTATAAGGAATGCGGACCGAAGTTATTCGCTATTCAGTCCTTTTACTTTTATCGCAGACATCTTATTGATTAGATGGCAAGAATGTATTTTTGAAGCTTTCAATTGCTCCGCTGAATTCTTTATCATCTGGAAGAGCACCAGTTTCGCGAATTGTTGTGAAAATATCATTTTGGTTATGCTCGATCCAAATATTCATTTCTTCTTCAAAACGCTGAATATCTTCCACAGGAATATCATCTAAGAAACCTCTTGTTAAGGCATAGATAATCGCAACCTGTTTTTCAACGCCCATTGGTTTATGAAGACCCTGCTTCAATACTTCCACTGTACGTTGACCGCGGTTAAGTTTCGCTTGTGTTGCTTTGTCAAGATCAGAACCGAATTGCGAGAATGCTTCCAGCTCACGGAATGATGCCAGGTCAAGACGAAGCGTACCAGCAACTTTTTTCATCGCTTTGATTTGTGCGGATCCACCTACACGGGATACAGATAAACCAGGGTTAATCGCCGGACGTACCCCTGAGAAGAATAAGTCGGATTGTAAGAAAATCTGACCATCTGTAATCGAGATAACGTTGGTAGGGATATACGCAGAGATATCTCCTGCTTGTGTTTCAACAAAAGGTAGTGCTGTTAACGAACCGCCGCCTTTTGCGTCACTTAGTTTAGCTGCACGTTCTAATAAGCGTGAATGCAGATAGAATACATCCCCCGGGAATGCTTCACGGCCTGGCGGACGACGAAGTAACAGAGAAAGTTCACGGTAAGCAACTGCCTGTTTTGATAAATCATCATAAACAACAAGCACGTGTTTGCCGTTATACATGAACTCTTCCCCCATCGCTACACCAGCATATGGTGATAAGTATAATAATGGAGCCGGGTCAGATGCACCTGCAGATACAACGATTGTGTAATCTAATGCACCATGTTTACGGAATGTTTCTACTGTCGAACGGACAGTGGATTCTTTTTGACCGATGGCAACATAGATACAAATCATATCCTGATCTGCCTGGTTCAAAATTGTATCTACTGCTACCGTTGTTTTACCAGTCTGACGGTCACCGATGATCAACTCACGCTGTCCGCGTCCGATTGGTACAAGCGCGTCAATCGCTTTTATACCTGTTTGTAATGGCTCATCAACGGATTTACGATCCATTACACCTGGTGCCTGTGCTTCGATTGGACGCATTTTTGACGTTTCGATTGCGCCTTGTCCATCGATTGGCTGACCTAACGGGTTCACCACGCGGCCTAAAAGTTCCTCTCCAGCCGGTACTTGCATGATACGGCCTGTACGACGAACTTCGTCACCTTCTTTGATTTCCTCGTAAGGTCCAAGAATAACGATACCTACATTGCTTTCCTCTAAGTTCTGAGCCAGGCCCATTACTCCATTAGAGAATTCAAGCAGCTCTCCAGCCATTGCATTATCAAGTCCGTGTGCACGTGCAATCCCGTCCCCGATTTCAATAACTGTTCCTACATCAGTAACTTCTATGTCTGAATCAAAATTTTCAATTTGCTTTTTTATCAGCGTACTGATTTCTTCAGCATTAATGCTCATACCATTTCACCCCTATCATCATTTATTAGCAGATACAATACTACGGGAGATTCGATTTAGCTTCCCTTTTACCGTACCGTCATAAATCGTATTTCCAACTCTGATTTTGATTCCGCCTAAAATCGACGGATCGACGATATTGTTAAGTTGAACTGCACTTTTTCCTAATCGGACAGCAAAAGAGCGTGCTAAATGACTCTTTTCATCATCCGTTAAATTTCTTGTCGAATAAACTGTAGCATCTGCCATTCCTTTTGCATCATTTACTAAAGAAATGAATTCATCGATAATGGTTGGAATGATCGATATTCGATGGCGATCCACCAATAATTGAAGTGTATTCAATACAATCGGGTCCACCCCTTGAAAACCTTCAACTACCAGCTGTTTCTTTTTTGCATTATCAATCTTTGGATGCGTCAGGAATTTAGCTAATTTTTTATCATTCTTAAAAACAGGCTGCACGACTTTAAAGTCTGCTGTAAGCTGTTCTAATTTTTGCTGTTCTACTCCAAGTCTGAAAAGAGCATCTGCGTATCGTTTAGCAACTACTACATTACTCATCGCTCTTCTCCTACCTCTTTAATGTATTCGTTGATTAATTTCTCTTGATCCTGCTCCGTTAATTCTTTCTCAATCACTTTGCTGGCAATTAATACAGATAGAGACGCCACTTTATCCTGCAGCGCTTGGATAGCTCTTTCTTTCTCGTTTTGGATATCTGCCTGGGCAGCTTCTTTCAGACGCTCTGCTTCTTTCTTCGCAGCTGCAATAATCTGTTCTTCTTGCTTGCTGCCTGCTGCTTTTGCATCTTCAATCATTTTTTGAGCTTCCGCTCTCACTTGATTAAGCTGCTCAGCTGCTTCTTTAGAAGCTTTTTCTGCATCAGCTCTGCTTTTTTCAGCTTCTTCGATTTCATTCGCTACGTATTGCTCACGCTTTTCCATCATATTCATCAATGGACCCCAGGCGAACTTTTTCAATAATGCCAGAAGTACAAGGAAGAAAAATAGCTGAACGAGCATGTCTACCCATTGCAAGCCGCCGATTTGGGCTCCAACTATCAATAAATCAGTATATGAATGCACGAATTCCACTCCTTTCGCTAAGACCTTGTTCTAAAATAGAGCGCATACCGCTGCTGCTCAGCCGGGCTGCCTGCTCTATTTCATTTATTACATACGAAACGTCGTATACCTTTTAGAATGAACACTGTTGCATAAAGGAATGGCGAAGATTCTCCCTGAGATAAACTTCGCCATTATATTTCTGAAAAATTAGCCGCCAATTACCATAAATGCGATAACTGCTGCGATGATCGGAATCGCCTCAACAAGTGCTACCCCGATAAACATTGTTCCTTGAAGCGGTCCTCTTAGTTCTGGCTGACGAGCGATTCCCTCTACTGTTTTACTTACGATCATACCGTTACCAAGACCAGCACCTAATGCTGCCAGTCCAATTGCGATTGCTGCTGCTAAAGCTCCCATGAATAATTTCCTCCTTTTTATGTGTAAAAAAATATAATAGTTTTATTTAATGGTCCTCGCTCACTTTATGAGACATGTACACCATTGTTAACATAACAAATACATAAACTTGAATTGTACCGATAAAGAGTTTGAAGCCCATCCACGCAAGTGTCGGGATCGCTGCTCCGAAAAATCCGAATACAGATGATGTTGCCAGTCCAATAAGTAGACCTAATAAGATTTCACCTGCATAAATGTTACCGAATAAACGAAGACCTAATGTTAAAGTATTTGTGAATTCTTCAACAATTTTAAATGGCAACATAAGCGGCACGGGACTTACGAATGTTTTTAAGTATGCCTTGGTGCCCCGGATTTTTATACCATAGTAATGCGTTAATAAAATAACCATTACAGATAGTGTCAATGTCATCACTGGATCTGCAGTTGGAGATTTCCACCATAAGTCATGTCCAACCACGCCCACAGTTGCTACACCCACAAGGTTACTTACTAAGATATAAAAAATAAGCGTTAAACCAAGCGGAAGAAATAGTCTCCCTGTTTTCCAATCCATATTGTCTTTTATAATGCCTTTGACAAACTCTACTGCCCATTCCATAAAGTTCTGTATGCCTGTAGGCTTCATCTGCAGTTTTTTGCTTCCCCACACACAAAAAACAAACACAATGAGTGATACAATAACAGTCATTAAAAGATTGGCAAGGTTTAAATCCGCACCTGGTATCCCAAAGACATCATGTACTATCGGACTTTCGTGATCCAAAATTATCACCCCTTTACTAAAACTATTTGTAAGTAAAAATGGAATACTAGAGTGGTCTATCTTCTCCTCGTTTGTATACGATAATCTGATAGAAAATAAAATCCAGCGCCATAATCACATAAGAAGATACAATTCCAAAGATTACAGCATATAAATGGAAATACGCTTCAAATCGCATCGCGATGACAACAGCTAAAATGGCGGCTGTCATCCTGGAGAATGTACCTAAACCGCTTCTAGCCTTCCTGCCTGCTGCAATTGTTTCGCCAAGTTGATTGGACTTGTATTGCAGTAACCACAAGTTATAAAGACTAACACTACTACCTAAGATTAGACCGAGTAAAATTCGGGTATAGGGTAGGAATCCAGCGCAAAGAACTAAAATTGCTAACCAGTAAAGCATCCACTTCCGCTGACGGATAATCATATTATCAAAATTAGACATCAATGCTATTTCACTCCTAATGCCCGTCAACTTAGATACTTGTGTTAGGAAAATAGATTTGCATCCGTTTTCAATCAAGTTGGGGAACTTCTTGCTGGGTAATACTACTTGTAGTCTTAGATGCGGAGGTGTTACATACTATTTGCATCTATGTATAGAAGGCAGAGAAATGCATTTCGCATATTTTTCAGAAAGCATCGATTTTTAATGGGCTTTTACCGCTCTCTCCTTTTCTCCACACTAAGTAAGTTTACAATACGCCTGTAAGAGTTGTCAACGTGTACCAAGCAATATACTGGGTATTTTTAAAACCGTCATAAAACCCTTCAAATCAAGCGTATTCCTATAGTATAAGGGTTTGTGAAATGTTTTACAAGGTCTCTTCCACACAAATACTTCCAATCAATTTGACATTTTTGTGAACAAGCTTTTTTTTACTAGATAAAAAAGGTAGAAATCAGAGATTTTATCATCTTATTTTAGCTGAGATAAAATAATACATTTTATTATCATACATGGATGTTCAGAAAGACCAAGAACACCAATAGGTCTTTACAACCTCGGTGTTCTTGCCAAAGAGATGTCCGCTGCGACGTTTTTCGATGGGACGAGTAATTGCAGGTTAATGCGACCGCTGCGGAAAAACACTACGCTTTCCATGGGCTTGTGCTCAGCCTCCTCGAAAAAAAGAAGTACACTTTTTTTCTGCGGGGTCTTCACCCTACGCTTTCCCATAGGAGTCTCCGTGTTTTTCCTCCGCTAGATAGGTTTGAGTACTATCTGTATAATATTTAATAAAATTCATTAACCTGACAACATTGGTAATTGCAACCCACATCCCGCCGAAAAAAGCCTATCCGTACTTCTTGCGTGCTGTGTTTTACAGAAATCCTTGCCCGCAGCTTATTACTGAGGGACATTTTGAACATCTTCTATAAAAACCATCGTTTCCACCTGCTCAAACTCACCGTCTTCAAGCTCTGCTGTGATTAATGCCAGGTAATAACCAGGTGCTCCTGCTTCTTCTTTGCTGATAACTCCCTCATGACGCCCTTCCTCCAGTTTTGCTTCTTCCAGCAGTTTCCGTTCAAACAATAATGTCTCTGGGTGATATAAACTGACATCCAGGCTTTTAACAGGTTCTGTTACAAAGAATTGATACTTATAATCCGCATTTTCAAACGGTTCCAAGTAGAATTCAAAGCCTGCCGTTTTAGGCTGATCTGCCTCCTGATTGACAATGATGTACGGCAAAGCATAGCTTCTTTCATCTTCTTTCAGTGTCAGCCAGCCTTCATGCACTCCTTCTTCCAGACGCTCCCGGTTCATTGACAGCTCTATCGTTACTTCCTCTTGTTCTCCCGGTTCGATTGTAAAGGATTGCGGGATGCTCCATACTAGACCATCTTTTCGCTCCGGCGTTTCAAAATAATACGTTTGTTCTTTCTCTGTTTTATTTTCAATAGTAACTGTTTCTGTAAATGATTCCTGATACTGATTCAGCTTCCCAAACTCCAGCTGCGGGTCAGAAATAATGGCAGGGGTATCTACTGCCGCATCCAGCTGCATCAGTCCCATCCCTTGCGTAGTAGCATTAAGCCGGACTTCCTGTTCTTCAAAAGGCTGTGCTGTTGTTTTAAGTGCGCCAATCAGCTGTGTATTCGTCCAGTCTGGATGCGCCTCCTTTAAAACAGCAAAGGCTCCTGCCACATGCGGAGCGGCCATACTCGTCCCGTCCATTGCCTGATATCCTCCGGGAACCGTGCTCCATATGGCAGCTCCCGGTGCAGAAATATCCGGCTTGATTGCCCATTGGACAGTCACCGGCCCACGTGAACTAAAGGGTGCAATCGTCAATAACGATTCTTTTTGAATAGAATCTATAAAATAATTCCCTTGATTTATTTGCGTCTGCAGCCATTCTCCTTCTTCTTGCTGGATAGAAGCAACCGGAATTGTTACAGGCTGACGGTTATTCTCTACCGATGCCTGCAAAGGTCCAGGTTCTGAATTATAAATAATCAAGGCTTCTGCACCCAGACTTTCTGCTTGTAATGCCAATTCAAAAAAGGGAATCTCTTTTCGTTTCGCAACTGCTATTTTTCCTTGTAGAGATTCTCCCTGCTCCAGATTGTCCATATCCGCCAGCTCATAGGAGCGGTCCAGCTCCCATGGTTCAGCTCCGATTGCTTCGATTAAAGGAATTTCCTTTTCCTCAAACGTATCTGCAAGCACAGGCTCTTTTTGGGGTGTTGTGGATGCTCCCACAGATACAGACTTGTCTGCTGTTGCCGGCGATCCGACTGTCCATGCATCCGGTCCGCTGTTTCCATTTGCAATAACAACAATCATGCCAAGCTCGCTGGCACGGTTTACAGCCATACTCGTCGGGTAATCCGGAACATTGACATCATTGCCCAAGGACAGGTTGATAATATCCATCTCATCCTCGATTGCTTTTTCTATAGCAGCCAGCACTTGAACAGAGGAGCCTGAACCGCCTGGCCCAAGAGCACGATAGGAGTAAATCTCTGCGTCTGGAGCTACCCCATTTATCTCCCCATTGCCTGCAATGATTCCTGCTACATGGGTCCCGTGTGCAGTTGGCTGCCCTTCCTCCGGTGTGGTTTCCATTGGATCATCATCGAAATCAACCAGATCATAGCCGCCTTGATAATTCTTTTGTAAATCATTATGGTTATAGTCAATTCCTGTATCAATCACACCTACTTTAACACCGTCCCCTGTAAAAGGAGTTGTATTCAAATCTTGCGGTTCTGGTGCAGAGAAATCCATTTCTTCCGTTACATCGGCGCTATTTGTCTGTTGAGGCAGGGTTTCGTATGTCTGCACCTGGTGGAATGTCTTCACCTGCTCAATGGAGCCAAGCTCTGCCAGCTGCTCTCCTTTTCCTTCGACAGCAAGTCCGTCAAAAACAATATCGTATACCGCTACAACCTCCACAAATGGATGATAAGCTTCTATTTCTTCTTTTACTTCATGCGGGTCTCCCTCTACTTCTATAATCAGAGTCTGCTTAGGATTATCAGCATGATACACTGTTATGGTTTGCAGCTGCATCAAAAACAAGCAGATTACGAGAGAGTACAACACCTTTTTCCACATAACATCTCCACCTTTGTAGAGTAGTTTTCGTGGATAAAGGTCATTTTATACAATTTTTAACGGGGGTAAATTTATCACACGGTTCTTTTATGGTATTCTGTGTTATCCCCAGTCTTCTTTTTAACATGAAAAGCAGACTAGATATGATATCCAGTCTGCTCTTCATTCTCTTATTTTGTTCCGAATAGACGATCTCCTGCATCTCCAAGGCCAGGAACAATGTAACCATGGTCATCCAGACGTTCATCTAGTGCTGCTAAGTAAATATCTACATCCGGGTGTACTTCTTGTACTGCCTTCACGCCTTCTGGTGCCGCTACCAGACACATCAAGCGGATATTTTTCGCGCCGCGTTTTTTCAAAGCACCAATGGCATCAATTGCCGAACCGCCTGTTGCCAGCATCGGGTCAATCACAATCAGTTCACGTTCTTTAATATCATTGGGTAATTTAACATAGTATTCTACCGGTTTTAGTGTTTCTGGGTCACGATATAAACCAACATGTCCAACTTTTGCTGCCGGAATCAGTTTGCGTACGCCGTCAACCATGCCTAAGCCTGCACGAAGAATCGGCACCAGTCCAAGTTTTTTACCAGCTAATACTTTTGATTTTGATGTGGTAACTGGTGTTTCCACTTCTACATCAGATGTTGGTAAATCTCTTGTAATTTCAAATGCCATTAACATCGCTACTTCGTCTACAAGCTCGCGAAATTCTTTTGTTCCTGTATTTTTATCGCGAATATACGTTAATTTATGTTGAATTAACGGATGATCAAATACAAATACATTACTCACGTGACCACTCCTTAAATTTATATATCGTTCAAATTGTACTGAAAATCAGGTATGCTTTCAAGTGAATTTTCTTTGCTGAATGAATAATAGTTTATTGCAAAAATTATAATTTTGTTTTTTATTATCTCGCTGATTCCTGAAGAAATCAAGTTGGTTTTACTATAAATCAAATAATAGATATGCTTTGGAATAAAAAAGATTTCCTGGCTGTCGCTCCAGAAATACACTCCGCTTTCCGTGGGCTTGAGCTCAGCCTCCTCGAAAAAAAGAAGTTCGCTTTTTTTCTGCGGGGTCTTCCCTCCGCGCTTTCCCACAGGAGTCTCCGTGTATTTCTTCCGCTAGTTATAATATCTGACTAAAGATTATTCACGTCTATTATAAAAGAAAAGTATATAATTTAATAATTCACCTTATGCATCTTTTAAATTTAGAGAATATTTCTATACTAACCAACAGAAAAAAATAAATATAGAAATCCACAGAGCACCTAACTCTGTGGATTTCTATTGTCCTGCTTTAAACGTATAAAGTTTATCCACAGTGGGGATATCTTATTTATAAAGCGGGAACTTTTCTGTTAATGCTTGTACGCGTTCTTTTGCTTCGTTTAGTTTTTCTTCGTCTTCGTAATTTTTTAAGGTAAGTGAGATAATTGCTGCTATTTCGTTCATTTCTTCGATTCCGAATCCGCGTGTGGTTACTGCTGCTGTTCCAATACGTACGCCGCTTGTAACAAATGGGCTTTCGGTATCAAAAGGGATGGTATTTTTATTTGTAGTTACGCCCACGTCATCTAATGCTTTTTCTGCTACTTTTCCTGTCAGATTTAATGGCGTAACATCTAATAATAATAAATGATTGTCTGTTCCGCCTGAAACAATACGGATGCCTTCTTTTTGCAGTGCTTCTCCAAGTGCTTTTGCATTCTCAATGATATTTCCGGAATATGCTTTGAAATCATCGGATAATACTTCTTTGAACGAAACCGCTTTTGCTGCAATAATATGCATTAAAGGTCCGCCTTGGATTCCAGGGAAGATGGCTTTATCAATTTTCTTCGCATATTCTTCTTTACAAAGAATCATTCCGCCGCGTGGACCGCGTAATGTTTTATGCGTTGTGGTTGTCACAAAATCAGAATATGGAACCGGATTTTCATGGTGACCTGTCGCAACCAATCCGGCGATATGTGCCATATCCACCATTAGATAAGCACCGACAGCATCTGCAATCTCTCTGAACTTTTTAAAGTCGATGCTTCGGGAATACGCACTTGCACCAGCAACAATCAGTTTCGGTTTGACTTCTTTTGCTTTTTCCAGGACAGCATCATAATCCAGCTGCTCTGTCTCTTTATCCACACCATAGTCAACAAAGTTGTACAACCCGCCGCTGAAGTTGACCGGGCTTCCATGCGTTAAATGTCCGCCGTGATTTAAATTCATTCCTAATACGGTATCTCCTGGCTCCAGAAAAGTAAAATATACGGCCATATTCGCTTGGGAACCGGAATGAGGCTGTACATTGGCATGATCCGCGCCGAATATTTCCTTCGCACGTTCTCTGGCAAGGTCCTCTACAATATCAACATACTCACAGCCGCCATAATAGCGTTTATCCGGGTAACCTTCCGCATATTTATTCGTAAGTATGGACCCCATTGCATCCATAACCGCCTTGGATACAAAGTTTTCTGAAGCAATCAGCTCAATCTTATTTTGCTGACGCTCCTTCTCTTGCAACATCGCCTGAAAAACTTCATTATCTGCTTGTTTTACATATTCCATCATTACTGCACAGCCTCCTATATAGGGTAAAAATTTATTATTATTTGTTGTTCAAACGAAAAAGAATGACTTATCTCACTGCGTTTTCTCCGTAATATGCCCGGTGGCCGCCAATCAATTTCGGACGGGTCCGAGCTGCCCTGACTCTGGCGTGGCCAATCGTACGCTGTTCCAATTTCAAGGGAACCGCTACTGGCTTCAAATGCATGCCTATCATGGTTTCGCCAATATCTATCCCGGCATGGGCACGAATATTCTCCACAACAACAGGATGCTCCAGTTGCCTATAGACATAGCTCGCCATTGATCCACCTGCTTCTGGAACAGGCACCACAGCAACTTCCTCCAGACCATACTGCACAGCTGTCTGTTGATCTACGACAAGAGATCGGTTTAAGTGCTCACAACATTGAAATGCAAGATGGACTCCAGTTTGCTTCTGAAGCTTTGTCATCTGCTCGTAAATACTTTTAGCAATTTCCGTACTCCCGCTTGTCCCGATTGGCTGACCGGCTACCTCACTTGTAGAGCAGCCAATAACAACGATTTCGTCTTTTTGCAGGCTGTTTGTCGCCAGCCATTGATCAATAACTTGTTCTAAGTCTTTTGTTATCATCATGACACACCCTTACTGCTTATCATCCTTCTGCGTCTTCGTTTAAAACAGCAAATAATAGAATCATTTATAGCATACCATGATTTTTTTAAAATTACGATACATCTTGATGCCTGTTTTCCTCTAAACCGCCCCTGCTGCTGTCAGAAGGCTCCATGGATATCACGCTGGCAGAATCCGTTTCTTGCTTCACATTAAATTGCTTAATCTGTTCTCTTAGATTTCCGGCATGCTCCTCCATCTGGCTTGCTAATTGGTCCACTTGTTCCATTGTTCCAATCTGCTCTTGAACCGCAGCATTGACCTCCTGTGTACCAGCAGATGTTTCCTCGGCAATCGCTGCTACTTCCTGCGATTGATTGGCTGTATTTTGAATCGATTGCAGCTGCTGCTCCACCAATTCATAAATCGTATCGACCTGCGTGGCGGTCTCTGTAACTGTTGTCCCCATTTCCGTAATCGTACGATTCGTGTCCTCTCCACGACCGACTTCTTTCCGCGCGGATGCCGCATTGGTATTCATTTTTTCTGCTAATTGCTTCACATCTGTCTGGATGGAAAGCAGGAGCTCGGAAATATCGTTCACTGCCTTTCCGCTTTGGTCGGCTAGCTTCCTCACTTCCTCTGCAACCACCGCAAAGCCTTTTCCATGCTCCCCAGCCCGTGCAGCCTCAATGGAGGCATTTAATGCCAGTAAGTTGGTTTGTTCTGCAATCTCACCGACTAAAGTAATGATTCCTTCCACTTCCATCGTGCTTTGGCGCAAATGATTGACATCTTCCATTGAAACTTCCTGCTCTACAGCAATACGCTCGATTCCGGCAACTAATTGTTTCACCATGTTCTGGCCTTCCTCCAGCATATGAATCATAGCATGGGACTGCTTTTTGGAGGTCTCTGCTTTATTTTGTACTTCGTTCGCAAGCTCTGTTGCAATTTCAATCGATCCGACCGTCTCCTGTGTCGCACGTGATGAATTCTCGGCACCATCTGAAATTTCGCTGATCGAATCACCAATCGCAGCAGCATGCTTTGTAGCCGTATTCGAAGCTTCCTTCAATTGATGGACGGTTGTATTTGTTTCCTCAAAATGCTGGTCAATATTTATTACCATTTTATTTAAACTCTGCAGCATACTGTTTACCGCAACAGATAACGATTTGATTTCATCATCCGATTTCGGGATTTCCACCCGCATCTCTAAATTTCCTTTGGCTGCTTCCCCTGTAATTTTCTCCAGTTTCTGCAAAGGCTTTGTAATCCATCTCGCAGCAAAAAAAGCTAGAATCCCGGACCACACCACCCCGGCCAGCAGCGTGCTGATAACAAAAACCTGCTGAGATATATTGACCCGGGATTGCACATAGTCATATACAACATAAATAAAAAATGCGCTTGTTGAGTATGTAATAAGCGCTAAAAAAGTAGTAAACACAACCAGCTTTAACCTAAGACTAAACCGATACCTATTCCCCATTAAACTTCCACTCCCCCAATTAAAATTTTCATCGCTGCGGTTATAAGACTTGCATGCTGTACAGCGGAAATCTGATGAAAATACAGCAAGCAAAACATGCAAAAACTCCGGCACAAGCGCTTTCAAGAAAAAGCAAATTTTTTCGCTTTCCCTTTCACTGCAAAGATTCCACGGAGTTTTCACAGACTGCCATCCACTGCCTTCTTCATTGCTGTCTTTTTAAGATGACAGCCAACGATCAAGACAGGCTTCAATTTCTTGTTTTGTCTTCAAATAATGCGCTGTTGGCCCGCCAAAAGGATCGGCAATATCAGAATGCGTCAGCTGTCTTTTTAAATCACGAATTGTTTCCATCTCTTCCTGACCTATTTCATACAGCCGCTGGCGCTGTTCTATCGGATCCATTTTAGAATCAAACTGCTTGACGCAGCGCTTTCTTTTTTCTTCTAAATTCGCATAGGCTTTTTCTATTTGCTCCCATATTTTTATATCGGCATGTAGTGCAAATTCTTTAAGTGTATATGTTTTTTTTCTTTCTTCGGGATATTCGGACCAGATTCTTTCTTTATGGGAAGCGGTCATAGTCAGGATCACATCGGCCCATTGTACCAATGCGGCGCTGATTGGGGCGGATTGATGATTGATTTCAATCCCTTCCTGTCTCAGAACCTCTTCTGTCTGACTGCTCGCCGGCGCTCCCGGCATCGCACTGATTCCGCAAGATTTCACCTGTATATCTGATTGTGCGCGCTGCTTCAACAAGGCTTCTGCCATTGGACTGCGACACGTATTTCCCGTACATACAAATAATACATTCATAAGATGAATCCTCCTGTTCTTATCACGGTAATATTTATCAAACGTATTCTTTTTTACATCATATCATGATTAAATCAAAAACGCAGACTGCCCTTTAAAAGAGATATGAGGTTTCGTTTCTCTTCATAAGGTGTATCTACTACTTAGTATGGTAGAAATAAATTATAAAAATGAGCAGCTCGCATGAAAAGAACAATTACGCAGCTGGGACAAAGGGAAGATACACCCTTTCTTTAATAGGTTTATTAATAGAAACGAGGAGAAATAATATGAAGCGAAATCACACTATGATTCAATTTTTCGAATGGCATGTAGAAGCAGACGCTCTCCATTGGAACCGGCTGAAGGAAACAGCTCCTGAATTAAAAAACAGAGGCATCGACGCTGTTTGGATTCCGCCTGTTACAAAGGGCATGTCACCTGAAGATAATGGCTACGCTCCCTATGATGTATACGACTTGGGGGAATTTGATCAAAAAGGGAGCACCGCTACAAAATACGGCACAAAAAAAGAGCTGCAGGAGGCGATAAAAGTGTGTCATGATGAAGATATCCATGTGTATACGGATATCGTGATGAATCATAAAGCCGGAGCAGATGAAACAGAAGTATTTCAAGTGATTGAAGTAGATTCGAATGACAGAACAAAAGAGATTTCAGAACCCTTTGATATAGAAGGTTGGACAAAATTCACCTTCCCTGGACGTGGTGACACGTATTCTTCTTTCAAATGGAGGTTCGAGCATTTTAATGGGACAGACTACGACGCGAAGGAGGACAGAACAGGTATATTCCGAATTGTAGGCGATAATAAAACATGGAACGAAGCGGTAGATGATGAATTCAGCAATTACGATTATTTAATGTTTGCGAATATCGACTACCATCATCCAGAAGTCCGGGAAGAAATGATCCGCTGGGGCAAATGGCTAGTAGATACGCTACATTGCAATGGTTTTCGCTTAGACGCAATGAAACACATTAATCACGATTTTATTAACGTGTTTGCAAAAGAGATTGCCCAAACGTACGGCGAGGAATTTTATTTCGTCGGCGAGTTCTGGAAGCATGATTTGGAAGCATGCCAGCAATTTTTAGAACAAGTTGATTACCATATCGATTTATTTGATGTCGCGCTGCATGATAAGCTGCATGAAGCTTCTAAAGCCGGCAACGATTTTGATTTGACAGCCATTTTTGACGATACACTGGTTCAATCCTATCCGCATCATGCTGTGACCTTCGTGGATAACCATGATACACAGCCTGATGAAGCACTTGAATCCTGGGTCGAGGATTGGTTTAAACAAAGTGCTTATGCCCTTATTTTACTGCGGGAAGGCGGATACCCATGCATTTTTTACGGTGATTATTTTGGGATTGGAGGAGAAAATCCAATCGAGGATAAAAAAGAAGCCATTGATCCGCTTCTCTATGCTCGCTATCATAAAGCGTACGGTGAACAGAAAGACTACTTCGATCACCCTAGCACGATTGGCTGGGTTCGCCGCGGCTCCCCGGAAATAGAACGATCAGGCTGTGCCGTCATTATCTCAAACGGAGATGATGGCGAGAAAAGAATGTATGCAGGAAAAGATCGTGCAGGAGAAGTCTGGGTCGACCTGACCGGAACAAGAACCGAGCATATCTCCATTGAAGAAGATGGCTTTGCCGTTTTCCCTGTCAATGGAGGCAGTGTGTCCATATGGGCGCTTCCAAAAGAAGACGTCGAATAATTTAGTCCCATCAAGCCATAACTAGGTGTTAAAAAGGTTAAAACCTGTGCAATTCGGGGTTTTAGCCTTTTTGTAATAGGGTGGCGTGTGCTTTTTTCATCTGTGATTGATATGGAATATATCGTTTTATCCCTATCCCCGTTCTGAAAATTCGGCCGCCAGCACTTTTTATTTCGATTCATCATTTACGCTCAGCTGAATAACATATAAAGCCCAAAGCATGAAAGAATAATCCCTCCAAAAATTTCACTGTATATCCCAAGGAAGCCCTGCAGCCGTCTGCCTAATAATAAGCCAATCCATGTAAAAAGACAGCTTACAGCCCCAAAAATAAGGAGCGTAAAAATAATCGTGACGCCAGAAATACCAAGGCTGAACCCAACTGTAAAGCTATCGAGGCTGACGCTGAACGCAAGCATCCACAATCCGAGGCCGACCGGCTGCCATCTGTACTCCTCGGATGTATGAAAGGCGGAGAAAAACATATGGGCGCCGATAAAGAACAGCAGGATTCCCGATGCCAGCGCTGCCCATTGTCCGACCTGTTCTGATAACGCATGTCCAAGCAGCATGCCTGCCATCGGGAAAAGCATGTGGAGACTGCCGATTACCAGGCCAATAATAGCAATCCGTTTCAATCGCATTTTATTCATTCCTAAGCCCAAACTGATAGAGAATGCGTCCATACTTAAACCAACGGCAAGCAAGGCCAGTGAAAGTAATTCGGTAGAAAAAAACATTCATACGTCCCCCTTTGAAGCATGCTTGTACACTTTATGCTTCCAAACAGGATTATATGAATGTTTTCAGAAATATTCGTGACGACCAATGTGGATATCTCTACTATTAAAAAGATTATTCTTTTATAATTTGATCTGCCGCCTTTCGCAGACGATTCATGACTGCTTGACCAATTCCTTGCTCCGGAAATGTCTCGCAAACAATCTTATCCACATTGGCATGCTTAAAGAACCGCAATCCATCATATAAGGAAGAAGCGATTTCTTCTATCGTCCCGCCAAGCAGATGCACTTTTGTGCCGTCTGGAAAAATTTCAGCACTTTGATTGGATGCCAGGACGCCTATTCTGTTCCCTGCCTGCTTTTCCTTATCCACAAATGCACTAAAAGCCTGAAGATTTCCTTCAAATAAATAAAGCGGAACCTCTGGTGCATAGTGTTTATATTTCATTCCAGGAGCTTTGGGACGGTCCGCGGAGGATGTAACAAGGCCAGGGTCGATCATCACAGTGCCCGCTTCCGCCTCTAATTGTTCCTTTGTCACTCCGCCGGGCCGTAAAATAACCGGTATTTCTCCCGTGCAGTCAATGACCGTTGATTCCAATCCGACACCAGTCTGCCCGCCATCAATCAGTCCGCTGATTTTTCCGTTTAAATCCTCATATACATGTGCCGCTTGAGTCGGGCTGGGTTTTCCGGACACATTTGCACTGGGAGCCGCAACAGGTTTTCCTGCTGCCTGTAATAAAGCAAGCGCAATAGGGTGACTCGGGATTCGCACCCCGATTGTGGATAAACCCGCTTTTACATTCTCCGCACAGAAATCATTTGCTGGTAAAATATATGTTAAAGGGCCCGGTGAAAAAGCCTCCATCAATGGATACACATAATCTGGAATATATGTGACAAGCTCTTTTAACTGCTCCGCTGACGCAACATGGGCAATCAATGGATTATCCTGCGGGCGTCCCTTTGCTTCAAATATTTTTCGGACAGCTGCTTCGTTCGTCGCGTCTGCGCCCAATCCGTATACCGTTTCTGTAGGAAAGGCGACAACCTCTCCTTCTTTTAACAGATTTGCTGCCTCTTGAATCTCTTTGTCTATGATAGTGGTTCCATTCTTTTTCCATACTTTCGTGTGCATAACTTTTCCTCATTTCCCGCAGTGTAACAGGCTGGGAGATCGATTACCAATGTTGTCAGGTTAATAAATTTTATTGAATATTATATTTGTTACAGATAGGTAGCAAAAAACTGTCTGGCGGAGGAAAAATACGGAGACTGCTATGGGAAAACGCAGTATTTTTCCGTAGCGGCTATTAACCTGACAATATTGCTTCGATTACTCTTCCCACCGAAGGGCTTTTGTAAAACTCCCACTGCATGAAGTTTCACTTTATACGTTTCTATTTTAGTCGATACACAACGGAAACGCAAAAAAGCAGTATTTTTACAAACTTATGCACATTATTCACAGTTTTTATCCACAAAATGACGATAATTCACATATATCCCCTAATTATACACACCCTGTTGTGAATAGTGTGTATAATTTTCACTTGACAAATTACGAAATAAACTATGCTAGTTATATCAAGCTTCTCTCCTTTTTAAGAAATTAGGATACCTGATACGCCCACCAATTCCCTGTTTTTTCTGAATTTATATTTTTAAATGTGACATCGCTTTCTCTTTTGAATTGTAAAGACTCTAATAAGATATCCACAACCGGGCTTTGATTATGCACATATACACATTTTACGTTATTTTTTCTAGATATGACGAGAACAGATTCAAATACAACAAATAATTTTTCTACATGCTCTTTATTTAAATATAATTGCTTCAGCCAATACGTTGATTCATCTACCATATCCAGATTAAAGCAGCCTTCCATGCTTCCGTTGATTTCTACAACATAGCTCTCCTTTGTTAATTTTTTGCCGAAAAGCGTTCCGTTCTTTTCCATAAATTTCTCTATCAGCTCTAGTTTTGCTTCTTTAACTTGGTAGATTTGCATTTTTCCATCCTCCATTCTTTTTCTTGATTAAACTTAAGCTACGCTTTACTATCATCGTATGCCTCTATGAACAAATCTATGACAAGCCTAACCATTTAAATAAAAAGAATTCTACTTCGACCTCTTCTTCCTCTTCTGCTTCTGCTGCATCTCCATCCGCTACAGAGGTGCCGTTAAAGAAATCTAAAAAGCATAATGGCGGGAATAGGACACACCACCAGTTGGCGCCAGAACCTTCTCCTATCGTTACTAAAATCGCTTCATATTCCCCTGCCGGATAAAGGTAGTCTCCATATAATTTCGCAGGAAATGATACATCCTCCGCAAATTCCAGTTCAAAGTCATCATCGCTATTTTCTTTCTCCAGTGTATCTCTGACTACTTCTTCTAATTCCGGAAGCCGGTCATCGATCAGCTGTCTTGCCTCTTCAATATCATCAATGTCCTTCACCCATTCTGTGATGACTTCATTCACTTCATCACGGACCTTATGTTTTACATCTTGGTCCTTCTCGCTGTCACTATTTGCCAGAATACGCAGCCGGATCGCTTCGTCCGGGATAACCTGATAGTCAAGCTCTTTATTTTGCAATTCTTTTGCTATACTAACTACTGGAATAATCGATAATAATAAAAATATAAGTGCCATTGCCATCCATAATTTTTTCATAAAAAAATCTCCCTTCCATCTATCTATGAGATAGTTTGGACAAGGAGATTTCTGCTTATACAAGTTTGATAGAAATATATATTTGAAAACCGGGTATACTTTTTCGTTATTCTGGCTATGCAGACATCAGTTTAAATGGCTCGCAAATACCATTCGATCTTTTCCGTTGATATCTTGTTTGATTTCCACATGGCTGCCTGGAAAAACCTGCTGTATCCGTTTCTTTACAGATTCCCCCTGCGTATGGCCAATTTCAAAAGCCAACAGTGTATCTTTTTTTAAGGGCAGCTGTTTCACTTGTTCGATAATCATATGATATGCTGCCAATCCATCCTCTTCTGCAAAAAGCGCCAGCTCCGGGTCAAAATCACGGACGGTATCACTAAGCGCAGCTGCTTCTGATTTCGCAATATACGGCGGGTTGGAAACAATCACATCAAATGGCGTGGTTTCATGAATAACCGGAGATAAAAAATCTCCCTCCAGAAATGATACATCTGCCTCCCATTGATCGGCATTCTGCTTGGCTATTTGAAGCGCCTCAGCTGAAATATCGGTAGCAAAGACTTCTGCATGATTTAATTCTAATGCCAACGTAATCGCAATAACGCCGCTTCCTGTACCTATATCAACCACCCGTACAGGTCCGGTTTGCGCAGCAAGGTAATCCTTTATAGCAAGCACCAGCTCTTCCGTTTCCGGTCTGGGAATTAACACATGCTTATTCACTTGAAAGATGCGTCCATAAAATTCCTCAGATTCCGTCAAATGCTGGACGGGAATTCCAGTTTCAGCATGCTTTTTTATATCTGCTTCAATCTGTATTTGTTTTTCTTCAGATATGGGGTCACGCAAAGCAAGCAGCCATTCCTGTCTGGATAACCCTAAATGATGTCTGATTAATATTTCTGCCACTTTTGGTTCTCTATTTGCCTTTTCTAAAAAAAGAGAAGCCCGGTGAAGGACTTCATGAATTTTTGTTTGGGTCATTGATTATTCCCCAATCTGCTCTAATTTTTTCGCTTGCTCTTCCATGACAAGCGCATCGATAAACTCATCCAGCTTGCCCTGCATAATCTGGTCCAGCTTTTGAATGGTCAAACCGATCCGATGGTCTGTCACACGGTTCTGTGGATAGTTATACGTACGGATACGCTCTGAGCGGTCTCCTGTACCAACCGCTGATTTACGATTTTCATCATATTCTGCTTGTGCTTCCTGCTGGAATTTATCATAAATACGAGCCCGTAATACTTTCATTGCTTTTTCTTTATTCTTAATCTGTGATTTTTCATCCTGAATCGATACCACAATCCCAGTAGGCTCATGCGTTAAACGTACTGCTGACATCGTCGTATTTACGCTTTGTCCCCCCGGTCCGCTGGAAGCAAAGGTATCCACACGAATATCCTTCTCATGGACATCTATCTCTACCTCTTCCGCTTCAGGCAGCACCGCAACAGTTGCAGTGGATGTATGAATACGTCCGCCAGACTCTGTTTCCGGAACACGCTGTACGCGATGGGCGCCATTTTCATACTTCAGTTTCGAATAAACGTCTGATCCATTGATCATAAAGATGATTTCTTTATAACCGCCAACGCCTGTGGAGCTAGCCTCCATCACATCGATTTTCCAGCCCTGCGCTTCTGCATAACGAGAGTACATCCGATATAAATCACCTGCAAATAAAGCAGCTTCATCTCCCCCGGCAGCACCGCGAATTTCCATAATAACGTTCTTATCATCATTCGGGTCTTTAGGAAGCAGGAGAATCTTCATTTGTTCCTCCAACTCTTCTTTTCTGGACGATAATTCAGATACTTCCATCTTCGCCATTTCCAGCATTTCATTATCTGATTCATCTTCCAGCATTTCTTTCGCATCTGCCAGTTGTGATGTAACTTCTCTATACTCACGGTGAGCCTGGACAACGTCCTCCAGTCCAGCCTGCTCTTTCGAATACTCACGCAGCTTTTTTGTATCACTGATTACTTCCGGGTCACTTAACATTTCATTTAATTTATTATACCGATCTTCTAGTGCTTGCAAACGATCTAACACAAGAATACACCTCTTTCTCCATAACAGTCTTATTATATTATAAGGGAGCATCCGGGTCAATTGCACACCAGATGAGAAGTAATAGCAGGGTTGCCGATAAACAAAAAAATACCCATAAACTCGGCACGTTTTATACATGACCTGTCTATAGGCATTCTTTCTTGATTTCTTCTTTATTTAATTTAATATACAGCATCCGCTTATTTTCCCTTCCAATTCCGTATCTTTCTAAAAAGAAAAGTTTATTTTTTTAACCTTTATCTGATACTTATTTCTTTTTTCTGCATGATATTGGGATTTTTCCGGCTTGTATGAAGCACATATACCTCTCTTCCTAAATTGTATCGGTGAATCTCCTGACAAATTTTCATTGCCTCTGGAGAGTTGGAGAATTTTTTCAAAGGGTCCATGTCTTCTAAAATGCGTTCACTGTGCTCATTAGTATGCGCCTGAACTACTTCAATTAAAACCCATTGTTCCGGAAATGCGTCGCGCACTTCTTCCCATTTCAATGTATTCACCTCCAGAATGATACATAGTATATTTATATTGTATCATGAGAAGGAATAGCGTAATACAACTTGTGCGAAAATTACGATAACTTTCACAATTTCTTTGAAAAAGAATTTGTCCAGAAAGAAGACCCTTTTTATCAAAAAGAAACCCAAGCTAATTTGGATTTCTTTTGTGGTATACGAATCTGATGTAAAATATTGCACCTGCAATTATCGTATTGTTATTTATTTTTTTAATAAATGTTACCTTTTCCTCCGCCTGTATTATTCATCAGCCTTACTCCTATAACAATGTTTTAAAAAACGGCCAAGCGTTATCACATCCTTACAATAACAGCTCCGCCGCCACTTCCTTGAATACATTTGGTATCTTCTTGCTCATGCATAAATTGCAGCAGTCGATTGTTCTGTGCAATCAAGTAGTTAAGCTGCTCCAGCTGGCTTCTTAAATCCATCATCATCTGCATCATGTATTGCATATCCGGTGATGCATCATGATAAGAAGCGGAATGGGCTTTATATAGATTGCTTCCCGGTCTTTGGCTGGCTGTATCCTGAACAGGAAGTTCATAGCCTGATCCATAGTTATCACCTTGTATTTGCGTTTCCACACCTGCGTCCTGTGCGCTATTGCTCCGTTGGCTCTGATATTCCTTTTGCCGGGTATACCCTCCCTGATTTTGACGATAAGGGTGCCAGCCGGGCGAATAGGGATAGTGAAAAGACATCCGTTAACCTCCTCTCATCCTATATCCAGTGTATTTGCCCGTTCTTTCCATGTGTGCAACGACCTGAAATTGATTAATTAGCCCGATTTGTGAATTATTTTTCCTCAATAATATTAGGATTCTGACGGTTAGTATGAAGAACAGGAAAAAGCCAAATCAGAACAAACGGAAATCAAATGTCATTTATTTGAGATGGCCTCTAAGGATCATCCATATATCCCGTACCTTTTTTTGAATGCTTTGTTTAAATCGATGAAACAGAACGATTTTCAATCCTTACCGATTCAATCGAGTCAAGGCATTATGAAAATGGTCTTTCAAAATTGGATATCTTTTTATGGCAGCTTACGGGAGTATAAAAAGAATCCCGTAAAATTTAAAGCACGTCCTAGAATACCAGGATATTGTCGTTCCAAAGAAAAAGAAATAACCTTTTCCAATCAGGATTGTATGGTAAAAGATAATAAATTCTTGAAGTTCCCTAAACAAAAGCACGCCTGAATATAGGGAAGTTAGGTTATTCGGAAGGAAGGCTCAAACAAGTTCGAGTCGTTCCCAAGTACGGTCAATATGTCGTGGAATTAGTTTTTCAAATTCCTGCAAAAGCAGAGAAAAAAGAATCCAAGAACCGTTTTATGTCTGTTGATTTAGGTATGGATAATCTTGCAACCATTGTCACGAACACAGGCAAAAGGCCAGTTTTAGTGAAGGGCAAAAATATCAAATCCGTCAATCAACGCTATAATCAGCTAAAAGCCTATTATACAGGGATCTTCCGTCAAGGAAAAAATACAAACGAGGGGCCGTTTACATCCAAACGTTTGGAGAAAATCAGCCAAAAACGATTTCTTCAAATCAAAGATCTCTTTCATAAAGCCAGTTTTCAAATCGTGAAAATCGCCTTGGAAGAGGATATTGATACCATCATCATCGGGCAAAATAAAGACTGGAAACAACACGCCGCTATAGGAAAAAGGAATAACCAATCTTTTACAGCTATCCCGCACAGCCTGCTTATTCAAATGATCACATACAAAGCAGAAAAGCATGGGATAACGGTGATGTTGACAGAAGAATCTTATACGTTGAAAGCAAGTTTTCTTGATAACGATGAAATCCCTATTTATGACCAAAAGAGTCAAAGCGTTGTATTTTCAGGGAAGCGTATCAAACGCGGGCTTTACCTTTCGAAAATGCGTTTACTATGTATCATGATTATACCAAGAATTATTACACTTCCATTTCGATACATGCTTATATATGTAAGAAGAAATTTCGTTAAATTATTCCAACTCCATTTACCACAATATAACTGAATGTTTGGCGTTCACTCCAAAATAAGTAAAATATCATTTTTAAACAGGAAATCCAACAACAAGTACCAACACGATTCACTCAACTGCCAATGGTTTTAATTGGGTAAGTAATCGCAAAAGCCATTCTATGGAAGAGAGTAATCAATGCGCCTTTCTCCAACTCTAACCTAATCCTGCAAGGTGGCGAGGAGGAATCGCAACAAAATGAGGTTTCATTATATAAAAAACTGCCGAATATATAGATTCGGCAGTTTTCGTATTAACTATTTGCTTGTTTTACAACATTTTGTGCTACATTTACTTCTGGTTTATTAGGTACTTCATGATGATGACGGCAGCGCGGTTCATAGGATTCTGAAGCTCCTACCAGAATGACAGGGTCATCGTAGGAAGCAGGTTTTCCATCAATCAGCCGCTGCGTTCTGCTGGCAGGCGAACCGCATAATGGACAGATGGCGTTTAATTTCGTCACCGATTCCGATAAAGCCATCAGCTGCGGTACGGGTTCAAAAGGAACCCCACGAAAATCCATATCCAGGCCGGCAACAATGACACGGATATCCCGGCGAACAAGCTCCTCGATGACATCAATGACATTGTTATTGAAAAATTGCACTTCATCAATCGCCACAATCTCTACATCGGGCTTTATTTCCTCTAAAATTTCAGCCGCATCCTTGATTGATTTTGCAATAGTAGTTCTGCCATCATGAGAAACAACTGCTGTTTCATCATAACGGTTATCAATAGCCGGTTTAAATACACATACATCTAGATGCGCATACGTTGCTCTTCTGACACGACGTATTAATTCTTCTGATTTCCCGGAAAACATGCTTCCGCAAATTAATTCTACCCAGCCATTTCGCTTCATTATATGCATTTGGAGAAACTCCTCTCGCGAATAAGTATAACTATTTTTAATGAGAAGCTCAGGCAGCACTCTCAACTATCTTCTATTATATGATAAATGAAAAAAACTTATTTTTCATATTTTATCTCATTAAAAGTAAAAAAACAGGCAAAATGAGACATTTTGCCTGTCCTTTCCAAATTCCATTCCTTATAAAAATTCTTTTTAACCGATAGACGGTTCATCAGAAAATTAGTTAAGGTTATATTTTTTCTTAAAGCGATCCACACGGCCGCCGACTTTGTCAGCTTTTTGCTTACCAGTGTAGAATGGATGTGAATCAGAGCTGATTTCAACTTTTAATAGAGGGTATGTGTTTCCATCTTCCCACTCAATTGTTTCGTCTGATTCTTTTGTAGATCCGCTTAAGAACTTGTAATTCGTGCTAGTATCAAGAAAAACTACTTTTCTGTACTCTGGATGAATTTCCTTTTTCATGTTCTTCTACTCCTTTTTGCCCTGAGTCCCTTGGAAACAGAGTTATTCGAAGAGTCGTTCGCGATGCAATGCACCCTACCTAAACTCACATAGAAAGATTATAACAGTGTATAGAATGAAATGCAATAGAAGTTATTAACAAAAGACAAAATGCATCTGATTCTATTGACGATTCATTCCTTTTCGTTTCATTTCTTCGTCCATCAGCTGCAGGAATTCTTCATTATTCTTAGAATTCTTCATCCGTTTTAAGAAGCGGTCTAAGAAATCATTGGAATCCTGCATGGTTTTCCGCAGCAGCCACATTTTATCTAAATGTGCTTTATCTACCAAGAGCTCTTCTTTACGGGTTCCTGAACGCAGAATATCGATAGCAGGGAAGATTCGGCGGTCTGCAAGATGACGATTCAGATGCAGCTCCATATTCCCTGTTCCTTTAAATTCTTCATAAATCACATCATCCATACGTGAACCGGTGTCTACCAGCGCTGTCGCTAAAATGGTAAAGCTGCCGCCTTCTTCAATATTTCTTGCCGCACCAAAGAATCGCTTTGGACGGTGGAAGGCTGCCGGATCGATACCGCCGGATAAGGTACGTCCGCTTGGAGGAATAACTAAGTTATACGCCCGGGCCAAGCGTGTAATGCTATCCATCAGAACGATGACATCACGCTTGTGCTCGACAAGACGCATAGCACGCTCTAACACAAGCTCCGACACTTTGATATGGCTCTCAGGAACTTCGTCAAAAGTAGAGGAAACGACATCAACGTCCGGACCTACAGAACGTTCAATATCGGTTACTTCCTCTGGACGCTCATCCACCAGCAGAATAATCAGTTTGGCATGCGGATGGTTTTGAGAGATGCTGTTTGCAATTTCTTTAATCAGCATCGTTTTCCCAGCTTTTGGCGGCGCGACAATCAAACCGCGCTGTCCAAAACCGACTGGTGTCATTAAATCCATAATACGTGTAGATAACTGGTTTGTTTCTGTTTCTAACCTGATTGGCCGATTTGGGTAAAGTGCTGTTAAAGCTGGAAAATGGACACGTTCTTTGGAAGAATCCGGGTCTTCATCATTCACTGCATCGACATGCAACAGACCGTAATAACGTTCGTTTTCCTTTGGCGGACGTACCTTTCCGGATACTTTATCTCCATTTCTCAAATCAAAACGACGGATTTGGGAAGCAGAGATATAGATATCCTCTGCACTTGGAGAATAGTTGATTGGACGCAGGAAACCAAATCCTTCAGAAGGAATAATTTCTAAGATTCCATCCATAAATAAAAATCCATCTTTTTCCGCCTGCGCTTTTAATATTGCAAAAATTAGCTCTTTCTTTGTCAGCTTTGCGTAATATGAAATTTTATAATCTTTCGCAAGTGCATAAATCTCTTTTAACGTCATTGTCTCTAAACTAGAGATTGTCAGTGTTGCCATTAAATCACCACGCCTGTTCTAGGTTCTTTTATATATTTTAATAGGACGAATAAACATTGTCCCATCTTTTCATACAGCTTCTGTATTTTATGATAAATAATTTGATGGAGTACACCATCTCTATCTTTCTCCATAGCTGATCGTTTGGTTACCTATTGCTGTCTTATCGTGTATACGCTTCATTAGAATTTCATCCGCTAAAGATTTTAATCAAATGGAGAAAAAACGGATGATTGATTCGTTGACAGCTTATCATTCGTTTCCTATTTTTCGGAAACGATATGTATCTGGTATTATTTTTAAATCTTTCTAACTTCCTTTTTCATCTATCATCGTCTTGACTGTAAAAGTACCATTTTCGTCATGGTATGCAAAACGGATTTCCTTATAATGATATGGAAGGAGTACTAAGAAGACCTGCTCCGGCTGAGAGAAGCAGTTAGAAGCTGTGATATTGCTGCAGATGTCTGGAGATAACAGACACAATCCATGTTATTTATTAGACTGACAGTACTTTTCAGGAAGGCGGGTCATCAGAGTTGCGTATTTTGGTAAGAATACGATATCTCTGTAAAATGAAACTTCCTTTTCTATTTCCCTGTCAGACTTTTATCAAATTGCTTGGTTTGACTAAACATCTATTATCATACTCTTTTACGAATAAAGATTCAATAGACTTTTTTGTCAAAAATAGAGGAATTTTATCATGTTAACTATGACTTTTATCTATGATTCTGAAGTTATCGAAAATGTACTCATCTTGCAGGCTTTTTCGACAATAGAAGTTATTTGAGGACAGGTGTATCTTTTCTATCACTGCGTTTAAAAATATTCAGGAAAACGATACATCGATAAGAAGTATTTGCCAGGCCGCCCGAATACCTCAAAACATGCTATATAATAAAAAAGAAGGAAGCCGCTTCTCTTTTAGAGGATGTTTAAAAAGCAAATAAAAGGACTTGCCGGCTTAAATTACAGCAGTTGGAGGGATGATGGGAGCCCCCGCGCTGTAAAAATTCGATGTGTCCTTTTATTCCGCTTTTTAACCGTCTCTTTTACGTATTCTGATCTTGGTAAATTTCTGATTCAGTCATTTCTTCCCGCCAAATGGTTGCTCCGAGAGAAGAAAGCTTGTCCGTCAAATTCTCATAGCCGCGGTCAATATGATCCAAACCGGTAATCTCCGTTACGCCATTTGCAAGAAGTCCGGCAATTACCAGAGCTGCTCCGGCACGAAGGTCACTGGCTTTTACCTTTGCACCTTCTAATTGAGTCGGACCAGAAACAATCACGGATCCGCCCTCCACTTTTATTTCCGCATTCATCCGGCGGAGCTCATCAATATGCTTTAATCGTGCAGAATAAATGGTATCGATAATCACACCAGAATACCCCGCTTGTGTTAATAGTGTTGTAAGCGGCTGCTGCAGGTCAGTCGGAAAGCCAGGATAAACCAATGTCTTGATATCCACACTGCTTAATGATTTTGTTCTGGCAACATATAATTGGTCATTGTGTGATTCAATATTTACATTCATTTCCCGCAGTTTTGCAATCAATGATTCCATATGCTGCGGAATAACATTGTCAATAATCACTTCTTTCCCCATTGCAGCGGCTGCAATAGCATACGTACCCGCTTCAATACGGTCAGGAATAATGGTATGCGTACAACCATGTAAGGAAGGAACCCCGTCGATACGAATCACATCTGTTCCAACACCTTTGATTTTGGCACCCATATTGGTTAATAGCGTCGCAACATCAATAATCTCGGGTTCTTTTGCAGCATTTTCAATGATTGTTTGTCCTTTTGCCTTTACCGCGGCCAGCATAATATTAATGGTAGCCCCAACACTGACGACATCCAAATAAATGCGTGCACCGCGCAGCTCTTTGGCACGTAAATAAATCGCACCCTGCTCATTTGTCACCTCAGCACCTAATGCTTCAAATCCTTTAATATGCTGGTCTATTGGGCGCGGCCCCAGGTAGCAGCCTCCAGGCAAACCAATAACTGCTTTATTAAATTTTCCAAGCATGGCACCCATGAAATAATAGGATGCACGTAATTTTTTGACTCTTCCGTTCGGCAATGGCATGGCAATCATTTTCTCTGGATGGATCGTCATGTCCTGACCATCCCGGGATACTGTCCCGCCAATTTCTTCTAACAGCTGACCTAACGTATCTACATCCGAAATATCCGGCAATCCTTCAATCGTTACTGTAGAATCTGCAAGAATAGCTGCAGGCAATAAAGCTACTGCACTATTTTTTGCACCGCTGATATGAACTTCTCCAGATAATTCATGCCCACCCTCAATTAATAACTTTTGCATGTAAAAACCTCGTTCCTATGGAAGTTATGATCCACAAGTTGTTTTTGTTTATTCAGATGCATATCATCTTTACCCTTTTCTTATTGTCTGTCTTTTTTCCAACTCTATGCAATTATTTTTGATTATTCCAGTCTGCTAAGAATTTCTCAATTCCCTGATCCGTTAATGGATGCTTGACTAAGGACGACAGAACGTTGAATGGAATGGTTGCAATATGCGCTCCGTTTAATGCAGCATCTGTAACATGAATTGGATGACGGATAGATGCAGCAATGATTTCAGTCTGAATCTGATGACGGTCAAAAATAGCTGCAACATTAGCTATCAATTCCATTCCATCCTGTCCAATATCATCTAATCTTCCCAGGAAAGGAGATACATAGGTTGCTCCAGCACGTGCTGCAAGCAATGCCTGATTCGCATTAAAAATCAATGTCACGTTGGTTTTGATATTTAAATCGCTGAACACCTTAACCGCTTTCAAACCTTCAAGGGTCATCGGTACTTTTACCGTAATATTTGGTGCGATGGCTGCCAGCTCTTTCCCTTCTTCTATCATGCCTTCTGCGTCCTCAGCAATTACTTCTGCACTGACTGATCCAGAAACTTCTTCTGTGATTTCACGCAAGCGGTCATGAAAAGAAACCCCTTCTTTTGCTACAAGGCTTGGGTTGGTTGTAACACCAGCCAGTATCCCAAGCTTATTCGCTTCTTTGATATCTTCAATATTAGCTGTATCAATGAAAAATTTCATTTAGATTACCTCCCTGAGATTTTGCAGCAAAAGCTGCACCATCGGTACAGCTTTTGCCTGATATATTTTTATTGATGTGATTAAAAAGTTTCTTATCTGCTCTTTTTAACACATATTTTTAATGAAATCAATTATGCATTATTAGAAGAACCAAATTCACGCATTTTACCGATTACGGTTTCTTTAATCGCTGCAGTACCTGGTCCTAAATATTTACGCGGATCATATAAATCCGGCTTTTGTGCTAATGTTTCACGAATTGCTTTCGTCTGGGAAATTTGATTCTCTGTATTCACATTGATTTTAGCAGTTCCTAATGAAATTGCTTTTTGAATATCTTTTGTAGGAATTCCTGTACCGCCGTGAAGTACTAATGGCACATTAACTAACTCCAGGATTTCTTTCATTTCTGTGAATCCTAAGTTAGGCTCTCCTTGGTATGGACCATGAACGGAACCTAGTGCTGGCGCCAGGCAATCTACTCCTGCTTCTGTCACAAGACGCAGACATTCTTCTTTATCTGCATAGTTGATTCCGCCGATAACACCATCTTCTTCTCCACCTACAGTACCAACCTCTGCCTCAACAGATACACCATGGATATGAGCAAGTTCAACCACTTTCTTTGTTACTTCGATATTTTCTTCGATCGGTGAGTGCGATCCGTCTATCATGACAGAAGTAAATCCTGCATGGATTGCTTCTGCACAGCTTTTAAAGCTGGACCCGTGATCTAAATGAATGGCAACAGGCACGGTTGTACCATATGAATCCATTAAAGATTTTACCATAGCAACTACGACATTGTAGCCGCCCATATATTTTCCAGCACCCTCAGAAACACCAAGAATTACTGGTGACTTTTCTTCTTGAGCTGCTTGGAGAATACCTTGGATATATTCCAGGTTGTTAATATTAAACTGACCTACTGCATATCCATTTTCTTTTCCTTTTTCGAGCATTTCTTTCATTGATACTAAAGGCATACCAAGTTCCTCCTTCAAATTGTCCGCATGAATTTCTGACAACATTCATTACAATATAAGAATACCAATTTCAAGACTTTATCGCAACAAAGTAGCAGTGATTCATTCGTTTTTCTTCAAAATTTCTTCCACAACATGACATAGTTTTGCAACATTGAATGGCTTCGAAATAATTTCCTCAGGTAAGTTTTCCCCCAGTTCCTGTTTTGCAACTTCCGGCAGTCCAGTAATGATGATAGTTTTTGCTTCTACCCTCATCTGCTTTATTTTTTGCATGACAGCCTTTCCGTTGTAAACAGGGATATGATAATCCAGAACTACCAAATCGCAAGGGGACTCTGATAAATGTTCAACCGCTTCTTTTCCGTTCTTTGCAAGTGAAGTACGATAACCGGCTGTTTGAAAAACTTCTTGAAGCAACATGCGAATTCCTATTTGGTCATCAACAATGAGGATTGATTGTGTCATACTTACCCTCCGATATATTTAATTTTTGTTTTAAATTTAAAATTCGATATATTTATTTAAATTCCTGCTTATTTATATGGATTTGTTTTTTTACCCCCTATTTTAACAAGAATCATTTTACGGCTAAAACTGCAGACCTGATGGCAGTTTCCACCATTCATTTAGATGTGTATTCACAAGCGAAAATTATACACCACCGCTCATCGTTCCTCCCGGCCTTTTGCCAGCCAAAGCAGCCATTGTCTCGATGAGATTCAGCTCCTTTCGCTTTTTTTCAATAAACCTTATTCTTCCAAAAAACAGGGGATAAGATTTACATAACACAATGGTGAATCAGCCGTTTTTTCTCCGGCACTATGGGATAGTATAGATGCAATTGCTTCTGTGATGTATTTCTGCCCACGGAAAATACTTTAACCATACTTTAGCATAGATGTCGAGGAAATTGTTCCTATATTTTATTTTGATAAGCGATTAAAGTACTTATACTTGCTGTTTAACCCAGCGTGAATACAAAAAAAGATACTCATCTGTGATAGATGAATATCTCCTTTTTGCTTTTATCATTTATTTTTTATTTTCCACAGCCGCACCGATAAATCCTTTGAACAATCCTTGCGATCTGGTAGGGCGAGAAGTGAACTCCGGATGGAATTGGCAAGCAATAAACCAAGGATGATCCTGAATTTCAATTGTCTCTACAAGGCGTCCATCCGGGCTAGTCCCAGAGAAAACAAGCCCTTTTTCTGCCATTTGCTCCCGATACACATTATTAAATTCATAACGATGACGATGTCTTTCTTCCACTACTTCTGCACCGTCATACGCTTCTTTTGTTTTCGTGCCTTCTGTTAAATGGCATGGATATAATCCAAGACGCAATGTACCGCCTAAGTCTTCAATATCCTTTTGCTCTGGAAGCAGGTCAATAATCGGGTATGGCGTTCCCGGATTAATTTCTGCAGAATGTGCGCCTTCTAAGCCTGCTACGTTTCTGGCAAACTCCACAGTAGCCAGCTGCATGCCTAAGCAAATTCCAAAGAACGGGATTTTGTTTTCACGCGCGTAACGAATCGCATGGATTTTTCCATCGATACCACGGTCACCGAATCCGCCAGGAACGATAACCCCGTCTACTTTCGATAATGCTGTTTCAATCTCTGCTTCTGATAATAATTCAGAGTTGATCCAATGTATATTGACATTCGCATCAAAATCATACCCGGCATGCTTTAAGGATTCGACAACAGAAAGATAAGCGTCAGGAAGTTCTACATATTTCCCGACCAGCCCAATCTCGACTTTTTTAGAAAGGTTACGAACCTTATTAATAAGTTCCTTCCAGTCGTCCATGTCTGCATCTTGGCAATCTAACCCAAAATGGTTGCAAACAATCTGATCCATATTTTGCTCCTGTAAAGCAATAGGAACTTGATACAGCGTATCTGCATCCATCATTTCAATAACCGATTTTTCATTAATGTCACAGAATAAAGCAATCTTTTCTTTCATTTCCTTAGTAATTGCCATTTCGGTACGTAATACAATCACATCTGGCTGGATTCCAAGAGAACGGAGCTCTTTTACACTATGCTGTGTCGGCTTCGTTTTTACTTCGCCTGCAGCTTTAATGTAAGGAACAAGCGTACAGTGGATGTACATCACACTATTCCGGCCAACATCACTTTTAATTTGACGGATAGCTTCTAAGAATGGCAGTGACTCAATATCGCCGACAGTTCCGCCGATTTCTGTAATAACAACATCTGCGCCAGTAGCTTCACCTGCACGGAATACCTGGTCTTTGATTTCATTGGTAATATGCGGAATAACCTGTACTGTTCCGCCAAGGTAATCGCCGTGACGCTCTTTGCGGATGACACTGGAATATACTTTCCCTGTTGTAATATTGCTGTATTTATTTAAGTTGATATCGATAAAGCGTTCATAATGTCCAAGGTCTAAATCTGTTTCAGCGCCATCTTCGGTCACGAATACTTCCCCATGCTGATAAGGACTCATTGTCCCAGGGTCTACGTTGATGTACGGATCAAATTTTTGAATCGTTACTTTTAATCCGCGGTTTTTTAATAAACGTCCTAATGAAGCTGCTGTAATCCCTTTTCCAAGCGATGATACTACGCCGCCAGTTACAAAAATATACTTTGTCACTTGTTCTCATCCTTCTTTCTTTATTTTATGTTATGCATTGATTAAGTGATTCAGGGAGTTAGCGCCCGTTATCTCTCGCCCGAATACATTTATTTTGAGGCGGAAGGTTTACGGAGGCTTCTCCGTGATAAAATTGGCCGTTCTTTGGAATGATTGTCCTGTCCGTAGCATTTACATAGATGGTAAAAGCTATCACACAAAACTATTTCAATTTATTTCTCTATCTAACAAGAAAAGCGTTTCCCCTCTCATCTCTCAGGGGAAACGCTTTGTAATTATATTCAAAGAGCCCAATAAAGATTCTACTGTTAGTCTATGTAAATGTCAAGCACTGAAAAAAACATGTTTTTTTGGTTCTATGTCAAATGTGGTGGTGGAATATCATTCCTCCACCTCTTTATTTATAAGCTTGCTTTAACACAAGCTTTACCTCTTGTTGCCATAGAATTTTCTTTCT
>NZ_JBHSFT010000003.1:0-65242 GCF_042654105.1 Oceanobacillus aidingensis | reverse complement strand
CATTAGCTTTCAGAAGTCAACTTCTGACTTATTTTTTAAGAAAAACGAGGTTGTCTTTCTTCTTTCGTACTGGTTGTTTTGTTCAGTTTTCAAAGAGCAATTTGTATTGCTTCGCTTCAAGCAGCGACTCTATTAATATAACATGAAAGCAAATTTGTTGTCAACAACTTTTTTTATTTCATGTTAGCTGAGCGCCCGCTCAAATCAGCAACGAAATTAACTTTACCATGCTGAAAATAGAAAGTCAACGATTATTTTAAAATTTATCCGAAGTGGATTTTAAAAACAGCTTCATATAGGGGAACTGTAAGTTTAACAAATGATAGACAACGAAACAAAACGTTGCCATACCAGCTTTCAGAGAGCTCACTTTACATATTACAGCAATGGAGAATATACTTCTTCTTTTTATTGCTATTTTGTTTCTTCATCCTTTTCTCTTTGCAGATGTTCCATTATAAAGAAGCAAATGGACAGAAAATAACTACGTTCTTTTTAACTTTTCTTCTTCCCATTTTAAAAAGCAGATGAAAATCAGTCCAAATTTTCTTTTTATCAAAAAACAAGTTACACTCTCTCCACACACTTCAAGCATAATTAGGAAAAACTTTAATATATAAATTTGTAATAAGAAGTCTTGCTTCCTCTCTAAGTTATTATAATCACCAATTAATTGTTACTCTTTTTTATCGGGGATTCCATTCAAATTCTCAGTACCACTTATACAGTAAATCATTATTCAACGCGTTTTTTTAAATTCTATACTGAACAATGAAGAAAAAGTTCCTTCTTCTATAATCTCATCCATCCCCAGCCTCCTTTTATTCTAAAATAACCTTCTGCGGATATAAGATAATATATAGTAGACACCAAAAATTACTTACGCTACAATTTCAAAAATTGCAGAATAAGTAATTTGTTTTCTTTCTGGAATGTTCCATTTAGAAATCCTCATTATACTTCTTCTAACTTCTTTACTTTATACATTCTCTGAAACACATCTGGATTTTTGGTGGGGACAAGTTTCATATCAATAATATCCTTCTCTTCTAAATAAGAAATAATCGCATGTAAATCCAGACTGTAGTGTTCAATTTCCGGCAATTCTTTAATAGAGGCATATGACCAATAGTCTTCTTCTTCGTTTAATAAGTTTAATAAATGTGTTGAAGCAGACTCCGCTTTATTCAGCAGGACAAAATCCATTGCAATCAGCATAAGCTCAATTCTCTTTTCTAAATTCTCTGTGCTGTCCATTAACTTTTCATATAGCTTGTAGACTTCTAAATCAATGCTCTTTACCTGGTTCCAGACAGTTACTTCTGGATAATAGCCCTGGTCAATAACGGATAGCCTCGCTAAATAATGAAGTGCATTTAAAATTTTGCTGTATGAATCCATTACTTCTTTTGCTTCATATAACGCTTTTCCTTCACTATAGTTTTTTAGAAGCTTTCCAAAGTCAATTATTTTTCTAAGTGTACGTTTTTCCTCTGGAAAAGATTGAAGCTCCTCTTTTAATTCTTTTATAAATTCATTCCTGTCATAGGCTTTTCTTCCATAAATCACCCATTCTGCTGCACGTCGATATCCGCTCGTATCAATCCAATCCATCAGAAGTGATTTCGTTACAATGTGCATCGCTACGGTCTGACCATTTACTTCATAATGTTTTACAAACCAATCGACTTCTTGTTTTTCGACAATAATCAATAAGATGCTATCAAATTCATCTGTAATTGGATGATCAAAAAGTGTTTTCTCCACAATAAGTATTCCTAATGTATTTGGATTGCTTGCATGCTCCTGATAAATCATTCTTTGAAAATTCTCCATGTCTATTGTTGCCTCCCTGTTTTGCCTCTAATAAACATAATTCGATATATACTTTAAAAAAACCTTTTTTGCATCGTAAAGAAAGGATAAAATTTTAATTTTTGATTTCTCGCCGGGAGAAAAATACGGAATCCCCAATCAAACGGAAACGATTCGCCGTCATTGTATGGCTGACCTCGCTATATTTTCTTTAAAATTCATTCTTCTAATATTCTATGATATACTAAATTTGTAACTTAAGGGGGATTTAAATGGCGAAACAATTGACTTATTCAAGTAAAATAAATAAAATACGCACCTTTGCCTTAATCCTTGTGTTTGCTGGTATACTAATCATGTATGGCGGGCTTATGGTTCGTAATATTCAGTGGCTCATGCTCGGTCTGTTTATATTGGGCATACTGATGATTGTACTGAGCTGTGTTGTATACATATGGATTGGCACCTTATCCTTGAGGGCAGTTCCTGTGGTTTGTCCAAACTGCGAAAAACCTACAAAAATGCTGGGACGTGTAGATGCTTGCATGCATTGCAAAGAACCGCTGACTTTGGATAAGAACTTAGAAGGTAAAAATTTTGATGAACGGTATAATCATCGCAAATTCCGTGAAGAAAACAAATAATAAAAAGGCACCATGCTTTGGAGGATTTCGTTAAAGGAACATCCCGCAAACATGGTGCTTTTTTTATATAATAATTAAAAATCGGCCTCGCCTGTTTTCTTACCAGCGAACCCGATTTTTAACATGCTTTACTGTTCATTTGCTGCCTGCTGCTCTTTGCAGGCATTGCATGTACCATAAACCTCCAGGCGGTGATGGCTTACATCAAAACCTGTCACCTGTTCAGCCAGTGATTCCACTTCCTCTAAAGAAGGATAGTGAAAATCAACAATCTTTCCACACTGATTGCAAATGATATGATAATGATCTGAGGTATTACAGTCAAATCTGCTCGAAGCATCTCCATATGTGAGTTCTCTAACCAGTCCGATATCTTTTAATACACGTAAATTATTATAAACGGTCGCAACACTCATATTGGGAAATTTTCCTTCAAGTGCTTTATATATATCATCCGCAGTCGGGTGAGTCATTGAATTAAGCAAATACTCCAGCACGGCGTGTCGCTGTGGTGTAATCCGGACGCCTGATTTTTTCAAAGTATCGATTGCTTGCCGTAATTTAACTTCAGACACCCTAAACACCTCTCTTCCCAATTAATAATATTATTATATTATAATTCTTATAATTAGTGTATCGCCCTGTGTGCATAATGTCAATTAATTCACGTTAATCAAACATCCACATGGAGAGACTTTTCATCTCCGCCAAGCTGCTGATTGACATACCTGGCAGCAACAAATAAATAATCAGACAACCGATTTAAATAAACGAAAACAAGCTTATTATCCACTTCATCTTCCAATCCTACAGTCAAACGCTCTGCCCGTCTTGCTACAGTACGCGCGTGATGAAGGGCACTCGCTGCTCTGTGACCAGATGGCAGGATAAAATTCTTTAAAGGTTCGAGTGATTGGTCCCATTCATCAATCTGTTTTTCCATCTCATCAATATGCTTCTGTTCAAGCTTCCAATAAACTTCCTTCCCCTTTGGCGTCGATAATTCTGCACCAACATGAAAAAGAATGGTCTGTACGCGGTGCAGCTGATCAAGAAAAGCAGCCTTTTTATCCCAATCCGTTTCTTCGATATAGCTTACTGCCAAGCCAATACTGGAATTCACTTCATCACATGTGCCATACGCCTCTACTCTTAGATGGTTCTTTGGTACGCGTTGCCCATAGACTAACGATGTCTGTCCTTTATCTCCTGATCTGGTATAGATTCGCAAAGCTGCTCCACCCCAATCCCTCTATATTTTAATCCGCTTTATTTTCCTTCAAATAATTTAACGCATCTACAACATGATCTTTAACCCGGACTTTCCGATATTCTTTGATTAGCTTTCCTTCTTTATCTAAAATAAATGTAGAGCGCTCAATACCATAATATTCCTTGCCAAAGTTTTTCTTTAGCTTCCATACTCCAAATTGATCAGCTGCCTGATGATTTTCATCAGAAAGCAAGGTAAATGGCAGTTCATGCTTGTCGATAAACTTTTGATGACGTGCTTCCGGATCCGGGCTGATCCCGACAATAACCGCATCCAGCTCTCTGAATCTTTCATGTTGGTCTCTGAAATCACATGCTTCTGTGGTGCATCCTGGTGTCATATCTTTTGGATAAAAATATAAAACAACGTACTTTCCTTGAAAATCTGATAAGCTGACTTCCTCCCCGTTTTGATTGGGCAGGGTAAAATCTTTTACTTTTGTTCCTAATTCGACTTGCATCCAATCCCTCCATTTAAACAATCGATCTTCTTCCTTAAATATAGCACATTGCAGGGTAAGATTCATTTATCATTGTCTCTGCTGCTGATTTGTACAACTTTTAATACAAAAGCAGCCGGCAATATGTAGCCAATCAGCGCTTCTGAGATAGCAATGATTCTGCCGATGCCGACGGGCGCTAAGTCACCATAGCCGAGAGTCAGCAAAGTGACCCCGCTGAAATAAATAGAATGAACAACCGATCCCCATATCGTCACTTCTCTAAGCTCTCCATGCTCCACAATGACGATTCCTTGAAAGGATAAAATAAAATAGATTAAGCCGTAGCCAACCATTGTAATGCAATAAACAATCAGCATAGCAATAAAAATTTCTAAAGAAAAATGTCCTTCCTTCATTTGTATACGTGAATGAACTAATTTATATTGAATGAAATCATAGATGCTTTTTCCAATTAAAATGATAATCGTAATAAGGAATATCCAAGGGATACTCATCTCTTTTACTCCTCCCCTACTGCCTTCCCTCATTAAAAAAACAACTAGATGCAAACGTCAAAATATGAGGAATCTCAATTTGTAATATCCGCTTTTCCTATGTATATGCAGAAACCAAAACAGTTTGTACAAGTTTTCTATGCAATTTTTTGTTATATTAGTAACTGGGTAAAATATTACAGAAAACCAAATTGTTCATTTTACCTTTTAAATGAACTTGTAAAAGCGTGTCATAACCTTTACAAGTTGGGAAGAATGAGGAGGAAACGAAATAATGAAATTTACAAATTCTGAGAAGTTGCATCAAGAAGCTTTACAACATATTGTCGGCGGGGTGAATTCTCCTTCCCGCTCTTATAAAGCTGTAGGCGGGGGCTCTCCTGTCTATATGAAAAGAGGACAAGGTGCTTATTTCTGGGATGTGGATGATAATAAGTATATTGATTATTTAGCTGCATATGGACCGATAATAACTGGCCACGCTCACCCGCATATCGCAAAAGCGATTGCTGAAGCAGCCACAACTGGTGTTCTATACGGGACACCAACGGAGCTGGAAAACACATTTGCGAAAATGTTAAAAGAAGCAATGCCTTCATTAGAAAAGGTACGTTTTAATAATTCAGGCACAGAGGCTGTGATGACGACTATCCGTGTAGCCCGCGCCTATACAAACCGTACCAAAATCATTAAATTCGCAGGCTGCTACCACGGCCATTTCGATGCTGTATTGGTAGAGGCAGGATCTGGGCCTTCTACACTGGGCACGCCGGATTCAGCCGGAGTTCCTGCTTCCAGTGCTGCAGAGGTAATCACCGTTCCATTTAATGATTTAAATGCCTTTAAACAAGCCCTTCATCGCTGGGAAGGTGAAATTGCAGCTGTGCTGGTTGAGCCGATTGTAGGAAACTTCGGAATTGTCGAACCGTTCGAAGGCTTTTTACAAGAAGTAAATGAGCTTACCCATCGTGCCGGTGCGCTAGTTATTTATGACGAGGTAATTACTGCCTTCCGTTTCACCTATGGAAGTGCGCAGCAAATCTACAATATCGAGCCTGATTTAACAGCAATGGGTAAAATCATTGGCGGCGGTCTTCCAATTGGCGCTTATGGCGGACGCAAGGATATTATGGAGCAGGTTGCACCACTCGGGCCTGCCTATCAGGCCGGCACCATGTCCGGAAATCCCGCTTCAATGGCAGCGGGTATTGCATGCCTAGAGGTGTTACAAGAAGATGGGGTATATGAAGAATTAGAACGTCTTGGAAAACGGCTTGAAGAAGGTATCTTGGAAAAAGCAGAAGAATTTGGTATCCACATTACTATAAATCGCCTTTGCGGAGCTTTAACCGTATACTTTGGCGTTGATAAAGTAACCAATTACAGTGAAGCAGATGCTTCAGACGGAGAGGCCTTTGCAACCTTCTTCCAGCTTATGCTGAACGAAGGTATTAATTTAGCTCCTTCTAAGTACGAAGCATGGTTCTTAACAACAGAGCATACAGACTCTGATATTGAAAATACCATCGATGCTGCAGGTCGTGCATTTGCAAAAATGGCTGAGAAAAAATAATATAATGGCACGATAAAAAAGCATTTCCCGGAGAAATCAACCTCTGGGAAATGCTTTTTTATCCTGTAAATGAATTTTATTCATCCAAATTTTGAATCTGATACAAATCATAATAATGACCGCGGAGCCGCATTAATTCCTCATGCGAACCTATTTCTACAATTTCCCCATTTTCCACAACAACAATGCGATTTGCGTGAGTAATGGTTGCTAGACGGTGGGCAACAATAAACGTTGTCCGGTCTGAAGCAAGCTTCTCCAGTGTTTCCTGAATAAGATGTTCACTTTCTAAATCAAGTGCTGATGTTGCTTCATCAAAAATTAACAGCGGCGGATTTTTCAAGAAAACACGCGCGATAGCTATCCGCTGCTTCTGGCCGCCAGATAACTTCACACCGCGTTCTCCCACCATGGTTTCATAGCCCTCGGGCATTTCATCAATAAAGTCATGCGCATTTGCTGCTTTAGCCGCCCGAATGACTTCCTCTCTCGTTGCCTCTGGATTCCCCATCCGGATATTCGTTTCAATTGATTCGGAGAACAGAATATTATCCTGAAGCACCATTCCAATATTGTCCCGCAGCGCCCGGGCCTGCATATCCCTTAAGTCCATTCCGTCGATTTCAATCGACCCGCCTGTGACATCGTAAAAGCGTGGAATCAAACTGATTAGTGTCGATTTTCCTCCCCCACTCATTCCGACAAAGGCTATGGTCTCTCCTTTTTGGACATGAAGGTCGATATCCTTAAGCACTGACACTTCTTCCTCATCATATCGGAAGGAGACATGGTTAAAGGATACTTTTCCTTTCAGTCTTCCCGGATCAACCGCACCCTTTTTGTCCGTAATATCATATGGCTCATTCATTAATTCAAATACACGGTCAATAGACGCAATGGATTGTACTAACGTCGTTGATGAGTTGATCAGTCTGCGTAATGGACTGTATACCCGCTCCATATACCCGACGAAGGCTACCATCGTTCCGAGTGAGGTGTTGCCCATAATAACCTGATAACCTGCAAAAGCAATGACGAGCAGCGGCGCCAAGTCAGTAATCGTATTGGTCACGGCAAAGGTTCTGGCGTTCCAATCCGTATGCTTTAAAGCCCGGTCCAGGAAATGACGGTTTCTTTTATCAAACTGCTCATCTTCATAATCTTCCAGCGCAAAGCTTCTTGTCACCGGCACCCCTTGGATACGCTCATGCAAGTGGCCTTGTACTTCTGCCAGAGCTTGTGACCTTTCTCTTGTCAGACGGCGTAAGCGCCCGAAAAAGTATTTGACAGAAATCCCGAACAGCGGGAATAAAATAATCGATACAAAGGTGAGCGGCACATCCATGGTAAACATAATAATGATAGCAATTAAAATGGTTGTGACATCCAGCCAAATATTCATTAACCCGGTCATCACAAAATTTTTCGTCTGCTCCACATCATGAATTACCCTTGAGATGATTTCACCTGTTTTGGTCTTCGAATAGAATTTCAGGCTTAGCTTTTGAAGATGATCGAATAATTTTCCTCTGATATCAAAAAGAATTTTATTCCCGACCCACTGCGCTAAGTATTGACGAATATACTCAACCGGCGGGCGGACAATTAAAAATACGACAAAAGAAATACCCATAATCCAGAATAAACGGGTTATTCTCTCGGATTGGGTCATGTTTTCTACCGTAACAATATCATCGATAACGTATTTCAAAATCAAAGGCATTAACAGCGGAATACCAAATTTAACAACACCGATGAGTAATGTCCAAATAATCTTCCATGTGTATGGTTTTACAAATTTCATATACTGTTTGATGCTGCTCATTTATCAACTTCCTCTACTTGAAAAGGTATTTCGTTTTAATATCCCTCTAAATAAAAAAAGGATATCCTCGTTATGTCATCCGTAACAAGGATACCCTTTTACTCAGTCGAATTGCAATCAAACCGCTCAAACATCGCTAAAAATATTTGTTTTCTTTTCAAATTTAATGATACGTTAAGTACATTTCATACCAATCATCGACAAACCCCGGAGAAAAAGGACCCTTTCCCTGGCGAATCCAATGAATTAATACTTCTAATTGCTGATAAAGAATATGATGAATTTCTTCTGGGTATTTCATCAAAACTTTATTTTCTTCATATTCATCTTCATCAAGAAGATTAAATGTCATATCAGGAAATACCTTCACATCTAAATCGTAGTCAATGTATTTTAGCGATTCCGCACCCTCATCGTAAACAAATGGGGAGCTGAGATTACAGTAATAATGAATTCCATCATCCCTAAGCATACCAATAATATTAAACCAATGCTTCGCATCAAAATAACAAATGGCCGGCTCTCTCGTCATCCAGGAATGACCATCGCTTTCAATGACTTTTGTCCGATCATTCGCTCCGATTATAATACTTTCCGTCCCTTTTAATACGACACTATTTTTCCAGATTCTATGAAGTTGTCCATTATGTTTATAACTTTGTATCATCATTTTGGAACCAGCGTTTGGAGAAACCATCCAAAATCTCCCTCTCCATTTTCATACAGTGATTTATGAATTATCTTATATTATAAGCCTTCAGCCATAAAAGTTAAAGGATAAGTCCTTTTTATTTCCATAATGGTTTCTTCATTGATATGTAGAATCATTAAAAGGGTTTCCGTAATTGGAAACCCTTTTGGGTAAAACAGATGTTATTGCTTGTTTTGTTGAGATTGTTGGTTTTGCTTTTTCACTTCTTGTGCATCTGTTTCTTGAGCAAACTCAGTACCATATTGTCCTTGAGCTGCTTGTTGGTTTTGCTTTCTTACTTCAGCTGCGTTTGTTTTTGCAGGATTTTGTTGGTTTTGTTGATTTTGTTTTTTAGCCATCAATATCACCTCCGCAATAATTAATTTGTCCAGAAGCGCATTTCTTTATCCAAACTTTTTTAAAGAAATATTTTTAGCGTGTTGAAAACCCCGGTAAATAAAGCATTAAGGCGTTTTTTTGATGACAAAAATTTTTATCAGGATTTATATTTCCTCGTTGCATTCAATAAAATTTCATTTTCCTTCTAAAAAAGGTATCATTTTTTGATGTGGAACAGGAAAAGGAAATTCTTTCAGCTCTTCTAAAGAAACAAATTTTAAGCGGTCATCCTTTACTGTTTCCTGATTTGTGATTGCTTTACGTACGTCTACATTCCAAATGATATGTGAAAAAACATGCTTGATGGATGTACACGATGCTTTGATATCCACATCTAACCCATAATTCTCTTCCAGCCATGGCTGCCAGTCCTTTTTTACAATATCATCGGCAGGAATCATTGGAAATTGCCATAATCCTGCCAATAGTCCAGAATCCGGTCTTTTTTCAATAATATATTTCCCTTCCTGATTTTGGATCAGCAATGCAATATATTTTTTCTTTTGCTGCTTCTTCGCTTTCTTTTTCACTGGCAGCTTTTCCTGGATTCCATCAACGTATGCTTGACAATGCTCCATCACTGGGCAGAACATGCACATAGGCTGCTTCGGTGTACATATTGTCGCACCTAAATCCATAATAGCCTGATTAAAGGAGGAGGGATCTTCCTTTGAAATCATTTCCGCTACGTAGTATTCAAACAACTTTTTGGTGGAGCTTAAAGCAATATCTTCTTCAATGTGTAATACACGGGAGAAAACACGCATTACATTACCATCTACTGCCGGAATCGGCTGATTATAAGCAATAGAAAGAATCGCCCCTTTCGTATAAGGGCCAACTCCTTTTAAGTCACCGAGCTGCTTCGGGTCATCCGGGATTTTTCCATCATATGTTTCCACAACCTCGCGTACTGCTGTTTGTAAATTTCTTGCGCGGGAATAATAACCTAAGCCTTCCCATTGTTTTAAAACATCCTGCTGTTCGGCTTCAGCCAGTTCATATACCGTTGGATATTTCTCCATAAACCGATTAAAATAAGGGATGACCGTATCTACTTTTGTTTGCTGAAGCATAATTTCTGAGACCCAGACGCGATAAGCATCATTATTTTCGCGCCAAGGTAGATCACGTTTATTTTCTTCGTACCATCTAAGTAAATCTTCTTGAAAAGCGGAAATATTTATTTGTTCTAATCTTTTATCGTTCATGTTTTCACGTCCTATGTGTTAAAATAATATTGGAGTGCTTTGATGGAAGCAACTTAAGGAGGATATGTAACTATGGATACTGGTACGCATATTGTTATGGGTGTTGCACTTGGCGGTTTAGCAACATTAGACCCAAATGTGCAAAGTAATCCTACTCTATTTCATGCCGTATTGGTTGGAACAGTCGTCGGATCACACGCTCCTGATTTTGATACAATTTTTAAATTAAAAAGTAATGCAACGTATATAAGACAGCACCGCGGAGCGTCTCATTCACTCCCTGCTATTCTTATGTGGAGCCTGCTTGTATCTGGAGTAATTTATTTATTTGTTCCAGAAGTGAGCTATTTGACTCTCTGGCTATGGACTTTGTTAGCTGTGTCCATCCATGTATTTGTCGATTTATTTAATGCGTATGGTACACAGGCATTTCGGCCATTTACCAAAAAATGGATTGCTAAAGGGTTTATTAATACATTTGATCCTTACATTTTTTTCTTGAATGTAGCTGGTATCGTTGCATGGGCATTAGGTGCCAATCCCGGATACACTTGGCTGATTATTTATACAGTCATTGTATTATATTACATCAAACGCTATATGGACAAAAGGGAAATCGTCCAGAAAATCAAAGAATATTTTCCTGATACAGAGATTGTCGCTACGTCCCCTACGCTTAAACAAAATTATTGGCGCGTTGCTATTACGACAAGCGACCGTTATTATGTAGGCAGCGTTGAGAATCGGCACATTGAGATTGTTGATGAATTTTATCGAGTTCCTTTACCCGATACAGATGTCATCAAAGCTGCGATAAAAGATAAAAATATCTCTTCATTTTTAAATTTTTCACCGGTGTACCGCTGGGAAATAAATACGGATGAAGAGGATATTATAGAAGTCCGTTTTATTGATTTACGCTATCGCAGCAAAGGGTATTATCCATTTGTAGCTGTGGTAAAGCTGGATAAGAGCCTGGAAGTAATTACTTCCTATACAGGCTGGATTTTCTCAGAACAGAAGCTTCAAAGTAAATTGATACCAAGCGACTCAAGTCCTTAAAGCTTATACAGGAAGTGAATACGGTAACCCCGCAAATGGTTCAGGCGTTTGAAACAGCGGTACCTTATTTCAATAACTAAAAGGAACAACTCAGGTGAAACGGATTTCGCCTGAGTTGTTTTTATTCAGCTCACTTTTTTTCCTAATAAGGAGATTGGCAAGGCTTCAATATTTTCACTTTCTTCATTTAATAAATCAATACGATAACCCCATGCAAATACCCCATTAATATAGGATATTCTGAATTTATAGCCTGTTTCCATTTTAAGCTGATAAATTTTCTCTTTTTCAAAATCATCCGGACTCATTGTATATGCAAGCGCTACTTGCATTTTTCTTTCACATATTTGCATCTCTGAAATATTCCCGAGCTGCTCTGCTTTTTGAGCCTGCTCTTTTAGTTTCCCAATTTCTTGGTGCAGCTGTTCTATGGAATAATCACTATATCGAAATTTCATTCTTCTCCCCCTTACTGTCGATTCCTATTGTACCAAATATAACAGAAAAGTAACCTACATTTATTCCTGATTTTCCATGTATTTCTCAACAAATTGCTGAATCATATCGAAATGGAAGCCTTTTCTATATAAACCTTCCATTACTTTTTGCTTGAGCTGGAAGCCTTCATATTTTTTTACATGTTTTTGATACAGCTTTTCTCCTTGAAATTTCAAGGCCTCCCACTCATGATTTGTATCCTCTTCCTGATCCATAGTCTGAATAGCTTCAAAAACAAGCTGCTGATTAAATCCTTTTTGAAGAATCGTATTTTTTGCTTGGTTTATCTGTTTTTGAAAAGAATCCTTCGAGCTTTGCTTTATTTTTTTTCCCAGCAGCTTTTGAACTTTTTCTTTCTGCAGGGCTGGCGTATATTGCTCTAAAGCATTTACTGCAATTTGTCCGCTAATCCCCTTTTCAAACAGCTCCTGTTCAATGACTTTTGGACCTTTTGAACTTGTATTCATACGCGAGCGCACAAACATTTCAGCAAATTGCTGATCATCAAGCAGTTTTTCTTTCTTCAATCGTTGCATAATAACAGCAATTTGTTCCTCTTCCACTTCTTTTTTCTGTAAATACGTAATCACTTCTTTTTCCGAACGTATTCGATAGCTTAAAAAGTGAATAGTAAGGGTATATACTTTATGGAGATTATCTTGTTCCTTCAGTGTTTCGATGAGTTCATTATCTAATTCCATTCCTTTCTCCAGACGAAATTGAATGAGAATATCCTCACCGACACTAAATCCATATTCATCACCAGCTGATGTGTTTAAAAATATATTGTAGCGATGCTTCTGTTTTTTTTGCGTTGTAATTCGGGTAATTTTCCGCAACTTCATTCACCTCTCTTTTTATCATAGCAAAAAATGAAGCAAGCAGATAACATGAAATATATACTTTAAAATATCATCTAAAGGAGGGTTCAATATTATGAACATACTAATAACCGGAGGTACAGGGTTTTTTGGCAGTAAATTAGCTGCACACCTCACTGGCCTTAATCATAAATTATACATTCTGACCCGTTCTCCTGAGAAAAAATCAAATACATCGCACTTGACTTTTAAGGGATATGATACGACCGCAGATGAACTTCCGAGAATAGATGCTGTCATTAATCTTGCAGGAGAATCATTGTTTGGATACTGGACGAAAAAAAAGAAGGAAACTATCCTTACCAGCCGCCTTCGTGTCACCAAGTATCTTGTCCAATTAATGAAAGCCATGAAGGAAAAACCAGATGTATTTATTAGCGGCTCCGCAGTAGGATTCTACGGGATGTCTGAAGATTTTATCTACACTGAGGCAACAACGCAGCCTGGTACTGATTTTCTTGCATCTGTAACAAGGCAATGGGAGAATGAAGCGAGTGAAGCCGAAGAATTGGGAATTCGAACAATCTACGCCCGGTTTGGCATACTGCTTGGCAAGGACGGTGGTGCATTTCCGCTTATGTCATTGCCGGTAAAATTATATACAGGCGGACACATCAGTGATGGCGAGCAATGGCTTTCCTGGATCCATGTTCAAGATGCCGTAAACTTAATCACCTTTGGCTTAGAACATCATACCCTAAAAGGGCCGGTCAATATTACTGCTCCTACTCCTAAACGTAATAAAGATTTTATGAAAAAAGCAGCACAGGTATACAAACGGCCGAATTGGCTTCATTTGCCGGCTGTATTCTTCTATCTTACTTTGGGAGAAATGGCGCAGCTCCTGGTAAAAGGACAGTACGCGTATCCAGAAAAGGCGCTCGAACACGGATTCACGTATGATTTCCCCTCCCTCGATCAGGCTTTATTAGATTTGAAAAATAATTAAATCATGTAAATGCTTTTTCACTTAAAAGAGCAAAGAAAAAAATGCTGGTTTTGTATAGGAGCATGCCGTGTTATTTTCCTGCATGCTCCTTGTTATTTTCCGTTTTATGAGGCACTTTGCAATCCTCTTATTTTGATGCCTCTTGCTGAATCAGCTCTAATTGCTCTGAGGTTAAACCTGTCACCTGTAAAATGGCCGTTCGGCTTATCCCCTGCTCTAACATTTTGAGTGCCGTCTGTTTTGCAGATTCCTTTAGTGCGGACTCTGCTTCAAGCCTTTTTCGTTCTGCTTCATTTCTTTTGATTTCCGCCTCTTCTTTCTGTTTCTCTGCTTTTTCTTTTTGTTTTTTTGTTTTATCTTTCTCCGCCTTTATTTCTTCATTCTCTGCTTTCAGCTCTTCTTTCTCCATTTTCATTTCTTCTCTTTGCTCTTTCATTTCTTCCATTTCCTGCTCTAACAACTCTCTATCCTGCTTCTTAGATTGCTCATCTAAAATTTGCTTCAAACGGATTTCATATTCCCGCCGTTCTTCTTCTGTACGGCTTAAATCTTCCCAGACCCGCATCGCAACATTTAACGTTTTATCGACCATCGCAATCTCCTCCAGTTCTTGATAGATATCATTATATAAAGTGAAACTTTGTTCAGTGGGGTTCTTTACACCCCACTGAACATTTAGTTGAACCAATCGGGCCGTTACTGGCTGTTAGATCTTCCACTTAAAATTTTCATGACTTTTCTATTTTTAATGTGGGAGTCTTACAGCCAGTTACACTGCGAGAAGTGATTCTTTCGTCGGTCTACCGTTCCTAACAGCAGCAGCCAGCGCGTTAAAACATCTTCCCATGGATCCAGCTGCTTATTCTTCCAGGCAGTAATTAGTTTAGGAATCTCCACAAAATGAAATTCCATCATATCGGTTAATGGATATTTCTGCTTCATCTCAAATAGACGGAAGATATTATGAAAGGCGTCCGTTTCATCCAGCAGGTTAAAATGCATGATATTAATACTGATAACAGGGTACAATTCTTTATAGCTTTGCCCTTCTTTCAGCTGCTCTGAAAAAAGTCTCGACCAATAATACAGCGATCTTTTAACCATATTATACTCATTATTGATTTGAATTTCTATGTTGACCCATTCTTTATTCTCCGTCCTAATTAAGAGATCTAATCTGGATTTCTTATCTTCTTCATACTCGCCGCCAATTTCGATATTTTGAAAGTAGAGCTGTTGAATCGGACTTCTTCCTGATTTGGCTAAAATGGCATTGAGAAAGACGACAGTGATATCCTTATTCTTTTCGTTTCCAAATAGTTGTTTAAAAGCATAGTCTACTTTTAAATCCATTAATTGAACATCCGGTATTCGATGCAGTGCTTTGTTGGTGCGCTCTTTTCTTCTTTGATATTTGTTGTACGACTTGGATTCTTCCTGTACATGCAAAGAGGGTATTTCTGATGAGGAGTATACTTTTCGGAGACATATTCGGGGCATAAAAAACACATCCTTTTATTTTGATAAGGTGAGTTTCTGAGATGGCTATCTAAACAAAGTATACAGAACAAATGTTCCTCAATCAAGTTGTTTTTTATGCTATTTTCTTATCTTTGTGCGGTAACCATTCTCTCCTGCTTCTTTCTCTTTCCTTCTAGTTTCGAATCAGCAGCTGCTGTGCTGGTCCAAAATATACTTACAAAAATTTCATGCTTTATTATTAAAAAAACACTTGCATTTTACCAAAAAAATCATACAATAAAATTATCAAAAATGAATTTGAAAAGAGCTGATGACCAGCCTATTCGGCTGTATTGATAGAAGATCAATTAAATAGGTAAGGCAAATGGTGCGCCACCGGGGTTTCCTGGTTCTAGCGGGTTCGATTCCCGCCCCGAATTTTTGTTTCCAAGCTACTTTAAAAATAAAAATTCGAGGGCGGGTGACTCACTAGCTGCGGCTTTTTTGCTAATGAATGTACCCGCCTGGAAAAAGGAGGGTATTTTTATGCTTAAAATACGTGATTTAATGGAAGTGCCAGCTTTATATGAATTGATGACAGCGCCCGAGGTATACCCATTTGTCAGGCAAAAAGCTGCAACCGTGGATGAATTTTACTTTTCAACCAAGCAGACAATCGAAGCGGAAGACCGTGGAGAATTAATTTCCAGAACGATTTTAGATGAATATCAGCAGCCAATTGGTACGATTAATCTTTTTGATATAGAGGATAATTATGGATTTTTAGCTACTTGGATCGGTAAGCCGTATTTTGGTAAAGGCTATAATCGCCAAGCAAAAGATGCCTTCTTTCATGAACTTTTTACTACTAAAGGCATTGATGGTATCTTTATGAAAGTGCAAAAAAGTAACAAACGTTCCTTAAAAGCTGTTTTAAAGCTTCCTTACGTTACTTTTGCAAATGAGTTATACGACTCTATGTATAAACGCGTTAACGCACATTCTAATGAAGCAATATATGATTTATTTGTGATTACAAAAAAGCATTACTTGTCCTATCAGCAATTTCACTCAGAAGCTGCTGTCAACTCTGATGAGGAAGTATCCTAAATAAAATAGCCTTAAGAAATAACAGCTTCTGATGATTTCTTAAGGCTATTCGTTCGGGATTTCCATCGAAATTCTTTAATCTTCCCCAATTTTCTTATCCTGTTTTTTCGGCAGCCTTCCCGCTCGTTTAGCAGATTCTCTCAGCAAAAATTCAACGTGGCTATTGACACTGCGAAACTCATCCTTTGCCCAGCGCTGCAATATGTCATAAAGCTCCGGATCGATACGTAATGGAAAGTTTTTTTTCTTCGCCATAGTAACCCCTGCTTATTGGTAAAGCGATCCTGTATTGATTACCGGCTGTGTTCCTTGATCGGAGACAATGGCAACAAGCAGGTTATTAATCATCGCCACTCTGCGTTCATCATCTAAATCCACTACATTATCTGCTTCCAAGCGGGAAATAGCATCCTGAGCCATTCCGACAGCACCCTGAACAATTTGCTCCCGGGCTGAGATAATTGCACTTGCCTGCTGACGCTGCAGCATCGCCTGAGCGATTTCTGTAGAATATGCTAAGTGTGTTAACCTCGCTTCAATCACTTCTACTCCGGCAACCTGCAGACGATCTTGAAGCTCAGTTGTTAATTGGTTTGATACTTCATCTGCATTTCCACGTAAGGTTAATTCTTCATTGGTGAAAGAATCATATGGATACGTTGTTGCCACAGCGCGAATAGCTGTTTCACTTTGAATCTCCACAAAATCCTCATATTGATCTACGTCAAAAACGGCTTTGGCTGCATCTACCACTTTGAAAACAACCACTGCAGCAATTTCAATTGGATTTCCGTTTACATCATTTACTTTCAATCGATTACTGTTAAAGTTACGAACTCTCAAGGAGATTGTTCTGCGCACAGAAAATGGCACAGTTATCAAAATTCCTTCACGCCGTACCGTTCCCATATACTTACCTAAGAAAATAACGACAATCGATTGATTAGGCTGCACAATGGTTATCCCGCTAATTAGAATACCTGCAATTAAAACAAGCACAACCCCTAAAACAACATACGATTGAACAATACTGAATACCCCTAATGCAAGTAAAACAACAATCAGACCGATTCCAATTGCGCCATTAATGCTCCAAGCTTTACGTTCCTGCATGAAATCCGCTCCTTCATATCTTTATTATACTATAATGATATCATTTTTGTATTAAATTGTAAAAGATATGATGTTTACCCTGCCTGTTCCTCCACAAATTTTTGGATTGGATTCATTCTCGGATTTACAATTAACGTCTCCCCATCCGTTTCAACTGTAATACTGTCTAAAGCAGCAGTAGAATAAATCAGCGCATTAATTTCGTATAGATGTTCAATCACCCGAGGAACAGGATGACCGTAGTTATTATCTTTGCTGTAGGTTAAAATAGCAATTTCAGGGTCTACCGCTTCTAAAAAAGACATACCCGTACTTGTATTCGAGCCATGATGCCCTATTTTAATTAAATCCGCATTGACATCATGCTTTTTTTGTATCTCCTTCTCTTCCTTTTTACCAACGTCCCCCATTAAAAGCATGTCTGTTTTTTCGTAATTAAGCTTTAAAACTAACGAGGATGCATTAGGAGAAGTTAAAGGCTGTGCTGCATTCCAAATATCCAGGGAAATCATTGGATCAATCTCAATCGGCGTATCTTTTTCAGCAATTGTCAGCGGTATTTGTAAATCACGAATCCGATTCATATATGCAGCAAATGTTTTTGTCGGGTGAAGCTTGCCAATATCAACCACATCTCCTACATCTACCTCATCCAGGACCTTTACTAAACCGCCGATATGGTCGACATCTGGGTGGGTAGCAATCATTAAATCAATTTCATTAATCCGCCGTTCCTTAATATAGTTAACCAGAGCATCGCCAGCCTCCGGAGGTCCGCCATCAATTAAAATAGTCCGGTCTAAAGGCGTCTCGATTAAAATACTGTCTCCTTGACCAACATTAATAAAATGCACCTTCATTACAGGCATTTCCTGTTCTGCATGGGCGGTTGAAGGGATATGAAATTGTATTGTTATCAGTATTAGTAAGAGGATGAAAACGCTTTTTCGCATATTTTAAATACCTTCCCTTCTTTTTCATTAGTGTGAGCAAAAAGAAAGCTCGATATGACGACAGGTGATTGGTAATTGTTGAAAGGAATTTCTGCCATTGTTTTATGCAGGCGATATGTAAGTAAGATGTCACATTTAATTTTTTCTTTTTAAAACAGAAAAAGAGGTTATTACCTTTAATTGGCAATAACCTCTTTTTTAATTAAATCCGTTCTATCTAGTGAGAGGAGCGATTACGAACTCGGTATACAATCATTAGAATTGCACCGGCTGCCAGTAATCCTAAGCTGATAAGCAATAAGTTGAACATGGATGTTGCTGTACCTGGCAATGCTTCTCCATCATCACCTTTATCGGTCTCAGCACCTTCTCCAACTTTAGGGTCTCCCGATTGTTCAACGGAATCTCCATCTGTTTTGCCTTTTCCATCAGCGGTTGATTCACCAGAATCTGTTGCTTCTTCCCCTGATTCTTCTGGGTTTTCAGGATCTGTCGACTCTTCTCCCGGCTCTCCTGGAGTCTCAGGATCTGTCGACTCTTCTCCCGGCTCTCCTGGTGTTTCAGGGTCTGTCGGTTCTTCTCCCGGCTCTCCTGGAGTCTCAGGGTCTGTCGGCTCTTCTCCCGGCTCTCCTGGTTCAGGATCTGTCGGCTCTTCTGATTCTGCTTTCACAAAACCAAAGTCTAATGTTGGATCATGTTCTCCGTCTTCTGTTAAATGTCGAGATATTGCAAACCATATAGATGAGTCAATTGAATTATCATTGCCCACTTTTTCCAAAGTTGGGACATATCCTTCCAAGGCTTCTGCGGATGCTTCACGATCAATTCGTACAATGTACGTTTTATCGATTGGCAGATTTTCAAAGATATAATATCCATTTTCATCTGTGGTTACTGGTCCTACTGGATTTCCGTAGACGTCTGTTACTGGATTTCCGTCTTTATCTTCAATCGTTAAGACGACTCCTGGGAGCGGAATATCCGTTTCGTCTTGCAGGCCGTCTTTGTTCACATCAATCCATACATAATCCCCTACACTTACTTTTGCCGGGCGATTAGTGATAGTGAATCCATCTGCCGCATTTCCTTCTACATTATCCGTTACATACCCGTTAACAGCTGCTTCTTCCACTGTATAGGTAATCTCTGCTCCAGCTGCAAATTTAGGCATATTTGTAAACTCAAATGTCCAACCCGTGTCCGCAGTGATTTCTGCTGAATCCACTTCTTCTCCATCTGCTAACAAACTAACAGTGATGGAATCTGGGCGTTGATCAACATAATCATTGTCATCCCAGATTTTCGTTCCTTCTAAATCAATCAACTCTGGCTCATGCGTATTCGTAATGACGTAGCCGTCCTCCGCATTTCCAGTTGTTTCTGCCTCATAACCGTCAACGGCTGCTTCTTCCACCGTATACTCGATTAATTCGCCGTTTTTAAATTTATCCAAGCCCGTAAAATCTGATTGCCAGTTATTTAATTCATTCAATTCGATGAAATCTATTTCTTCCCCATCAGCTAGTAAATTCACTGTAATGGATGCCGGACGAATGCCATCCTGGTTTTCCGCATCCTCCCATGCTTTAGAAACATGAACACTGGTTTGTGCCGGTTCATGATGGTTGGTTAACAGGATATTTCCATGGTCGGCATCATTGACAGAGACTTCATAGCCTTCTGGCACAGATACTTCTTCTACGGTGTAGTTAATTTCTTCACCGCCATTTTGGTATGCATCCAGTTCAGACCATGTATGCATCCAGTCATTTTCTGCAGACAGAATAACCGTATCGCCAACTTCATTTTCCCCTGCATATAATTGAACCTCAATCTGTTCAGGGCGAATGCCGTCTTGGTTATCATTGTCGTTCCATCCTTTTGAAACAGTAACCGATGTTTGTTCTGGCGTGTAAGCATTAGTGACAGTCACACTGCCGTCATCACCGGTTTCCAGTTCGGTTGAATACTCCGCAACGGAATCTTCCGTCACACGATATCCAATTTCTTCTCCATTACGATTTTTCGGCAAATCTTCAAACGTATGGGTCCAACCGTTTTCTTCATTCAATTCAGCTGTTCCAACAATTTCCGATGCATCATTGATGACATTTACAGTCACGCTGTCTGGGCGGACCCCATCCTGATTCTCTGCATCATCCCATACTTTGGTAACAGGAATTTCAACTGTATCTGGTGTACGGTTGTTTGTAATCAACACGTTTCCATTAACTTTTTCTACAGTCGGCTCCTCATAACCTTCTGGGACATTTGTTTCTTCTGCCGTATAGTTGATTTCCTGACCGCCGTCTTGGTAAACATCTAATTCTGTCCAAGTATGCTTCCAATCATTTTCTGATGATAAGCGAACAGGTTTGTTAACAGGTTCTCCATCAGCGAATAATTGAACGGTTACATGTTCTGGTCGGACGCCATCTTGGTTATTGCCGTCATCCCATCCTTTCGTAACAGTCAAGGATGTTTGTTCTGGCGTGTAGCTGTTGGTAATGACAAATCCATCTGCTTGTTTTACAGCAGTTGCCCCGTAGCCTTCGATGGCATCTTCTGTAATACGGTATTGGATTGCTTTCCCATTATCATATTTCGGTAATCCTTCAAACACATGAGACCATTCGCCATTTTCATCTGCAGTTACTTCTGCTGTCTGGACAATTTCAGACTTTCCATTGATGACATGAAGCGTAATACTCTCTGGTCTGTTTCCATCTTGGTTATTGCCGTCATCCCATACTTTTGAAACTGGAATATCAATTAATTCCGGCTCATAGCTGTTGGTAATCGAAATTGCTCCGTGATTTTCGTCATTTATATCTGACTCATATCCTGCTGGAACATCGACTTCCTTCACTGTATAATCAATCGGTTTTCCGCCATCGCGATTCGCATCTAAACCAGACCATGTGTAGGACCAATTATCTGCTGCTGTAATGAGCACCTCATTTCCTAAGGCTTCTCCGTCTGCAAGCAATTGGACGCGAATGCTGTCTGGACGCTGACCGTCTTGATCATTTTTATCATTCCAGAATTTATTGACGGTAACAGAAGTCTGCTCTGGCGTATGTTCATTCGTTACAGTAAATGTTCCATTACCATTATTGGAAATAGAAGTGGAATAATCTTCTACTGTATCCTCTGCCACGCTGTACGCAATTTCTACGCCATCACGATATTTTGGTAAGTTCTCAAAAACATGTGACCAAATTCCATCGTCATCAGCTGTTATTTCTTCCGTTGCTACAACGTTAGAACGATCATCATAAAGATGAACCGTAATGCTTTCCGGTCGTGCTCCATCTTGGTTATTGGCATCTTCCCATGCTTTTTCTACTGTAATATCCGTCATTTCCGGCGAGTAACTGTTTGTGATGGTATAGCCATTTTCAGTACTCCCACTAACAGTACTTTCGTATCCAGCCGGCACATTTGATTCTGCAACAGTATAGTTAATCCGCTCTCCATTTTGGTATTCATCTAAACCGGCAAACGTAAATTCCCAATTATTAGTTTCATTCAAAATGATGAAGCGCTGTGTTGCTTCGCCATCTGCAAACAGACGTACTGTAATGCCGTCTGGGCGGGCGCCATCCTGGTTATTTGCATCTTCCCATACTTTTTCTACCGGGATATCTACCGTACCTGGTGTATAGCTGTTTGTGATAACAAATCCGTTTTCTGCATCTCCGGCAATATCACTCTCATACTGCTCTGGTACGTCTATTTCTACAACGGTATAAGTAATCTTATCTCCGCTATTATCCAGCTTCGGTAAATCTGTAAATGATCCTTGCCATTCATTTTCATTGCTTAGCGTGATATTTTCCGTATCAGTCTCCTCACCATTTGCAAATAATGCAACTTCAACGGATTCAGGACGATTGCCATCCTGGTTGTTCGCATCCTCCCAAGCTTTCTCCACTGGAATTTCAGTAGTTGGAGATACGAATTCATTTGTAATCGTTAATCCATCTTCGGAAACAGATTTTTCATAGTTTTCTGGGACAGTTACTTCATCGACCGTATAGTTATACTCATTACCCTCGATATCAGTTTTATCCAAGTCCGTCCATGTATATTCTGTTTCACCGTCTTCCAAGGTTACCGGATTTCCAACTGCTTCTCCATCTCTGGATAATTGCAGTTCAATGGATTCCGGGCGATGATTTTCGCCGCCTTGCCATTCTTTCGTGCCTGTTACATTAATTTTTTCCTTGGTGTTTTCGAAATTAACCTCATGAACGATTTCATTTTCACCATATGGCTCATCTACATTAATTTCGATTTCTTTATCGGATAACACGTAGCCATTTGGTGATTCAATTTCTACCAAGATATAGGTCCCTAAGAATAAGTTTCCTACTTCTAAAATACCATTCTCAGTAGTAAATTCGCCCATTAATACTCTCTCTTCATTTACAACTCGATATAATTCAAAAGTTGCTCCTGAAGATTTGATTACTTCTTCAGTAGCTGAATCAACTTTAGAAAGTTGGATAGCTCCACGATCTATTCGGAATTCTCCACCAACCCATGAAAATTGTCTTGCTGAGATTTCGTTTGTTTCTCTCGTTACTGTCTCAATTTCTTTCCCCTTAAGGTCTACTGTATTATTAACAGTTTGCCCATTTTCGGCAATAACGATAGTGGTATAAGTGATTGTTAGAGCTTCCGTTAAATCCTCATCAAAAGAGATATTTAAAATTGTTTGGCCATCTTCAGTAGTTTCTGTTTCAAGCGTATAACCAATCTCTTCACCACTACTTGTAACAATAGTCAAGCTGTCTTCTACAAATGACAGACCAGCACTAATTGTATCTGTAAGTGTTGCATCACTTATTCTTGAAAGGCTTTCATTAGCAGTGATTTTCCATTCAAGTTCTTCACCAATATAAACTTCGCTTACATCAGGCAGAACTTCTTTATTCAACACGTTATCCCATCTGTCATAATGCACAGATGAAGAATAAGGATATTCTCCTTCTTCAGTTGTTACTTCCGCATGGTTTACATAATTTTCTTCTGAAATGTCTGGAACTCTTGTTTCAAACTGAATGACATATCTTTCAGTTACTTCACCATTAAAGTTAACAGTAAGTTCATTACCCTCAACTTCTACAGTATAATCATCATTAAGAGTTAATTCAGTATCAGTAATTGTTGTATTACCACCTGCATCTACTTCATAAACAGATACTGTGATACTGTCTTCAATGATTTCTCCGTCATAACCTAATGTATCAGTAACTGAAACATTTTCCCCAAGATTATGCTGATGATAGTTAAAGTACACTTGCCAAGCGATTCTTCTATCAGATGCATCGGACCAACTATCTGAATCAACAAGATTCCCTTCTTTAAAGCCACTATTCCAAGCATTTTCTATTACACGTTGGCTAGCATCGTCTTCTTCGTTTATTTCACGATTATTTTCCGTTGTTCCTTCAAAATGTGCGTGGTTTCTATAAAGACCAGCTTCATCTTCATTAGAATGAGGAATCAATGAATTTCCGTCTTCATCCACAAATTGCTCGTCATAAGAAGTAGTATAGTTCACTACTAATTCTGCTTTTTCTATTTCCCGATTGAATACAATTGTAAAGCCATTTTGGTATCCACCCTCAATTGGAGCAAGTGTATAATCTTCTCCTGAAACAAGATTTTCATTACCAAGAGTAATTTCAACTGTCCCTGGCAATAAGATTAGCCCATCATTTGTGAAGGTATCAGTAATGGTAAAACCTTCATTGATGTCTTCTCTCGTAGGATCGACATTTAAACGCCAATTAATTGTTTTCTCATTATAGTTAATTCCATCAAAACTCTTTTGATACGTATTTGCATGTGGACGGATTGTAGCATCTCTATCTTCGCCACCTTCACCAACACCGTCACCTTCCATACCTACAGTGTTTGTAAATGCATCCGCATTATTGAAATTATCAATACTAGTCGTATATTCAATTGTAATTGTTTCCGTACCAACATCTGGCAAATCAATTGTTAATAAGCCATCTTCTTCATCATGAGTCGCTCCAGGGAATTCATTACCATTTTCACCTGTAATTGTAATGTTTGTTAATGTTAATCCCTCTGGCAATTGGTCTGTTACGGTAACATCGCCCAATAGATGTTTTGCTTTGTTTACAGTAACTTTCCAAGTAACTGTACGATTTTCATAATCAATGTTGCCCGCTTCTACTTTCTCAAGAATCGGGCCTCTATCGAACTGAACTGTTGCGTCATCATCGTTCAATTCTTCATCACCATCAAAAAGAATGGCTGTATTTGTGAACCCATTATTCTCTTGGTATTCACCCTCATTAACTTCTGACCAATTAATTTCAGTCAGGTAAGTGATTGTATATGTTTGATCTGGGCTTACTTGACCTAATTCGATTGGGAAGTCATCAGCTTCGATACCAGAATCTCCACCATTTAAAGAGATATTAATAGATCCTGGAACAATTTTTAAACCGTCTGGTAATTGATCCTCAACCCTGGCATCATCAATAGACATACCATTTTCATTAACGATAATGGTCCATTCAATCTGGTCACCCGATTCTGAATCAACTCGATTTCCTTCTTTCTGGATCGGATTACTTCTTTCACCTCCAGAAACGGTTGCTTGTGCTTCCAAGTCAATATTATCACTTACAAATGTCGCATCATTGGTGAACTGTGCTACATTAATATCTTCAATTGACGTTGTATAATTGACCTGATACCCGCTTCTTCCATCGATAGAATCGAATGTCATTTCAAACCCATGGCCAGTAAGAGGTAGGGCGTTAAAATCGTCAATTGGATTTCCTACGATTTCATTACCATCCACATCGATAGTGATTTCTCTAACTTCAAAATCACGTGCTTCGCCAAGACCGTTTGGAATAACATCGGCCAGCATTCCATTCTCTATTGCCTCGTCAGCACCATTCACAATATTAACTGTCCAATAAACTTCTTTTGCATTGACAGGGCTATCCGTACGACCGGATTTATCTAAATCTGTATTAACTTCTGTCGGTGTAACTTGAACAGTTAAATCTCTTTCACCATCGCCATCAAAATCAATCTCTTGCTCCCATTCCTCAGTGAATATTTCTCGGTCAAAATTTAATTGGAAACCTACGTATCCATTTTGAACACTTTGATCCTCAATGTTCTCATCGAATGTAAAAATCAATTCACCATCATTAATGGTAAATGTTCCTACTTGGGTACCTTCTACCATTATAGGTTGATCTGGCGTATTTACCAAATGTAGAAATACATCTGGCAATGGCATAGATGCTGTATCTCCAGCTTGAATGGTTTCATCTGTTTCCCAGCTATATTGAACCTCATAAGTTCCATCAAAATCAACTTCATGACCGTCTTCAACATTTTCACCATCTAGTCTAAACCACTCAAAGGTAAAGATATTCCCTAACTCAGCCTGAGGTCCAACCTCAGATGCAGCAGAAGGCGCAATATTTTCTTCTTCAGCCGCTTCTTCCTCTACTTCCTCGGTCCCTTCTTCTTCAGCCACTTCTTCCTCTACAGCTTCCTCGGTTCCTTCTTCTTCAGCCGCTTCTTCCTCTACAGCTTCCTCGGTCCCTTCTTCTTCAGCCGCTTCTTCCTCTACAGCTTCCTCGGTCCCTTCTTCTTCAGCCACTTCTTCCTCTACAGCTTCTCCGGTCCCTTCTTCCGTTGACCCCTCTTCTACAGCTTCCTCAGTGGGCTCTTCTCCTTCAACAACTTCTTCTTCCTCTTCTAAAGGCAATTGCAGCTTCAATGTACCCTCAGCTTCTGAATGCTCCAGTGCCGATTCATTAAACGTGACACGAATTATATCTTCTGTTGTTTCAAAGGAGGCAATTTCCACCTCTTCCCCTTCCGAAGATATTGTGCCCTCCTGTTCGATTAATGCTACAGGAGAATTAAAATCTACAGGCTGGTTTACATCTTCTAAATCATAGTCTGCAAGCGACCAGTCTATATGTAGAAGCCAACCATCATCTTCCTCGGAAAAAGATCCTTCAGAAATGCTTTCAAAATCAAAGAACGTATCATTTTTGTTTTCTTCTGCATACGCCATTTGTATAGGTGCAATACCTGTTACAACGGACTGCATAACAAGAAGAAAAATCATAAATATACTGGCTCTTTTTGCTCTTCTCTTCAATTATTCCAGTCCTCCTTTTTTATTTAGTTTTTAATCACTGCTGGAATACGGAAAACCGACACCTCCTAATATCTCTGTATCTTTAAAATGATTTCTATTCTGCTGAAAAGCATAAAAGAACGTGTTCTAATAGATGAATAGATGATTGCTATTCACAAAAACGCTCTGACCTTAAACTTATTCAACTGACAGAAACATTTTAAAGTTTCATTTGACTGCACACTCATCCTCTAATCCGTACCATTTTTCTAGTATTCATGAAGTAAAATTTCAATTTATCCCGTTATATTAGAAATGAGCTTTTGTAGTCATTTTTATCATAACTTACGGAGTATACCCAGAAAATAGTATGTATATATACAAATTCTATACAGCCTGATAATCCAGAAATATACCAATATCTGTATGAAACTAACTAAAGATACCTTCCTTCTATTAAGCAGATAAAACACTTAATAAAAGGAAGGTTCCATGAATGTACATCTTATTCTGTTGGAGGCAAGTCCACCTCAAAAAATACTTTCAATCCTTGCTCCCTCAAGCTTACTATCTGCAGCCCCTTCCCAAAATGCTGATGCAATCGTTTATCCACATTAAAAATCCCAACACTTGATTTACTGTCAGATTCTCTGTTTAAAATGGTTTGCATTTCCGCTTCTTCTATACCTGCCCCATCATCCTCCACCGTAATCGTTGCTTTGTTTCGGGAGATATTTTTTATACATCTGATGGTGACGGTTCCTTTGCCCTGTTTGTTTCGAATACCATGCTGTACCGCATTTTCCACTAATGGCTGGATGGAAAGGAATGGAACATAGATCTCCTCTTCATCTTCCAGATCCCACTTCACCTGTAAAGCTTCGCCAAAGCGTACCTGTTCAATATACAAATAGGAGCGGACGATATTTAATTCTTCCTTCAAGGGGACCAGCTCTTTCATATGCTGAAATTGAAATTTACTTCTCAATAAATTACTTAATTCGTTCAGGAGTCTTCTCATTCCTTCTACGTCTAATTCGCTTAACGCCATAATAGAATTCAATGTATTAAATAAAAAATGCGGCTGTATCTGTGCCTGCAGCCAAGAGGTCTCCATCTGTACCTGCTTCTCGGCAACACGCTTCAATGTTACCAAAGAATCCATACGTGCTTTCAGTTCAACCGGTTCGACAGGCTTGGTGATATAATCATTTGCCCCGGCTAAAAAAGCTGCCTGTATATCCGTTGTTCCTCCGGTAAGCAGCAGGACAGGCAATTCTGTCAGAGAAAAGCGTTCCCGAATTATTCTGGTAAGCTCATATCCTGATATTTCCGGCATCATTACATCTGAAATAACGAGATCCCACTCCCGCTTTTTCATTTTTTCCACAGCCTGTTTAGCGCAGGAAACAAATACCGGCTGATATGCATCATCGGGAATAATCGCCTTTAAAGCCAACAAACTTGACGGATTATCATCGACAACCAGGACAGATGGCATCTGAGCATTCTTTTTGTTTGGCTGTACTGTTTGTTTCTTATCTTCTTTCGGCACCGGCTTTTCTACTGTGCTTTCAAAGGCCAATGCTGCCGCTTCTTTCCTTGCCAGTGCTAACGTGAATGTAAAGGTTGTCTTTTCTCCTTTTTTAGAAGAAACTTGGATTTTCCCGCCATGAAGTTCTACTAACTGTTTCGCAATATTTAATCCTAATCCAAAACCGCCTTCTGACATTTTATTTTCCGGGTGCCCCTGTTCATAAGGCTGAAAAATGCGCTTTTGAATCTCCTCGCTGATTCCGATGCCTGTATCTGTTACTTGAATTTCTGCGTCATATTCTTTGATAGAAGCAGAAACTGTGATTGAACCTTGATGGGTAAATTTAATAGCATTTCCTATCAGATTAAACAAAATTTGTTTCACCCTATTTTCATCTGCATATACCGGAGGAAAGTCTTTAGAAATCAGATTGACGATGGGCACATTCTTTAAATCGGATGAAAAACGCAATGCATCAATAATCCCTGTGATAATCGGATTCAATGCAATCACCTGTCGATTTAAACTTGGTTTATTAACCTGTAAGTTTCTAGTTTCCAATAAATCTGCCAGCAGCAGATTCATTTGCTGCCCTACGTTCAAGACGGTATTCAATTCCGTCATGCTCTGTTTGGACAAATTTGTTTCTTCCCTGTCCCGCACCGCCTTGGAAAGCAATAATATACTATTTAAAGGATTACGGAATTCATGAGATGTATTTGCCAGAAATTGATCTTTTTCCTCATTCACTTTTTTCAATCTCTCCGCTAAATCTTTTGTCTCCTTATGCTTTTGAAAATATCTCTGAAACCAGACAATCGTATAGCAGGTTACTGCCATTAACATATCAAACGGATAAAAAGTCAAATAAATACTTTTTCCTGACCATATATAATTCCATATCCCATGGTTGGAAATTGCAATAAACCCAAGGAGCATAAGATTTTTCGCCTTTGGATTATTCTTAAACATCAGAATAATCGAAGTGCTGGTAACAACTACAGTAAAAAAAGCAAATATATTATATATGGGGCGAAGCGCTAAAATTTGCGGCATAGGCAAAAAGATAGTGACCACAGCTAATACTGCCATCCCCCATTGAAAAAATGGAAAGATTTTATTCCAATAAGGCAGCTTTTGATGATCGGTACATTGAACCAATGCATAAAAAATGATTAAATACACCGTATGGATCATCCAAAATTCTAATTCATAATTCAAATTAAAAAATTGCTGCAGCAATTTTTCACCAGTATAAAACAAAAAACCTGAAAATAAACTAAAGGCCAGCAACGAGAAAGAAAGTACTTTTCTATCTCTTCCCCCAATAAAATAAATAATCAAGGTGTATACCGTATGCATGAACAGAATAGCTGCAATGACAACTTGTGAATAGTTTGTGAGCTGTACTTCTCTCGTAATCGTTTCATCTGTCCCAAACCGAAGCGAGAGATAAATACCGCCATCTCTGCTGTCGATAAAATTGGCAGCCTGAATGACAAGATCTATATTTCCATTTTCATCCGCTGAAAAAGTCACTGTTTTAGGCATAATATCCGCAACATACGCAGCTTCTGTTTCCGCCAACCGACCCGTCTCCGCTACTATCTGTCCATTCACATAGATTTCCGATGATGTACGGATGTTTGGTATGTATAATTTAAAATTCCGGTCATCCTCCGGCTGTACCCTTACCTGCAGCCTATAAGTCCCATAACCAAAAGGAGAGCCCAGATTATTCTTCCAGCCGTGGGGCACTTGAATTGTTTCCGGCACTTCAGCAGAGAAGACATCATCCTGCATCAAAAAATGCGAGGGATAAAACTCCCACTCCCCGTCCAACAGCATCGATTGCCCTTCTTCTACTTCCCATGAGCTTAAATCAAGCTTTCCTTCTTGAATATCGGGAGTTATATTTTCTTGAAATAACCCTGCCCAAATTAGACGCAAAACTGACAAACTGATTATACAGAGAATCACAAAAATTCCCGATCGGATAGTATCCCGCTTCATTTATATCAACTCTTTTTCATGGATATCTCTAAATCCATGATTTTTCTTTTACAATCTCTGCCGCTTCCGCATCAAAATCGGTTAAACCTTTTAATTTTGAAATATTGTAGGAGGACGATTTCTCATAACGATGCAGATATGCTGACAATCGAATGATAAGCTCCAGCCATAAATCTCTCAGTATTTTTCTCTCGCTAACAGCCCAAAGGTAATCAAGGCCGGCTAAATACTCGTCTTGATACGCGTCCAGTACTTTGAAGTACTGCTCGGTATTTATGTTCTCTTTTTTTAATAAATCATACGCTGCAAGCTTAAATTCTCGCGACTGAATCTGTACATCATAATCGATATCAATTTGATAAAATTCTTTTTGACTGATAATTTTAATAGGTGCGTCTATTTGCTGCATGACCTTTCTAATCTGATATACCGTTGTATACAACTGAGCATTCGCTTTCTCCCAGGGAAGGTTACTCCACAGCAAATCAATCAATTCACTTTTCCGGATAGTATCTTCATGATGATGAATAAAATAAGCAAATAATTCTTTTGCTTTGGACGTTCTCCATTTTATATCAATCCGCTTATTCCCTTGGTATATTTGCAAAGCTCCTAAATCCCTAAGGACGGTCGTCCGGTTTTCAACTGCTTTATCCTGATCTGTCATCTTTCTTTCAATTATCCGCTGTACAGTTATAGCTAAACGTTCCTGTTTTACAGGCTTTAATATGTAGTCTACTGCATTTAGTTCAAAAGCTTTAATCGCATAATTATCATATGCCGTAACAAAACCAATATGTAAGGAAGGATTGATGTTTAATAGCTGTTCCGCTAAGTCTGTGCCTTTCATAGCAGGCATATGTATATCTATAAATACAGCGTCTATTTGTTCAGTCTGAATATGTTGAATCAAGTCTTCTGGATTCATATATTTCCCTGAAACATGCACTCCTTCTATTTTACGCAACAGTAAATCCAAATATTGTAATGCCAAAGGTTCGTCATCAATAATAGCAATTTGAAGCATAGAATCTCCCCCTGATTATTTATCTTTTAGTATTTCTAGCATATATATATTCAAGGATACATGATGATAAATAGTAGCTATCTGATTTTTTTCTATACAAATTCTATACAAACGCCTGCGTTATCATCCATACTTCCAGTTGTCTTTCCCCTGCTTCAGCTTTCAAAATATGATTATGAAATTTTCTGTTATTTCAATAATATCCTATTATGCGATATAAATTTGCTTTTTATAGAAGTTTTATACCGGTATTAAATGGAATAAATAATTATTTATTGCTGTTTCCACTTTTCAAAATCCGAACATACGATAGGATGAGTAAATAAAGCTTCATCCGACAGGAATACTTTTCTTTCCGGACGAATGAAGCTCTTTTTTACTATTACCTTACTTATCAGGTACTTCTATTTCAATGAAGGCGGCAGAATACCCCACACTGAATATATTATATATCTATTTCAAAGGATACGCTCGTTCCCTTATTCAAAGAACTGATAATGGTTAATCCTTTCCCGTAATGCTGATGCAATCTTTTTTCTACGTTTAATACACCTACTCCTGATTCGCTATCCGATTCTCCTTTTAAAGTGTTAGGAATGTCTGCTTCATCTATTCCTGCCCCGTCATCTGTTACGGTAATCACTGCTTTGGAGCGGGCAGGATCTTTTTGAAAGCTTATGGTCACTGTTCCTTTTCCCTGTCTGTTTCTAATTCCGTGCTGAACCGCATTCTCCACTAATGGCTGGATGGATAGAAAAGGTACATTGACTCCCTCCTGTTCATCCAGCTTCCATTTTACCTGCAAAGCTTCTCCAAAACGGACTTGCTCAATAAATAGATAAGAACGAACAATGTTTAATTCTTCTTCTAAAGGTATCAGATCCTTCATTTGCTGAAACCGAAATTTACTTCTCAAGAAATTGCTGAGTTCATCGAGAAGCTTGCGCATTGCCTCTACATCCCACTCACTCAAGGCCATAATCGAATTCAGTGTATTAAACAAGAAATGCGGCTGTATCTGAGCCTGCAGCCATGCGGTTTCTAATTGTAATTGCTGCTCAGCAACACGCTTCATTGTGATTAAAGAGTCCATCCGGGCTTTCAGCTCGACTGGCTCCACAGGTTTGGTAATATAATCATTTGCTCCGGCCAAGAAGGCCGCCTGAATATCAGTATTTCCTCCGGTCAGCAGCAGGACAGGGAGTTCTGTCAGGGTATAACGTTCTCTAATCATGCCGGTAAATTTATAGCCTGATATTTCCGGCATCATAATATCGGAAATGACTAAGTCCCAGTCCCGCTTCTTCAGTTCTTCGAGCGCTTGCTTCGCACTGGTCACCGTCATCGTATCGTATGCATCTTCTGATAAAATGGAGTTTAATGCTAATAAACTCGCCGGGTTATCATCAACCAGTAAAACTGCCGGAGTCTGACCGTCATGTAATTGTGTTAATTCAGCATCTGCCTTTTCCGGATACTTGACATCCGTTTGTTTCGTCTGATTAGATAGCTGTACAGCTGATTGCGGAGAGGCTAATTCTAAAGTAAACGTAAAAGTTGTTCCCTCCCCTTCTTTCGAGGAGACCCAAATACTTCCTCCATGAAGCTCAACCAGCTGTTTCGTAATACTTAATCCCAGCCCGAATCCGCCCTCCTGCATTCCACTTGTTGCATTATCCTGTTCATAAGGAAGAAACAACCGTTTTCGCATTTCTTCATTGATTCCAATACCTGTATCCGTCACATGGATTTCCGCATACTTTTCTTTTTTTGCTGCGGATATAATGACTTCTCCCTGACTCGTATATTTAACAGCGTTTCCTGCTAAATTAAATAAAATCTGCGTTACGCGATTTTCGTCCGCATAAACTGCTGGAAATTCCTTAGGTATCTTATTGACCATTTGCAGCTGCTTCATATCTGATGAAAGCTGTAATAAGTCCAGGACGCCGGTTGCAATAGGCTCCAGGGCAACTGCCTGCTTGTTCAACCGCGGTTTCGTACGATTTAAATTCCTCGCTTCCAGCAAATCTGTTAATAAAAGGTTCATTCGCTTTCCGACGTTCAATACCGTATGAAGTTCACTTACACTCCGCGTTGACAATACTGCTTCTTCCCTATCCATGACAGCCTTAGAAAGCAGCATGATACTATTTAAAGGATTGCGGAACTCATGAGAAGTATTCGCCAGAAATTGATCTTTTTCTTGATTCATCCGCTGTAAGCTGGACGCCAATTCTTTTGTTTCTTCATGCATTTGAAAATACCCTTTAAACCAGACAATGATATAGCATACGACCGCAACAATCAGATCAAATGGATAAAACGTTAAATAAACACTTTGTTCCCTCCATGTTAAATCCCATATATAATGATGAACGACAGCAAAAAAACTAAGTACAAGGAACATATTCGTTGCAGGATTCTGTCTATACAGCCGGACTATAGAGCAAAATGTAACGATAATAACTATAAAAGCAAATAGATAATAAACAGGAAATAAAAATAGAATCTGCGGTATGGATAAAAATAAGGTTATTCCCATCATGGTAAATATACTCCATTTATAAAAAGGAAATATCCTTTTCCAATATGGCAGCTCCAGATGATTGGTACATTGCAGCAAAGCATAACACCCCAGCAGAAGCAAGGTATTCGCTATGCGAAAATCGAAATCATAAGGTATATTGAAAAACTGGTGAATCAGTTTTTCTCCATTACTTAAAAGAGATGTCATAATCATGCAGAACATCAACATAGAAAAATACAATAGATACTTATCCCGATTTCCTATCAGATATAAAATGAAGGTATATACTGCATGAATTAAAAAGATAACAATGATGCTGATTTGAAAATAACTGGACAGCTGCGTTCCGCTTGAGATAGCCTGCTCTGTCCCAAATCTCACAGAACGAATAATACCGCTGCTTCTGATATCTTTATAGTTGGCTGCTTGAATAACGATATCGATAATACCTTCTTCATCTGCTGTAAAAACGACTCTCTGCGGTAAATTTTTTGCAGTATATTGTTCTTCTTCTGCAGCTATCTCCCCCGATGATGCTAGTTTCCTTCCGTTAACATAGATCTCCGATGAACTGCGAATACTTGGTATGTATAATCCATAATTTTGTTCTGCATCACGATCCACTTTTATTTGCAGTCGGTAGCTGCCATATCCATAGGAAGAACCTAGTATATCATTCCATCCTCTGGGGACTTCTATAATATCTGATTCCCCCTGCACCGAGCTCTCCTCCATAATAAAGCGGGAAGGGTAAAACTCCCACTCTCCATCTAAAACCAGTGTTTCTTCCTCTCCCGGATCCCAAGTTTGGATATCAAGCATCCCATTTTGAATATCGGGCTGTACCTCCTCTTGAAAAAGCCCCGTCCAAATCAAACGGAAAGCAGATAAACAAAGCATAAAAACAAGCAAAATAACTGTCAGCTGAATCGCATTTTTTTTCATTCTTCTCCACTCTTCCAGTTCCATTTTCTAATGCTATAGTTTTTCATTTACTAATATTCGAGCTTCTTCGTCAAAGCTTACCAGTGCACTTATTTGAGAAATATTACGAGATGAAGGAGACTTATTTTGAAGAGTATCCTTTATCAGATTATCTACGATCTGCAGCCAAATGTTCCTTATCTCCTTTCTTTCTTCCAAATTCCAATCCGATTCTATCCCTTGCAGATAATCCCCTTGATATGTTTCTAATAATTTCATATGTGCTTTAACTGATATATCATTCTCCTGCAAGGCTCTCCATGCTGCTTGTTTCCAGCCAATAGATTGAATAACCACTTCTTCTCCTAAAGTTATTTCATAAGATTCCTCCTGACTGACTATCTTAATCGGGAATCCCATTTGCTGAATTACCTTTCTTATTTGATACACGGTGGAATACAATTGTGAATTGGCCTTTTCCCAGGAGAGGTGCGCCCACATGAAATCTATCAATTCTTCCTTTCGAATGGTATTTCTATGGTTTTGAAGAAAATAAAAAAAAGCTCCTTTGCTTTCGACGTTCTCCACTTTACTTCTATCGGGCTCTCTTCCTTATAAAATCGAACTGCACCCAGGTTTTTGATATGATACGCTGCCTTTAGCGGGGTTTTATGTAATATTTCATCCTTCTCTTTGATGCGTTCAATGGTCAATTGCAGCCTTTCTAACTGTACCGGCTTCAAAATATAATCTAACGCATTCAGTTCAAATGCTCTGACTGCATACTCATTATAGGCTGTGACAAAAGCAATATTTAGAACGGGCTTGATATTTAACAGCTGTTCAGCTAAATCGATTCCTAGTATATCAGGCATATGAATATCCATCAATACGGCATCTACATCCTCCGTTTGAACATGATTTATTAACTCTGTCGCATTGTTAAATTTACCGGTAACTTGTACTCCTGCTATTTTATTTAAGAGAAAATCCAAATACTGCAACGCCAATGGTTCATCATCAATGATACAAATCTTCACGCTTTCATCTCCATCCGTTTTTATCGTATACATAATATTAGAAAAACTTCCATTGCGGTTAAAGCGAGTTTGAAAACATCTTTTTGCTTTTTATACAGATGCTATCTGGTGATAAACGATTCTATTGCTTTGATTTTCAAAAACTGGTCCTTATTCTTTTTATACCATATATTGCACAAAAAAACCTTACTTTCTCACACATTTTAATTCTTTTATACAGCGGGATCGTCAGCTTTAAAGCAGGAGGTTAATTTTTCTCGAAATATTATACACTCAACTTTCGCATCTTAAAAAGTTAACTTCCTTTCCGTAGAAATAGGAGTTGATTTTTTCTTTGGCAACTCCCTTAATAAAGTAATAAGAGGTGTAGTGTAAAATACCGCTGCGGCGGACCGTTTTGCTTTCCTAGGGGCACGCTCTTCAGCTAACTTTTGCCAAGAAGATCGCTTGGCAAAAGTGGATCTTCAGATGGTGCTGATCCCTCAGGAGTCAAAACGGTCCGCCTCCGCTAGTAAGGTGTTCTATACGTGAAATATCTGAACAAACAAAAGATTGTTCAGATATTTCAGACAGTTCAAATGGAAGAGATTTTTTATGGTGCATGGTAAAATGTTCAGCAATGATTACTTTTTGTGCATGAAAGCTATTCTTGATGTTAATTATTCATGCTGTCATCATTCGAACTGCTAAACCAACCATTTGAAATAACGTAATGATCGTGTCATCAAGTGATAGAGATACTATTTCATCCAAATCAACAGGATGTTATTTCTTATATTCGCTGTAGAATCCTAACTAAGCGGAGGCCAACCACGGAGACTCCTATGGGAACAGGGCGAGCTGAAGATCCACTTGAAAAGCGATCTTCTTTTCAAGTTAGCTGAAGCCGTCCCCTATGGAAAGCGGAGTGGTTGGTCGGAGCGGAGCTATGCACAATCAACAATTCCAAAATGGCCGGATATGTAGCCAAAAGCAAGCATGCTACTGGAGAACATGTTCACCCTGAAATAGCAAGATATATATGTATTCTTAGGTGGGAAAGTGAGTTATACATAAAAAAAGACCAGCTAACGCAATCAATGAGTCAGCTGATCTATTTTATGCTTTATTTTATTTGATATGCCTAATACCATTTCACCTTATATTAAGATGCATTGGAAACAACAATTTCTTCGTCTTCAACATCCACATGAATGTCTGTTACATCTTCTCCTTCAAGGATCAAATCTGTTAATTGATCCTCTACTTTATCCTGGATAACACGACGTAATGGTCGTGCGCCAAAGCGTGCATCATATCCTAATTGAACAAGACGTTCTTTTGCTGCATCAGAGATAGTGATGGTAATTTGATTTTCCTTCATGGTTGCTTCTAAATCATGCAGCATAAGGTCTACAATTTGCAGTAAATCTTTTTCTTTTAATTCATTGAAGTTTACAATCGCATCGAAACGGTTCAAGAATTCAGGTTTGAAATAGGTGCTTAAGTTTTCCATTGTCGCAACAGATTCATGTGTTTTCGCATTAAACCCGACACTTACTTTTTTCTCACCAGTTCCAGCATTACTTGTCATAATGATAACCGTATCCTTAAAGCTTACTCTTCTGCCGTGAGAATCGGTTAAATGACCGTCCTCCATGATTTGCAGGAACGTATTTTGCACATCTGGATGTGCTTTTTCAATTTCGTCCAGCAACAGAATAGAATATGGGTTTCTGCGGATGCGTTCGGTCAGCTGTCCAGCTTCTTCATGACCGACATATCCTGGCGGTGAACCGATAATTTTAGACACCGCGTGTTTTTCCATATACTCACTCATATCCAGACGAACCAGCGCATCTCTCGTACCAAACATTTGCTCAGCCAGTACCTTCGTCAACTCTGTCTTACCAACACCGGTAGGACCGACAAATAGGAAGGAACCGATTGGACGCTCTTTTGCTTTTAATCCGGCACGGCTGCGGCGGATGGATTTCGCAACTTTCTCTACTGCTTCTTCCTGTCCGATAACTTTGGAACGAAGATCGTCAGCTAAGTTTTTCATTTTTTCTTTTTCATCTTTTTGCATTTTCGTTACAGGTATACCTGTTTTTTCTTCTACAATTAATTGAATATCAGAAACGTCTACATCCAGTGTTTTCTCGCCGTCTTCAACTTTTTCCAATTGTTTTTGTAATTGGATTTCTTGATAACGGAGATTTGCAGCACGCTCATATTCTTCTTTTTCGGCTGCTTCCTGTTTTTGTTTCACTACTTCATCTAAGCGCTCTTGCAAGGAATCAGAATCTTTCTGAGCATTAGCAAGATTTAATCTGGAACCGACCTCATCCATTAAGTCAATTGCTTTATCCGGCAGGAAGCGGTCTTGGATATACCGGTTGGATAAACCGACAAATGCTTCAACGACTTCATCAGAATAGCGGACTTCATGGAATTTTTCATAACGGTCCTTGATACCTTTTAATATTTTCACTGCATCCTCTAAGGATGGTTCTTTTACGATAATCGGCTGCAGACGTCTTTCCAGCGCCGCATCCTTTTCAATCTGGCGATATTCTTTCAATGTTGTTGCGCCAATTACTTGCAGGTCACCGCGTGCAAGAGCTGGCTTCAAGATATTGCCTGCATCCATTTGTGAGCTTTCTGCAGTACCTGCTCCAACAAGCAAATGGATTTCATCGATAAATACAATCACGTCGTTACGCTCTTGCAGCTCAGCAATCAATTTATTCATCCGCTCTTCAAATTGACCGCGGATACCAGTGTTTGCGACTAAAGAAGCGACATCCAGCAAGTAGATTTCCTTGTTCATTAATTTAGCAGGAACATTTCCTTCTACAATATTTACAGCCAGTCCCTCTGCTATCGCTGTTTTACCAACACCTGGTTCACCGATTAATACCGGATTGTTTTTATTTCTTCTATTTAATGTTTCGATAACTCGTTTAATTTCTTTATCTCTGCCAATGACAGGATCAATCTTTCCTGCTCGTGCTTGATCAGTAATATTTTTTGCTAACTGATCAATCAAGCCATTTCCATTGTTTGATTTTTGTTGTGTTCTCGTGCGTGCGTTTGCACCACTTTGCTGATTTCCTTGGAAAAAGTTGTTGGCAAATGATTGATCCATATTGCCAAATGGAGAATTAGAGAAAAAGTCGCTGTTCATCATATTTCCTTGTATTTCTTGTAAACATTCATGGCAAAGATGCACTTCCATACGCTGTCCATTCATTTGCATTTGTGCATTAATCGTTGCCTCATTTTGTCCACAGTTTTGACATTTCATTTCTCATTCCTCCTTATAACTTAGTCAGATAGCCTATTTATTCGTTGTTTTGACTTTGACTATCTTTGACTATATTTACATTATACTCTGACCTTCTTTGACTTTCAAGTGTTTTAGTCAAATTTTTTTACTTTTTTTTGACCTTTATCTTTTATGCTAGTTTACATATAGGCTAACCCCTTAGCCCGCAAGAGATTTAACAGCTTATATATTCGTCTGATTTTTGGCCAAAGAGGTCAACACACACAAATTTCTTATAAAAAGAAGACTTTTTCTTTTCCATAAGGATGATTTGTTTTTGAAGTATATCAAAAAAACTGTCCTTTTAGAAGCCTAACGGTTTATCAGAATTGTTTCTTCTGACTTTCATCCGTTTCTTCTATATAAGGACAGTTCAACTTAATAAGGAAACTGTTTTGGCAATTGCTTGCTTAGCCATAAATCGTCTAAACTTTTAAATTGGTACCCTTCTTTCTTTAAATCCTGAATGACTTTTTCCAAAGCGGTTGCATTATCACTGGAAACTGCGTGAAGTAAGATAATGGCTCCTGGATGTATCTGCTTCATAATTTCATCGTAAGCATAATCTGCACCTTTTTGTGAGTTGGTTTCCCAATCTTTAAAGGCTAATGACCAAAATACATGGACAAGCCCTAGCTCTGTTGACCATTTTAATGTATCTGTACTAAAGGTTCCCCGGGGCGGCCTGACATAAATTAATTCATCCTGATCACTGACCTCTGCAACGGCCTGCTCTAAATCCTGCAGTTCTTTGTTAATGGCTTCCTTATCCATCACGGTAAAGTCCGGATGGTGATAGGAATGGTTGCCAATAATATGTCCTTCATCGACCATCCTTTTGACCAGTTCAGGCTCACTCTCTACATAATACCCTGTCACAAAAAAAGCGGCAGGGACCTCTTCCTGCTTTAATATATCTAATATTTCCGGCGTAAACCCTTGCTCATAGCCATTATCAAATGTCAGATAAAGCTTTTTATCACCGGAATCGTCCACATAAAAAGCATTGTATTTATCCAATACCTCCTGATAAGAGCCAATTTGAGGCGGTGTATGATTGGAGTTCTTTTGATATCCCCATCCGTATGCGTAGCCGGTATTCATTGGAAATACGCATAAGAAAAAGGCAAGTGAAAGCAGCAAAGTGATTGTTCTTTTCATTTCAAGTTCACCTACTTTTTTCTCTTACCTTTTCCTTTATAACTTCATTTTATTCACTTTTTAAAGAACCATTGCAGCAATCCATCCGAAAATAAATAAGGGAATATTATAATGGATGAAGGTTGGCACGCATGTATCCCAAATATGGTCATGTTTTTCGTCCGCATTGAGTCCGGAAGTTGGTCCAAGCGTACTGTCTGAAGCTGGCGAACCGGCATCTCCCAATGCTCCGGCTGTACCGACTAAAGCTGCTGTTGCTAAAGGCGAAAAGCCAGTTGCCAAACAGATAGGAACAAATAGAGCAGCAACAATCGGGATTGTTCCGAATGATGTCCCGATACCAATCGTAATAACCAGACCCAGCAGTAACAGAACAAATGCAATTAACGGCTTATTATTTCCTAATGCAGAAACAGATACCTCCACTAATTCCGATACAGCTCCTGTTTCCTGTAAAACATTTGCAAAACCGGCAGCTGCAAAAATGATAAAAGAAATCATCCCCATCATGGAGATTCCTCCTGCCATCACAGAATCCAGTTTTTTAAATGGCAATGCTACCAGAACGAACATAGCAATAATCCCCGTCAATGCTCCCAGAATCAAATCTTGCGTTATAATTTGAACGATAAGTGCCGATATAATAGCAATAATCGTCATTACATGCTGTTTGCCGAAAGTGATTTCTTCGACCAGATCTTCTGTTTTTATTTTTTCTTCCTTCATTGAATCTTTAGATGCTTTATCTTTTCTATAAGTAAATAGAATACCGATTAAAAGTCCAACAATCATTCCAGAACCGGGAATAAGCATAGATAAGGTTACTTCATATAAAGTAATTTCTCCCCCATTGGAGTTTAGGCCATCCAAAATCAATCTTTGGAAAAGTAAACCAAAACCGGCCGGAATCATCACATAAGGTGCTTTCAAACCAAATGTCAGAGCCAATGCTACAGCCCGGCGATCCATCCGCATTTGATCAAATACTTTTAACAGGGGAGGAATCAATATAGGAATAAAAGCGATATGAACCGGCACCGCATTTTGTGATAAACACGCAACACCAGCTAATGCAAAGAGCATCATTGTTTTCTTCCCTGTTAATACACGAATAATAAAATTCACTAAAATTTTTGTAATCCCTGTATAACTGATAGCCACTGCAAAAGCTCCTAACAATATATAGCTTAATGCTGTATTTGCAGAGTTCCCCATACCAGCTACCAGCAATTCAATAGAATCTGCAAATCCTAACCCGGACATTAACCCGGCAGCAATTGTTGAAATTAAAATAGATAAAATAACATTAACCTTTAATAAACATAAAACAGTCATTAATAGGACTGCTGAAAGAACAACCCATTCCATTTTTCTTCCCCCAATAATCATCACATTTCTCTTTAATACTTTACCATAATAAAGCAATAAAAATTAAATTGCAATATATTTTTGCTGAATATGTAAAAAGGACTGTCTTTTCGACAATCCTTTGACGTTTATTTCACTTTAAAGGAGAAAGATAAATAATCCTGTACAGGGATCCAAGCTCCTATTCCTTGCTTAGTTACATTCTTAATTTGAATGGTTTTATTGGATCCTTTTAATTCAATATATACTTCCCCGAATGTCACCTGCCCTTTCTCATTAACGGCCGGCGCATAAGCATCCAGTATTCCATGCTTTTCCATTGGGATATTATACGAATTAGTTAATTTTGTATTATGACCGATAACGGCCTGATACGAAAGAGGAAGCTTTGTATTTTCGCTGGCTTTTAACAGCATCATCGTTTTTATTTGTTCCGGATTACTTATTTTACTGGTCAGGGCGCCATTTATTTCTTTTTCTTCCTGCTGATAATAGCTCATCTCCTGGGCTTTCTCACCGCCGACATTATTCATTTCATTTTTATTGATATGCTGGTATTCCCAATTAATATTTGATTCCGCAGATTGATAATTGATTGGCCACCTTCCCAGATAAACCATACCGCGATATCCAATTGCTATAGGAGATGGTTTGATACTGCTTTCATTCAAAATCTTAATCAGCTCCGGATTTTCGATTGGAATACCGACGTCTTCGATCAACTCTTTCGTTAACTTGCTTGGTTCAATAATCTCCTGGTCTTCTGTTGAATTCGGAAATGTGTTTTCTTTTGAGATATCCAATACATGGCTGGGTATATTCAATCCTTCTTTTATTTCTTCAGCAAAGCTGCTGATCGGCATCAAAAGCCAGGTTAAACATAAAAGAAGTGTAAAAAAATAAGCACGATTGCATTTTTTCATTCCCGTACCTTCCTTTCTTTTTGTTTTATTTTTTCTGAAAGGAGGGAAACTATACACGAGAAGCCTTGAGACTTTTTGGAAATTATAAAGCAAGCGGAGCAATGTAAAAAAAGAGACACCGGAATGTCTCTTTTTTACCTTTTGTTAGATTCTGTTATTTCATGCAATACACTTATTTTACAAATACACTATATTTTTTCTCTAAACGATCCTGCAGCATGCCGATTAAAATACATACCGGCCAATAAATAAGCGCCACCAGCACGTACATGGTCATTGCATCAAATTCTCTTCCAGCGACAATTTGCGCTTTTTGAAATAACTCAGGCACTGTAATCACTGCTGTCAAAGACGTCGCCTTCACAATATCCATAAAAACGTTTGTTAAAGGCGGAATGGCAATTCGTGTAGCCTGGGGCAGTATAATCTTACGCAGTGTCAGCCAATAAGACATATTCAACGCCCGTGAAGACTCCCATTGTCCTTTTTCCACACTATTTAATGCCGATCTGTCGATTTCTGCAATATATGCGGCACTATTCAGACCTAATCCAATAATTGCCGCATGGACAGCGACAAGCTGAATTCCAGCAGAGGGTAAACCCAGATAGAGGATATATAAAAAAACAATAATTGGTGTTCCCCGCATAAAGGATATATATAGTCTGGCCGGCCATCTCAGGAAAATATTTTTAGAGCCTCTTGCCAAAGCTAACAACAGCCCCAAAACAAGTCCAATCAGCATACTGCCGATGGAAATCAGTAATGTTATCGGCAGCCCGCCAAGAACAAATGGCAGGCTCTCCCAAGCTAATTGAACATCAAAAAAACCGCCAAAATCAATATTGGTTATATTCATTTTAAACCTCTAAAAATCCAGACCTTCTACAATTTCGACTTCTACATCCGGTTCTTGTGAAGCATCTTCTTCGTAAAATTCTTTGGCCAGTTCACTTAATGTTCCGTCTTCACGCATATCATTTAAAGCACCATTCATTTCCTCCTGAAGCGTTGTAGATTCTTTTGGCATCATAAGAGCCTGCTCCGTCGGATTAAATTTTAAGGTTGGGTGCAAGTGCAAATCAAAATCAGGAAATGCTGCTACCCCAAATTTAGTTAAATAATAATCGTTTAATACTAAATCCGTTCTGGCTGTACTGATATCACTTAGATAAGCTTCATTCGGAGCATTGCCATAGGTTACCACTTCTGCTCCATAATGTTCTGCAATTTGGCTGTAGATAGTCGAGGCTGCCCCGCCGGCTTTTTTACCCTCTAAGTCTTCCAATGTTTCTATTCCTGAATTATCCGATTCTCTGACTGCTGCGACAATGTACGAATATTTATATGGATCCGTAAATCCAAATTTTTCTTGATTGGTTTCTGTGATCGTAGCATCATTTGCTCCTACATCAATTCTGCCGCTATTGATTGCGGTTGCTAAATCATCCGCTCCCATGATTTCAAATGATACCTCTAAATCTAAGCGCTCCCCAATTTCTCTCATAATTTCTACGGTATAGCCTGTCAACTCATCATTTTCATCGTAGTAGGATGCACCAATCAATGTTCCAGAAGTCCCTGCTACAATTTCCCCTTTTTCCTGTATGCTCTCCCAATGTTCATCTGTTCCCTCTTCCTGGTCTGCAGACCCGCAAGCAGCCAGCAACAATGTCGCTAGAAAAATAAAGCTAAAAACAAATATGTTCTTCCTCATTCGAAACCCTCCCTGTATTATACTTTTTGCATAAAATAAGTATAACAAAGAAAGATTTGTATGAAAACACTTTAGTATCCTGTTTAGGCTTTTCAATTTATTATATTAGTACAGAAATAAATCGGAGGCACATGCTTTTTAATTTCATTCTTTTAAAAACCAAGAATACCGCTTGGTCTTTAAAACATCGGTGTTCTTGCCATGGAGATGTCCGCTGCGGGAAGTCGCTTTCCGCGGGGCATAAGTGCTATTATGCTTCTGTCTGCGCCTCACGACTTGCCAATCAGCAAGTCTTCTTTTCACCCGCAGGGCATAAGTGCGACTTTGCTTCTGTCTGCGCCTGTCGGCTTGCCAATCAGCAAGTCTTCTGTAAAGGAGATGAGCTCGGGGCCCATGGAATGCGTAGTGTTTTTCTGGGGTTGCGATTACTCACCCAACCATAACCAGTCGCAGCGGTCGCATGAACCTGACAACATTGAAGATTACTCACCCCATGAAACCCGTTAGAGCCCTATATTCAGCATTTTTATGCTTTCCTATCCTAAAAAAAGAAACGGCAAGCTGACTCACCGTTTCTTTATTAATCTCTTTTCCAATTTAGAAGGGCTGCATTAAAAATACCGCCAATAATAATAATGATTCCAAATAAATAAAACCAAATCAATAAAATAATGATAGTACCTAAGCTGCCATAGGTAGCAGAAAAATTCCCCAGGTTATGTACATAAAAGGAAAACCCCCAGGAAACCAGCTGCCACGCAAGCGTTGCAAATGCAGTGCCCCAGACAACCTGTGAAAATTTGAGACTCCGGTTAGGTGCCAGCTTATACAAAAAGAGCAGTACAATAAAGAAGATAAAAGAAGACACAACCCAGCGCAAGGTTCCCCATGCTGCTAAAAAAGATTCTGTAAAACCAATCCATGAAAAGAGATACGTGCCAATCATTTTTCCGAAAACCGGAAGCAGTAAGGCTAAAATAATAATTAAAACCATCCCTATAGTAAGTACCATCGCCACAAGCCGTGAAACGATAAATGACCGGTCTGTTTTTATCCCGTAAGCGTAATTAAATGCTCTTGTAATTGCATTGACCCCGTTGGATGCTGCCCATAATGTTCCAATAATACTGATGGAAAGCAGTCCGCTGTTTTGAACAGTTAATGATTGCAGATTTGTTGTAATCAGCCCCATCACCTGTTCCGGTGCAAAATCACCAATTGTTTCTAAAATTAAATCCATATCAATTGGCAAATACGGAATCAAATTAAGTAAGAAGATTAAAAAAGGGAATAAAGACAAAATAAAGAAGTAAGCAAGCTGAGCTGCTAGTCCAAACACATCCACTTCCCCATAATGCCTCCAAAAATATTTACCCACACTCTGCAGATTTCGAATATTTTTCTACCTCCCCTTCCCACTTTGAAGACGGCTTGTTCAAAAAAGGAGAAGGCCGATGCTACCAAAGATAAACATTCCTTTTTTTAACTTTCACTTTAAGGGGATGTCCAAAAATCCCAATACAAATGCCACGGCAAATTTCTGCGTTGCTGGAATTTTTGAACACGCACTTTAATCCTTCAAATTTGAACATCCTATACTATTCTATTTCTTTATTTGAAAATTTATTCGTTACTTTATCTAATGTTTGTTCTACTTGCTCTAAAGCATTCATTGCATTGGCTGACCCGCTTTCAAAAGCTTCGTTCACCTTGTCCACTGTACTTTGCAGACCTTGAATTGCTTCAGAAGGATTGCTGATATAATAAGATGAAGCAGATTTTACCTCTTTTACTTTTCCGCAGGCATAACTGCGTGCTTCTTTATCCAATAACGCTACTGCACCTCCTGCTACCGCTCCTGCTACAACACCTAAAATAATTTTACGTTTTCCCATTAGTATCTCTCCTTTAATCTAAATGATGCTTTTCTTTTAAAAATTGAAGCAGCCCATGGCAGCCCTCTGAAACTAATCGATATGTCTGATCGAAATCCCCGGTATAATATGGATCAGGGATATCCTCTTCTTCTATGTCTTCCACAAATTCCATTAATTTCACGATAGCTGCCTTTTCCTGATTGTTGGATTCTGTAAGTGAATTATAATTATTCTGATCCATCGCAACCATATAATCAAATCGCTCATAATCATCTGCTGTCAGCAATCTTGATTCCATTCCATCACAGGAAATCCCCTGCTGCTCAAGTATCTCCCTTGTCCCGGAATGCGGTGATTCCCCAAGGTGCCAGTCGCCGGTTCCGCAAGAATCAACCTGAATCTTCTTTTCCAGCTGCTCTCTCTCCACAAAATCTCGAAATATCGCTTCCGCCATCGGGGAACGGCAGATATTCCCTAAACATACAAATAATACACGCACCAATACCTACACACCTCATTACTTATTTCTCTACTGCTTTTAAAAAAGCTCTTCCCATTCTATACCCCAAATATTAAAAAAAGGCTGGGATATTCTACATTAACTCCATTATAAGCAACTTAGTCTGATAAGCAAAGACTAAATTGCAGAAAGTTGTTATTCTGTTTCCATTTTTGTCGAAAAATATTTAGTTAAAACAAACTCAAATCCCAGCTGTTCGCAATATGACGGAGTAATTTAATTCCTGCAACACTATTTCCCTGCTTGTCCAAAGCTGGTCCAAATACACCAATACCACAGCCGCTTAAAAATGGCAACTCATTTTCACGCACTCTTGGAGGGACAACTGCCAGAATCCCGCCTGAAACACCACTCTTTGCAGGAATACCGACATAAGAAGCAAATTTCCCTGAAGCATCATACATCCCGCATGTCAACATTAAAGATTTGGCAATACGTACGATATTCCTGGGAATAATTATTTCTTCTGTTTCAGGGTGAATGCCATCATTCGAAAGAACCAGGCCTATACGGGCTAAATCATCTGTCGTAACATTAATCGAGCATTGCTTAAAATATGTTTCTAAGGTTACTCCTAAATCCGATTCTAAATACCCTTCTTCTAATAAGTAATAACCAATGGCTCGATTTCGCATGGAAGTATCACGTTCCGATACATATACATCAATATCAATTTCCGGACGGCGGCCGATTATTTTTTCCATTAATTGAAATAATGGCTCCAGCTTTTCATCTGATGTGTTCCCGCTTAATAATGATGAGGTAGTAATTGCTCCTGAATTGACCAGAGGATTAAATGGCCTCTGGTGTCCCTTAACTTCTAAGTGCATAATAGAGTTAAACGCTTCCCCTGTCGGTTCCACATCCACTCTTTGCAGGACATAAGCTATTCCTCTGTCCATACATGCCGTAATAAAGCTAAGAACTTTAGAAATACTTTGAATAGAAAACTCATGCTCCACATCACCAGAGCGGATTTCTGTTCCTTTCTTACCAATAATCGTAATGCCTAAAGAATTGGGATCTGCTTCTTCTAATTTTGGTATATAATCAGCAACTTTTCCAGTGTCTGTCTGTTTTTTAAAAAACTCTACCCAGCCATCTACATATTCTTGAATCCATTGCTCCGTTTTTTCTGTATTTAAATTCACATGTCCTTGTACCATTTTGACACCCCTTTACTATAAATTGAAACTATCTTCATTCTAAAACTTCTTATAAAAACTATACCCCGTAAATCATCATTTTAGCCGTCAATCTTTTCCATGATGCATTTATTTTCTTACCTGACAGAGAGTTTGGCCGGAACAATCAACCAAATGATAAAAAAGCACTCCTTTTTTCGGCAGCTAAAAACCACAAAAACTTCTGTCATTACAGCATTTTTGTGGTTTTCACTATTGTAGCATGAAGCATCTTATGTAAGAAAAACCAAGAATACCGCTTGGTCTTTAAAACATCGGTGTTCTTGCCGAAGAGATGTCCGCTACGGGAAGCGAAGTGTATTTCTGGGGTTGCGATTACTCACCCCATGAAACCCGTTGGAGCGGATATATTCAGCATCTTATGTAAAAAACCTCCCGTATGAATGGCTCTTCAATAAAAAGCATTGTCATTCACGCGGAAGGTTTTTCATTTATCTTATTCTATTAAAAGAATCTGTTTATTTTCCAATAAACATTTGAGTCCAATAGTTGCCATCTTCTACATGACCAATTCCAATGTGAGTGAAATCACCATTCATGATGTTTTCACGGTGTCCTTGGCTGTTCATCCATGCATCTACAACTTCTTCTGGAGATTGCTGTCCTTGAGCAATATTTTCACCCGCAGTATTGTAATCAATACCGAAGCTTTGCATCATATCAAATGGAGAACCATAGTTCGGGCTATTATGATCGAAGTAGTTATTTTCTTGCATATCTTGTGATTTCGCGCGAGCGACTTCACTTAACTCAGTGTCTATTTCAAGCGGTGCAAGACCTTCTTTTTCTCTTTCTTGGTTAGTTAAGTCAACTACTTCTTGCTCAAATTGACTTACCTCTCCATCTGCTTGATTATTTTCTTGATTTTGCTGAGCTGCTTCCTGATTTCCAGCCTCTTCTTGATTTGCTTCTTCAGATGACTGATTTTCAGCTGGCGCCTCAGCTTCTGTATTTGGAGCTGCTTCTCCGTTTATCGTATTAAAGCAATCGAAATTGCTCGTATTTAATGTGTCCCAACCTTGCCCGTTCACAGTATAATCATTCTGTGCGGAATTTTGAGGAAAGGCCCCTGAATTTGCAGATGCTTCTACATCTGAAACGAACGCTCCTCCAAATAATACGGTTGCTGACAATGCAGTAGCAATGCCTACTTTCTTAAACATGCACATACACTCCTTTTTTTGTTGTTTTGTTTTGTGCGAAATCATCATAACACAGGGTTTTCTGTAATATTTGAAATAATCAAGGCAAGGTTTACCAGAGCCCTTTTTCCCACTCTATTTTTTTGCTTCTAAACTTGTAAAACCTTATCAAATCTACTATTCTAAATGAAGTATAATTCTCCTGCTTTGGAAATTACTCAATTGACAGGAAATCATTTCTATAAAATGAATATTGACAAGTTTCTACAGCAGGTCTAATGTTACATCATAAGCACATTTGTAACAGAAATGTTACTTGATTTCATTTTGCTTATGTTTTATTTTAAAAACTAGTTCTTTCTATATAATAAAGGGAGTTCAATACCCCCAAAAAAGCAATCATTTGATAGAATAGTATTTTAAGAAAATGAAATAATTTTGTTATTATTTATCGATAACCAGCAGACCTATAGTAGCCGATTTAAAATACACGCTGCGCTGGTTACGATATTTTGTCGTGATTTGTACATTATTACTATAAAGAATCAAAAAATGTAATCATTTAAATTTAGATATGTATATGTATGAAATGTATAAAAACGGATATGAAACAGACTGATATAAAGAAATGATTTTTCATTCTTTTTGAGGTTTATTGAATATTCACTTACAGAGGAAAATTAGAAATCCAATAAAAATAAGGCGTTGGAAAAGGAACTTCTTGGTCTTATTTACTGGTCTTTTTGAACACGTACTTATATGGAAAAGTGCCGTAGCTTATCTTTTCTGTCTAGAATCAAAAATAAAAATGGAATTATAATGGAGGATTTTATATATGTTTTCAAGTGCTGAAATTGGTATTGATTTAGGAACTGCAAATATTCTGGTGTATTCAAAATCAAAGGGAGTTGTTTTAAACGAACCTTGTGTAGTAGCAATTGACGTGAATACAAAGCAAGTAATGGCTGTCGGAACAGAAGCAAAGGAAATGGTCGGTAAGACGCCGAAGAATATCATCCCGATCCGTCCTTTAAAGGATGGGGTAATTGCAGATTATGACGTTACTGCTCAATTATTGAAAGAATTACTTAAAAAGGTAAGTAAAACATTGGGGATGTCCATGCGTAAACCGAATGTCATTGTATGTACCCCATCAGGCAGCACGAGTGTAGAAAGAAGAGCCATTCATAATGCGGTCTCAAGCTATGGCGCAAAACAAGTTCATTTAATTGAAGAACCTGTTGCTGCAGCAATCGGTGCGGATTTACCGGTGGATGAGCCTTATGCAAATGTGATCGTGGATATCGGAGGCGGTACCTCAGAGGTTGGTATCATTTCCTTTGGAGGTATTGTATCCTGTAACTCTGTACGTACTGCAGGAGATAAAATGGATGAAGAAATTATTCAGCATATCCGGAAGCAATATAATATTTTAATCGGAGAGCGCACTGCCGAAAATATCAAAATGGAAATTGGGTATGCACATCCAAATCATAAAGAAGAAACAATGGAAATCCGCGGCCGTGATATGGTTACTGGACTTCCAAAAACAATCGAAGTTACTTCTACCGAAATTTATGCGTCCTTAAAAGAATCTTTAGAACAAATTTTAGAAACGATTCGTTCAACATTAGAAGAATGCCCGCCAGAATTGAGTGGTGACATCGTTGATAACGGGATTGTTCTTACAGGCGGCGGTTCTCAACTAAACGGTATGCAGGAGTGGCTTGCTGAAGAGCTTAGCGTTCCTGTTCATATTGCTCCAAATCCGTTAGAATCTGTTGCTATTGGAACTGGACGGGCGTTGAAAATGATTCACAAATTACAAAAAGCAGCAAAATAGAATTTATTTTTCTCTGAGGTGCACCCAGAAATAGAATAAATTGTGCTATTTAATTCCTTTTTGATCTATCATAATCATATACGGGGACTTATAATCCCTGTATATGATTAAAATAGCTTTTCCTTTTAAAAATTAGAGTTTTAAAGGGCTTTTTAAAGCTGTCTAAAAGAATGGTTAGAAAGAAACGAAGCAACGAGCTCACTTAGTTTCTCTCTCCATCTTTTATATTTAAAGTACAATCGTCTCTTTTGAGTAAAATCAACCAAAGGTTCTTCCTTTTTTAAAAATACCAATAGGGGAGTTCTTTTTCTCGTGCTCTTTAATGAAATCGTTTTCTGTATTAATTTATCTTTGTCAAGAAACTGTGGACTGTGTTTCCATCGATATTTTTTCTTTTATTATTACTCCCCTTTTCGCCATTTCGTTAATATAAGCTTTTCCCGGGATGATTTTTTCAGGCGGATACACTCCTTTTTTGGTGATAACCCTTCCTGCAATCATCTGTGCAGCAATAGATATGGTGTTTGCTGTCGCCCGTGCCATCGCCGTCACGCCTGTCTCCTGATCTTTATACGTTACCATTTCATAGGTGAATATTGTTTCTACACGCTTATTATAGCCTGTAATCACAGCACGTAATAAAACAGCATCCTCTTTATCCTTTAAATCAACAATGGGGTCAAGCACCTTCAGCAAAACCTTGCGGGGGCTGACTTTTACGCCATCGATAACCACCTCATAATTGTTTCTGGTTAAATTCAAATCGACCAGTAGCTTGAATTTTTCTGCATGCCCGGGATAACGTATTGTTTTATATTCTAATGTCTCTAAATAAGGAAAAGACTTTGTCAGTGTTGACGTTCCGCCTGAGGTGTGAAATGCCTCCAACTCTCCAAAATCAGCAAATTCTATCGGCTCTATTTCAGATAAGGATGGCACGGTGATTAATTTATGATTCCGGATAATCTCTGATGGATCGGTATAATGATCTAATACACCTTCCATAGAAAATACATGATTATATTTTAAAGGAGCTTCCGGCTGGACAGGAATCCCGCCTACAAATAATTGAATGGAAGCTGCTTTTTCTAATTTGCTGGCACCATAACCGGATAATATATTGATCATACCGGGGGCTACACCTAAATCAGGGATAATCGTTACACCGGCAGCCCTCGCCTCTCCTTCCAGCTCCAGCACTTTATCCGTAATATGGTCAATATGACCTCCCAGATCTACGACCGAGGTGCCCACTTTGATGCCTGTTTTCGCAACCGTCTCATTAAAGGTATAAAATAAAGCATTCACTACTACATCAAAACGGCTCATAAAATCAGCGAGCTCCGCTTCATTTTTTGCATTTACCTGATAGGCCGTCATCAGAGGCGATTGAAGCTGATAACAAATATCCTGAGCCCGCCCTAAATCGATATCTGCAAGACCAATTTCTTTGATGCCCTCACTATTTGCCAAATCTCTTGCAACCTCTTTTCCCATGAGGCCGGTTCCTAACACTCCTATTTTCATGCTAATTCCTCCTTTTCGCTTCCTGCTTTTCAAGGCAACCTATCATGATAGTCTATGCATCTGTATCAATTTGGGCACGCTGCAGCTTCCCGCTATAATCGACATAGACTGCCTTCCATTCTGTAAAAACATCAAGCGCCTGCACACCGGAATCACGATGGCCATTCCCCGTGCCCTTTGTTCCTCCAAAAGGTAAATGGATTTCCGCTCCTGTTGTTCCGGCATTGACGTAAACAATCCCCGTATCTAAATCACGCTGCGCTTGAAAAACTCGATTGACATCCTTGGTGAATATAGAACTGGATAAGCCATACTTCACCTTATTATTTGCAGCAATGGCTTCTTCAAAATTATTTACTTCAATGAGTGAAACAACCGGCCCAAAAATTTCTTCCTGTGCAATTCGCATATCTATCGAAACGTCAGTAAATAGCGTCGGTTCAAAGTAAAAGCCTTTCTCATAATTTTCTACAGTAAGCTGTTTGCCGCCAGCAGCTAATTTTGCTCCTTCTTCTTTCCCAATTTCTATATATTTTAAGATTTTATCTAAGCCGGTCTGATTAATGATTGGACCAATCTTATTATTGGAATCAAGTCCATCTCCTATCGTCAGGTTTTTCATCGCTTTTAATAAACGTTCTTCCAGTGTTTTTCGAACAGCCTTATGGACAATAACGCGGCTGCAGGCGGTACAGCGCTGGCCGCTTGTTCCAAAGGCGCTCCAGAGAATCCCTTCTACGGCTAAATCAATATCTGCATCTTCCATTACAATCACAGCATTCTTCCCGCCCATTTCAAGGGAAACCTTTTTCAATTGTTTCCCGCATTCCGTTGCTACCTTTCTGCCTGTTTCATTGGAGCCGGTGAATGAAATAACACGGATTGCATCATGCTCAATCATTGCCTGCCCGACGATAGCACCAGAACCATAGACAACTTGAAGAATTCCTTTTGGCAGTCCTGCTTCCTCAAAAATCCTTGCTAATTCATTTGCCATAAGCGGGGTTTCCGAGGAAGGCTTCCAGATAACTGCATTCCCGGAAACAATTGCTGGAAACGATTTCCATGTCGCAATTGCAATCGGGAAATTCCATGGCGTGATAATCCCGACCACCCCGACTGGGCATCTCTCGCTCATCGCAAATTTATCCTTTAATTCAGAAGGGGTAGTCTGCCCAAATAAACGCCTTCCCTCTCCTGCCATATAAAAAGCCATATCGATTCCTTCTTGAACCTCTCCCCGTGCTTCTTCAATGACTTTCCCGTTTTCCAATGTTAATAGCTGAGATAACCTTTCCTTCCGTTCCTTCATCATTGTTCCTGCTTTATACAATAGTTCTGCACGCTGCGGCGCAGGTACCAGTGCCCACTCCCTTTGTGCAATACGTGCTGATTCTGCTGCCTGTGTAATTGCTTCTGCACCGGAATTAGGAACTTCTGCAATTACTTCTCCATTTGCCGGATTATAGACCTTTTCCTTATTTGTTACCTCTGTCCATTCACCGTTAATAAAGTTTTTTAAATTTCTCTCTTCTTTTGTAAGCGTTATCATTTTGATTTCCTCCCTTTTAAAAAATGATTCAATCACATTTCTCAGGTAAGTTCATTCATCAAATTGATTTGAGATGATTATAAAATTCATATAGCTTGAAATACGCTGACCGTTTCCCGGACTCTTTGAAAGATTCAAAAAGATTAATTTGGTCTTGCGTTCTTCTTTCTCACAAAATAATTTACTCTTTCTAATTTTAGTATAATGGAACTGCCAATATGTTTACAACTAATTTCAAATAATTTTCAGAAATTGACATATATACTTACATTGACTTATGTTTGACGGATAATAGACAGTCTTCATCTTCACCGTTAAAAAAATTAGCTGGATAAAGTCCGGTTAAAACCAAACTGCATCCAGCCAATCAAACGCTTTTTTAGGTTGCTTCAATTAAAACATGATTTTTTTTATTTTTTCACGAGGCATTTCCTCACCAGTGAATTTTTCGAATGCAAGCGCCCCCTGCCAAAGCATCATGCCAAGGCCATTAATCGCTGTACTGCCACCTTCTGCTGCTTGCTGGAGCAGCTTTGAGCGCTGCGGGTTGTACACTACATCGGTAACAACAAGATCATCACGAAGCACGTCTAACGTATCGTCGATAATGCTCAGATCATCAAGCGGCTTCATACCAAGGCTTGTAGCATTAGCAAGAACGAGGCTTTCAGCAACTTCGCGGCGAAATGCTTCTTTATCCTCAAGCGGTAAAATATTTGCTTTTACTTGGTATTCTTGCATTTCTTCATTGATGTATTTCACGTTTTTTTCTGCATTGCTGAAAAATTTATCATCACGGGCGAAAACACTAATTTCCCGGATACCTGATTGAACAAGCTGCGTGGCAATTGGTGTAGCAACCCCGCCAGAACCAACTAATGTGACTTTTTGTCCTTTAAGTTCGACGCCGTGTTCAAGCAAATTAGACACATAACCAAGCCCGTCTGTGTTATATCCTTTTAGCTTGCCGTTTTCGTTCACAACAGTATTGACAGCACCAGCATGCTTCGCACCTTCATCAAGCTCGTCCAAGTATTGAATCACTTCCATTTTGTTTGGCATCGATATGTTAAACCCAATAGCTCCTATAGCTTTCATACCTTCTACAGCCTTCTCTAATTCATCGTTGCCTACTTCAAATGCAAGGTATGCATAATTTAAATCTTTCAGCGTATAGCCTAAGTTGTGCATACGCGGAGATAAGCTGTGCCCAATCGGTGTAGCGAGAAGCCCAACCAATTTCGTGTAACCATCTATTTTTTCTAAGTTTTTTTCAAAATCTGCTGCCATCCTATCCATCTCCTCTATTTTATTCTTACCCTTAAGAAAAAATCTTTTTTCTTCGGGAAGCGATATAAAGTGCTAACAGAATACCCAGTACTGCAATCACCATATCAAACACAAGGGTCATGCTGATTCCAATATAACCAACAAGTGACCCGGTAATGATTGGAACCAAAATAAAAGCGGCACTTGATGCAATATTTACATAAGCTGTTGTTGTTCCTTTGTTTTTCCGGAAAAAATCAGTCATGATACTTAACGCCAGCTGGAAAAGTCCTGAGGTAAATAATCCTAATAAGAAGGTGCTGACCAGAACAACCGGGTAGGACTCAACAAAGAACAGTAAAAGCATTGCAATAAAAGCTATAATTGGATAAACGATTAAAACAGTAATCGGCTTAATAAATCGATCCAGAACTACAGCAAGCAATATTACTGAAACCAGAGCACCAACGCTGAAATAGCTGAGCAGCTGAACAGAATTATGTTCACTTAAGCCGATAAACTGTTCGCCAAGTTCAGGTAACCATGTTTGCCAAACAACAAATAATGCCGTTGAAGTAAAACCAATTAAGATAATAGCAAGGCCTTCTCGCATCATGGATGGCTTGGCTTTTAATGCTTTCTTATCCTGTTCTTTATCTGATTCCTCATCTTCTGAAGCATCGCCATTTTCTACGTCAGGGAAAGGCATAAAGAACAAGTAAACGCCGCTAATGACATAAAGAATACCGAGGATAAAGAATGACCATCCCCAAAATATGCCATTTGCTGCTAAAAAGGAAATCAAGAATGGTAAAACGGTTGCTCCAATAGAGACAAAAGCTTTAACTAAAACAGTTGCTGTGCTCGATTTTTTCGGAAATGATTCAATCAGCGCCGGGTATGTCCCAGAATCCAATAACGAGTTAGCAATCCCAGCAGTAATCGCGAATGCAAATGCTAAATAATAGCTTGATGTCAGCGGCATACCGAGCAAAAACAGTAAATACAAAAAACTCGCCGCAATAATAATTGGCTTACGGCCGATTTTGTCAGAAAGCCTGCCCACAAAAAATAAAGCCGCTAATTTCCCAATACCGATAGCTGAAACGAGAAAACTGACCTGAGAGGGAGTCACATCATACAGTCGAGATAAATTACCCATATTAGAAGCAATAATAATATTGATCATGCCGAGCATGAAAAAGTTTAAATAGAGGCCAATTGAGGTCTTTATATAAGGATTGTTCAACTTCTGTCCTCTCCTTTTGTTGTTACTAATTGATATACTTAGAATTAGTATTAGTATGAGCGGCTTAGAAAAATCTATTCTCCTTCATTAATGGGCTTTTCTTGCTTTATATTGGAAAGACTAAGAAAACCAAAAATATCACTTAGTTTTTTAAACATCCGTATTCTTGCTAAGAAGATGTCCACTGCGGGAAGCGAAGTGTATTTCCGCGGCCTAAGATTACTCACTCCAAAAAACCTGTTGGAGCGGTTATATCCAGCTATTTCTATAACCATTCTTATTCTTTAGGAAAGGTTGTCCTTTATTAAAAGGCTCTAAAGGATATCCCAGTACTCAAAGGAATCGATAAAGTTATGTTTATGCCAGAATAAAACTCCCCGCTGAAGGAAGCTCCGTTTTATGATATACTGGACATTGATTTTATAGAGGAAGGATTTTACGAATATGGAAAAACAGACAGAACAATGGTCAACAAGACTTGGATTTATTTTATCCTCTGCCGGTGCCGCAGTCGGTTTGGGTGCTATCTGGAAATTCCCTTACATGACCGGGATGAACGGCGGGGGAGCATTTTTCTTTATATTTATATTATTTACTGTTCTGATTGGCCTTCCGCTGCTTATTGCCGAATTTGTTATTGGCCGCGGCGCCCAGAAGGAAGCTGTCAGCGCTTATCAAAAACTAACCCTCAAACGGAGTATCTTTTCATTTATTGGGCATTGGGGCGTTGCCGGGGCTTTTATTTTAATGTCCTTTTACAGTGTTGTCGGGGGCTGGGTACTGATTTACAGTCTGATGTCTATCCCAGGTATGGTTATCTCAGATAACGGTGATTATGCTGCTTTATTTGATACCATTACCGGAAACCCGCTGCTTACGATTGCAGGACTCGCATTCTTCGTATTTTTAAATTCCTTTGTTATCTCTAATGGGATTCAGAATGGTATTGAAAAATATAGTAAAATACTGATGCCTTTATTATTTCTTTTTTTCATTATTATCGTGATTCGTGCATTAACCTTTGAAGGTGCCATGGAAGGCGTACGTTTCTTCCTGCAGCCTGATTTTTCCCAGTTAAATGGTGAAAATATTTTATATGCATTGGGACAGGCCTTCTTTTCACTGGCAATCGGAATCTCTGTAATGGTAACCTACAGCTCGTATCTGGCTAAAAATGTCAGCTTAACAAAATCAGCAGCTTCTGTTTCTGTTATGAACATTCTGGTATCCTTACTTGCCGGATTAGCGATCTTTCCAATTGTATTCTCATTTGGTCTTGAACCGACGGAAGGACCTGGATTATTATTTATCGTTCTTCCGGAAGCATTCTCGCAAATGCCTTTTGGTGAATTATTCTTGAGCTTGTTCTTGTTCTTATTCTTATTTGCGATTTTAACTTCTTCGTTTAGTATGCTGGAGATTATTACCTCTTCAGTGAATGAAAGAGTAAAAGCTTCCCGGAAACAAATTGCCTGGGTTGCCGGAGTGGCCGTATTTATCTTCGGGATACCAGCCGCTTTATCATCCAATGCCCTTGCTGATTTTCACATTTTCGGAAAAACAGCATTCGACGCAAGTGATTTCTTAGTCAGCAACATTATGCTTCCTGTCGGCTGTTTATTTATCGCCTTATTTGTAGGATTTAAAATGAATCGTGCATTAGTCGAGCAAGAATTTCATGCAGGAAATCCTTTTGGCAACGGAATGTTCCAAGTATGGTACCAGATATTACGTTGGGTTGCCCCAATTACAATCGTGATTGTTTTCCTTTATTCACTTGGAATATTCGAGCTGTTTTAATAAAGCGAATAAAATCTCTCTGCTTTTGCAGGGAGATTTTTTTAAAGAATAAGAAAGCATATAAAAAAATGCTGAATACAGCCGCTCCAGAATTTGTGTTATTTCTTTATAAAAAAGTAAATAAAACATAGTTATTCTTAGATGAGAGCGGATGTTGTCGACTCCTGCGGGAAAAGCAACAGGTGAAGACCCCGCAAAAAAAAAGTGAACTTCTTTTTTTCTACCCGCGGGGCATAAGTGCGACTTTGCTTCTGTCTGCGCCTGTCGGCTTGCCAATCAGCAAGTCTTCTGTAAAGGAGATGAGCTCGGGGCCCATGGAATGCGTAGTGTCTTTCTGGGGTTGCGATTACTCACCCAACCATAACCCGTCGCAGCGGTCGCATTAACCTGACAACATTGAAGATTACTCGCCCCATCGAAAACTGTCGGAGCGGACATCTCCTTGGCAAGAACACCGATGTTTTAAGTGGTGTTCTTGTTTTTTTATTGCATAAACACTTTTTAAATCGGACAATAACGGGAACTATATAGTAATGAACTAATACTATGCTATTTTAAGAAGCCATTTGGAAAGGAGCCATTTGAGTATGGTAAATAAAATTGTTATTGTCGGCGGTGTCGGCGGCGGTGCTACGGTCGCAGCACAAATACGGAGAAACGACCCCAATTCTGAAATTCATATTCTTGAACGATCTGGTTATGTATCCTTTGCTAACTGCGGAATGCCCTATTTTATTGGAGGAGAAATTACGGACCGGGATCGGGTGATTTATTCTGAAAATGATTTTGCAGAGAAATATCAGCTTTCTATTGAAACCTATGCAGAGGTTACACATATTGAAAGAGAAAAGAAAACCATTTTCTTTGAAAAAAATAATAAACCCTATGAGATGGACTATGATACATTGATTCTTTCTCCCGGAGCACGGGCTGTTATGCCGGATTTAGATGGTATGGAATCCAATACGTTCACATTGCGGATCATCGAGGATATGGACCGGATAGAAGCATTTATTTCAGATAAAAAACCAAAAACAGCAGCCATTATCGGCGGCGGATTTGTCGGCTTGGAAATGCTTGAGAATCTGCATAGAAGAGGACTCCAATGCTCGCTTGTCGACCATTCCGAGCATGTCATGTCAAGGTTAGATGCTGATATGGCAAGCCATGTCGATGAACATATAACAGAGAACGGGGTAGATCTTTATCTGAATGATAAATTGGAAAGTTACTCCAATCACGGCACTACCCTGCATCTTCAAAGCGGAAAAAGCCTTCAGGCAGATATGACATTAATGGCTGTCGGTATTACACCAAATATTGAGCTGGCAAAAGATGCTGGCTTGGAATTAGGAGAAACCGGGGCAATTAAAGTGAATGATGTCATGCAGACCAGCGACCCTGCTATTTATGCGCTGGGAGATGCTGTCGAGGAAGTTGATTTTATTACAAAAAAGCCAGCACATGTAGCATTGGCATGGCCGGCGCATCGTCAGGCTTTTGTTATTGCATCCCATTTAAACGGCGAAAAGATTCAGCGTGACGGGATTTTAGGTTCATCTATTTTCCGTGTTTTTGATTTAACGGTTGCTATCACCGGGCAAAATGAAGATGCGTTGGATAAATTAGATATCCCTTTTGAAGCAGTTCTGTCCAAAGGTTATTCTCATGCCGGCTACTATCCCGGTTCGGAAAAGCTCTGGATGAAGATTGTATTTGACCCGAAATCCGGACAATTATTAGGAGGCAGTGTTATCGGGCCAAAGGGAGCGGATAAGCGCATGGCCGTATTAGCCACAGCAATTAAAGGAAAACTCACTGTAGATGATTTAACCGACCTGGAGCTTGGCTACAACCCGATTTATTCAGGCTCTAAGGATGCTATTAATATTTTAGGATATAAAGCAAGGGAACAATGGAGAAAAGCAAATAAATGACACAAGCCGGCTGATAACATCCAGCCGGCTTGTTTTTAATGATCTTCAAATTGATAAACTAATTCATATCTTGTTTCATCTAATAATTCTGCAACATGCACACGGACGCCGTGACCAAATACAATCTCATCATCCGTCATCGCTACAATCATCGCCCGGGTATTATTATGGATATCCAAATAAATATCCCCGACAGCAGGCTGTAATGCATCATCATTCTCTGCTAAATAAGAAATCGATTCATCCTGCAGCTGTTTTTCTTCCGGAACAAGGGATTTATCGAAATAAGCAATTTCTTGGCTTGCCTCGGCTTTCCCTGGAACCATCACAACATATTCACTATGTTTAACACCATTATCGCGTGTTGTAATTACATTTCCGTCTTCTACCCGCTCTACCTTCTCGATTTCATTTAATGAATAATGGTCTAAAAAGTCCGGAGTAGGCTTCACAATCAAAATATAATCACCAGCTTTTGGTTTTGCATATTGATCAATCGTATATCTTTTACCATAAAAAATAAATGTATCATTATGTTTAGGACGGTAAAAATTAATATCTTTTGCGGTTGTTAATACTTGTTTCATATCCTTTAACCGATACATGTGAACAGATTTTTTGAACATTGGTTTGACAGAATATACCTTATGCAATTCATTTTCATAAAATACAAACTGACCTTTTCTTACTTGAAAAAGCTTCATTTAATGACCTCCTTGATTAATCAATTCCAAAATAAGGTACGCTCTTCTTCTCTATATTCCCTTATACTCGTAAAAATGAAACATGTAAAAACTTTTCTTTTCAATTTGAGAAGTGATAGATTGTTTTAATTGAGGATCAGGGACTAATATTGCTATGCGCAATAAAAGAAGCTTTAGCTAGTTACAGGTGCGTTCAGCGCCTTCACACTAGACTTTTTTAACCTATCTGGTGATTTTCCAACGTAAGTATAACACGCGAAACAACCGAATGCTACCCAGTTTTTGTATAACTTCAAAATTAATTTCACCAAATCATTTTCCTGATTCAAAGCTTTCTTTCAATAATGATAATTCTTCCCAGCGTTGCATCTTTTCTTCTAATTTATCTTCTACCTCTTGCTGTTCTGTAAATAAAGGCTGTACCTTGCCAATATCACTTCCAGCTTCCGCAATTTCCTGTTCAATTTCGGTCAATCGTGATTCGAGCTGAGTAATTTCATCCTCTATTGTTTCCCACTCACGCTGTTCCATGTAAGATAATTTCTTTTTCGTTTTTACAGATACAGCCGCTTTTGATTCTTTCGGAACTGAAGCCTTTGTCTGCTTTGGAATCGCGTTGGTTTCCAGGAATTCGCTGTAGTTTCCATAATAAACAGAAACCTCCCCTTCCCCTTTGAATACAAAAAGCTTGTCTACAATACGGTCCAGGAAATAACGATCATGCGAAACGGTAACTACGACTCCTGGAAACGACTCCAGATATTCTTCTAAAACAGCCAGCGTTTGCGTATCTAGATCATTTGTCGGTTCATCTAAAAACAAAACATTTGGTTCATGCATCAATACTTTGAGTAAATAAAGGCGCCGTTTCTCACCGCCTGATAACGTGCGTATATAAGACCATTGCTGTGCTCTTGGAAATAGAAATTGCTCCAGCAGCTGCTCTGCGGTAATTACCTGACCATCTGCAGTATGCATGACTTCGGCTACTTCTTTAATATACTCGATAATACGCAAATCTCCATCCAAATCTTCGTCATCCTGGGTATAATAACCGATTCGCACTGTCTCGCCGATCTTTACCTCTCCCTTATCAGGCGAAATACGCTCTGCCATCATATTGAGCAAGGTTGTTTTACCTGTACCATTAGGACCTATAATACCAATTCTGTCCCCAGGAATAATCTGATAGGAGAAATCATGAATCAGTGTCTGCCGGCCAAAATCCTTTGAGATTTCCGTCAGGTCAATAACGTCATTTCCAAGCCGCTTCGAGCCCGCTTGAATAGCAAGATTTTCTTTTTTCGTATCAAATTTCTTTTCCTTCATTTCCTCTGCCCGTTCGACCCGGGCACGCTGCTTCGTCGACCTCGCCTTAGCCCCTCGTTTCAGCCAGGCAAGTTCTCGCTTTAATGTATTGCGATGCTTTTGCTCATCACTTATTTCCTGCGCTTCTCGTTCTGCTTTTTTCTCTAAAAACAGTTCATAATTCCCTTCATAAACATAGAGATTTCCTTTATCCAGTTCAAAAATACGATTAGTTACCCGGTTCAGAAAGTAACGGTCATGCGTCACTAATAAAATCGAGCCGCGATAGCTCTGTAAATATTTCTCCAGCCATTCGACCGTTTCGTGATCAAGATGGTTGGTAGGCTCATCTAAAATAAGCAGATCAGCAGGCTGAATCAGCGCTTTAGCAATAGCAACCCTTTTCCGTTGTCCGCCAGATAACTCATGAACCTTCTTGTCAAAAGCTGTAATCCCAAGCTTTGTTAAAATAGTTTTTGCATTGGCATTAGCCTCCCATGCCTCTGCCTGATCCATTTTTTGCTGCAGCTGTAACAGCTTCCCCTGAAACGACTCGTTCTCCGGTTCCTTCTCCAAATTTAACAGGGCTTGTTCATAAGCACGCATCAGTCTCATTTGCTCTGATTCTCCATAGTAAATCTGCTCAATCACAGTTAAATCCTCATAAAGATCCATTTCCTGTGCAATATATTCAATCTGATAATCCTTTGCGTGTTTTATTTCACCTTGATCCGGATCATCTATTCCTGCAATGACTTTTAAGAAGCTTGACTTCCCTGTTCCATTCACGCCAATCAAACCGATTCGCTCCAATTCACCGATGGCCGTATGGATATTTGTAAACAGATTTTTATCTCCATAAGACTTGCTGATATTTTCAATACGTAACATCACGCATCACTTCCTTCATAAAAATATGGATTATGATTTATCAGACTCTTTCTTTTCCTTAATCCACGTCTTAACCATTAGAACGATAAGTAATAATAACCATGAAGTAACTAAGTAGAAAATAAGCTGACTGGCTTGACTCATCTCTTGGAAAAATGTAAGTAGGCCAACCCATACAATGAGAATAATCACAAATTGTCCAAGCAGTAATTTCATTTCTAACGCCTCCTTAAAGTTTAGGTTATCTATGTATTCTTGATTTTACTATCTATAAAAAAACGCCTAACGTATATTTTATCGCATACGCAGGCATTTTTCTATCTATATTCATTATCTTTTCGTAAAGGAGCCGTTCATTTATTCATGTTTAATTAAAAATCCTGATCCTTATCGATGTTCAAACGCAGCCTCTATTATAACGCCATAAAACGAAACTTCACTCCGTGGGAGTTTTACGGACGGTCCTCCGTGATAAAACAAGTATTTCCGCTTATAGATAAAGGTTTTCATGCTTGTTTTTAAATCTTTACGAATTATTCTTTCTTCATCTGCTCAAACTGCTTCACCATCTGCTCATAACTTAAAGCTCCAATCGATTTAAATTGAATGATTCCTTCTGCATCAACCATATACGTCACGGGAATCGGCTGAATTCGATACAAATTACTGACTTCGCCTTCTTTATCTAATAAAACAGGAAAGGTCAGTTCAAGTTCTTGGATAAATTGCCCCACTTGCTCCGTACTCATTTCTTCATCCGTTAAGTTTACGGAAAGAATGACTGGATCATGCCCCTGATAAAACCGCTCCATATCCGGCATTTCCTGCTTGCAAGGCGGACACCAGGTTGCCCAGAAATTAATCATGACCCGCTCGCCTTGAAAGTCAGACAATTGCAGGGTTTCCCCGTCAAGTGTTTCCAGCGTGAAATCCGGCGCTTTATCCCCAATCTCTGTTCCCTCCTGCACTCCCTCTGCATATGCAGGGTGTATTGTTAGTAAAAAAAGAAGCAAACTAATCATTAATATGTTAATTTTTTTATTTCTCCTCATTTAATCACCTCTGTCTTAATTTCTCCGATACCGTCTATGCCATACAAACGTTATCCCGTTTGTTATAATTTACTTAAAAATGAAAGGTTTTGAAGTGTATGACATTACCAAAAGGAACAAAAAACTGTATTACAGATGTCCCCGACGTGCAAGTAGGTCACGTGACGCTGTATGAGCACCTGAATGAAACAGATACGATTTGCACGGGAGTTACAGCTATATTGCCTCATTCCGGAAATATATTCAGAAAAAAAGTTATCGCTGGAAATGCTGTTATTAATGGATTTGGGAAAACGACAGGGTTAATGCAGATAGACGAGCTTGGTGTTTTAGAAGCCCCTATTATGCTGACAAATACCCTAAGTGTCGGAGCAGTGATGCAGGGAACCTTAGCTTATATGCTGGAGGAGACAGAAGAAATCGGTGATACAGCAGGCACAATCAATTTAGTTGTGGGGGAATGCAATGACGGGTACTTGAACAGCATCCGCTTACAAGCTGTCAAACCGGAGCATGTTGGAAATGCTATTCAAAACGCAACATCCGAAAGCAGTCTGGAAGGAGCAGTGGGTGCCGGAACCGGCATGCAGTGTTTAGGATATAAAGGAGGCATTGGCACTTCTTCCAGAATCATCTCTGCTGAAAACAAAAAATATACGCTTGGCACACTAGTTGTAAGTAATTTTGGCAGACGTGAACAGGCTTTATTTCCTGTGAATTCTACAGAAAATCCGGATACACCTGACGGATCGATTATGATGATTCTTGCTACAGACGCTCCATTTTCCGACCGCCAGCTTAAACGGCTTGCCAAGCGTTGTGCAGTTGGGCTGGGGAGAACAGGGAGCACGATAGATAATGGAAGCGGAGATATCGCTATCGCCTTTTCCACAGCCGCAAAAATTGAGCATCATGCCAATCAGATAACTGAGCCTATGACAATGATTCGAGACGATCATCCAATCTTGAACCAATTTTTCCAGGGTGTTGCAGAAGTGATTGAAGAAGCCATTTACCGTTCCTTACAGCAGGCAGAAACAACTGTGGGACGCGGAGGGAGAACATTGGAAAGGGCACCGATTTAAGAATTCTTTTTATTGGGGGTTCTATGTCAAATGTGGTGGTGGAAAATCATTCCTCCACCTCTTTATTTATAAGCTTGCTTCAGCACAAGCTTGACCTCTTGTTGCCATAGAATTTTCTTTCTCATTCGTTCAAAATTTTTAATTCCATAAGA
>NZ_JBHSFT010000002.1:0-183835 GCF_042654105.1 Oceanobacillus aidingensis | reverse complement strand
AGAAAGAAAATTCTATGGCAACAAGAGGTAAAGCTTGTGTTAAAGCAAGCTTATAAATAAAGAGGTGGAGGAATGATATTCCACCACCACATTTGACATAGAACCTATAATATTATGAAAAAGCTATAAGGAGATTTTAAGCATGAGCGTTATTCCCGAAATTTTAGCACATATCGAAACAGCTTACGAGGCGCATAAGCCCGTTTCATTTATTCGTGAAAACTATACAATCAGCGAAGACGAAGCATATCAAGTGCAGCATGCGTTTATTAACAAACGTGTTCAGGAGGGTGATTCGGTCGCGGGCTATAAAATCAGTATGACCAGCAAAGAAACACAGGCATTTGCTGATACACACGAGCCTGCCTACGGAACCATTCTGACATCACAAGTGTTACAGGGAGATGCTGAGTATGCCCTATCCCATTTATTCTCTCCCTTGATTGAACCTGAATTGATGTTTTTCATCAATGAAGATATCTCAAACAACGCAGATGTTCAGGAAATCATCGAAAAAACTTCTGTTGCTCCGGGAATTGAAATTCCAGATGCAAGATATATCAACTGGTTCCCGAATTTTTCATTAATGGATTTGCTATCTGACAATACAGCAACAGGCAGAATAATTACAGGGAGCCCTGTTCCTTCTCCCAGCATAGAAAAGCTCGGTGCAATTGATCTCGATTTAAAATATAATGGAAAAACAACACATACCGGATGCTCTGATGCGGTATTAGATAATCCAGTCAATGCGGTTAAATGGCTTGTGGAGAAATTAGCCAGTCATAACTTGTCTTTGCAAAAAGGCATGGTGGTTTCTTCTGGAACATTTATTTCGCCATTTGAAGCAGAATCAGGTGAATATCTTGCCAGCTACCGTGATATTGGCAGTGTGAAAATAACCTTGATTTAAGCGTGATATAGAGAATATGGGGTGACTTATGATAAATAGGAAAGAGAATATTATATCAGGTGTTTTATTTATTATTGCAGGGATTTTAATTACTTTTTTCTTAAATACAGCAACTATGATTATTGCACTTTTTTTAATTACTGTACCTGCAATTTACGATTGTTACAAGAAGCCGGCACTTGCTAAAATACTTTTTTATATTATTGTATTTGGAGCCTTTTCTGTTTACCTTGTTTTCTATATTTAGAATAAGAAGTAACATCAGGCAGTGGATGGTGTTACTTCTTATTCAAGTCTTAAGTTAAAGATGGGATTGCTATTCATAATCCATCAGAATAGCAATCCATTATTTTTTCTATTATTCAATTTAGCTGCAGAATTCAATGAAAACAGGAAAACTAATTTATTTTGTTAAATAGGAGCTCTCCCATAACGGAAGCGCTGTTCCAATATTGTTCTTTAATGCATTTTGATATACTTTATATGCCCAGGCAACGTCTTCTGTAGGAAGACCTCCAGTCATACAAATAATAACTTCATCTTCTGTATTTCTTCCCGTCTTTTGACCTGAAATAATATCCCCGATATCATCAACCGTGCTGTCATCAAATTCACCGTTATGGATGAGCTCTAATAGTTGACCTGACATCGTCCAATCACGAATGCTGGCTATACCATCAGGATGTGATAATCCATCTTCCAGCCATTTTTTATGCATAGACCATAAATCTGAAACGATTCTTGATTGATTGTAAACTTCTTGAGATAAATCTGCTGCTCCTGTAAGAATGATAAGCGCCCCAGGCTTTATACTTTCCTTCTTTATTTCTGGCTTAATTTTCCCAGATGTAGCAACAGTTACAATATCGGATTGCTGAATACAGTGATCCAAATCATCGACTACTTCAACGAAAAGATTCAATTGCCTTTCCAATTTATCAGCAATTTGTTTTCCTTTTTCTAAATTAATATCAAAAAGGACAATCTTTTCAAGCGTACTAACGGAACTTGCTATTGCTTCGATACAAGACTGATTGATTGCACCGCCTCCAACAGCACCTAAAACTTTTGCGTCTTTCTTAGCAAGATGTTTTGAAATAACTCCAGGCACTGCACCCGTTCGCATAGAACTGATTAAGTTCCCCGCCATGATTGCCAGCGGTGCTCCTGTTTCTTTATCATTAAGTGTAAAAGTATGAATGGAACGCGGCAGTTCTTTATCCATATTTTCAACATTAGAGCCATACCATTTATTACCTATTACATCGAATGCTCCTCCGAGATAGGAAATAAGTGACATAAACCTTCGATCTGGACCTGCTTTTGGTATATTTTCAAATGGCTCCTCTTTATTAAACCAAAGCATTAAACCATGATCATTTCTGTTTGGTCCTCCCAGCATATAATCGCCTTTCCCTATAAGATGAAACATTTCCTCAATGGTGCTGACACATTCTTTCATATCAAGAACACCAGCCTCAATTAATTCTTCTTCCTGTAAGTATAAAAATTCTACCTTCTCACTCACTTTGATCTCTCCTTTGAATTTAATATAATCCATTTTTTATAGTAGGATACTGTTAATATCACGAAACTAATAACTATCGTAATCACGACAAAGAGCCAATGATGCCCATTTAATATAAGCAGCGGTGAAAATGTAATAATTGCGATTTCCACTGGCGCTATTGGTATATACGCCAACCCAAATTCATCTAACGTATTGCTTTTTAATTTTGGGTCAACGATTCTTAATAATGCAATTGCTGTTGCAACAGCCCCCGTAATCCACCCGAATGTAAAAATTCCTTTTTCAAACCAATTTTCCTGGAAATAATACCTTGATAAAACTTTATAAAAAATATAGCTGAGAATGATGCCAAATATAATAAGAATGCTAAATGGCACAATATTATCAGCAACTACCGTCAAGTTGATAGATGCAATGCCAAATGCAACTAGAAAATCAGTTGCATTCCCCCCTATACTGCTCATGATTTTATGATCAACATAATCGTCTGCTTTAATCCATTCTAAAAAATATCTCAGTAATAGACCGACTAAAAAAGCAAGAGAAAATGCTGGAATGGATAAACTTGCATAGAGTGATTCGCCCAGTTGGCTTAGATAATACCCAATTGAAGTAGCAATCAAAACAAGAATCAGATGAAATGCAAAAGGATCAATTAAAATACTTGATACTGTATTTTCTCCTAGTGGATCTCGCTTATCTTTCGGTAATAAACCAGATTTCAATTCATTGGGAAGCTTATCAAAACTGCTAATATAATTTGTATTTCCTTTATTTGCATTAGATTTTATTAATAGCAACCCTATTCCAATCGCTAAGATAGCTCCTATGGTTGCTGAAGTCATTGCTAATGTAGTAGCTTCTTCCCATCCCTGACTCTGGAAGGCTTCTCCTATTGCGGCTGCGGTGCCATGCCCTCCGACAAAACCTGCTGCAAGCAGCAAACCAAATCCATTATGCACATCAAATATCGGTACTAATAACGCTAATGCAAATAATAATCCCCCTCCCCACATAAGAAGCATAATAACCTGAGAATAAGACCATAATCTTCCTACTTTATCAAACATATCTGACCATTTAAATTTTGGTGTTGATAAAGGAAGCGCAGCAAATACTACTGCAATCAATAAAGAAGGATACGTGCTGATTAGTTCTGAAAATGGCAATATATTCAATCCATGGCTTCCTAAAAGCAAACCAAGGATTCCGGCAATAATACTTGCAGGCATAAACGACCGTTGAAATATTCCCACTTTTGCTCTCAGAAAAGTTCCAACCAGCAATAGTGCAGAAATGATACCAAAGTCGATTAAAATATCCCAAACATTAAACTCCATATTGTAACCCCTTTCATGTTGTTTTATAACACTATATCATTAATTTAGGAAAAAATAAACCAAAATATTTAAAAAGGAATTATTTTTCCTTAATTATAATATATTCTCCAAACTGGTATAATTATAATTACAAAGGAGGAATGAACTTTGGACTTAAAAGATAGATTAATAGCTATTCAGAATAATTTACCCCGTCAACAGCAAAGTCTGTGTAAATATGTTATTCAGAATATAGATGATGTATCAACAATGACGATTAATGAATTATCAAAAAACAGCCAGGTAGGGACAACAACCATCCTAAGGTTTATTGATAAAATTGGTTATAAAAAATATCCAGATTTTAAAAAGGACATCATCAAATATGCTTTCAATAATAAAAAAAATACATGGTGGCATTTACAAAAATCATTAGAGGAAATAGACGAATCAGAGAACTCCATGATGAAGGTTGGATATAGCAGCATACAAGATATTGAATCCATGTTAAGAGAGCTTGATTTAAAGCAATATACTCAATTTCTAAACATGCTCCTCCAATCAAAAAAGCTGTACTTTCTAGGCATGAGAACCTCGGTATCCATTGCGCTTTATTTTGAATTGATGCTTCGGGGAATCAGGGACAATATAACACAATTAAGCGGCAACAATGATTTCTTATATGATGAATCTTTAAAATTTCACCAAAATGATTTATTAATTGTAATTGCTTTGTCTCCTTACACAAAACAAAGCGTTGATTTTGTTAAATACTGCCGTAACCATAAAGACATCTCTATCGCTCTGATTACCGATATCGAAACATGTCCTATTATTCCTGATAGTGATGCACACTTAGTAGTCGGACAGAGTAAAAATCGCTACAGTATTATTCCTGCTATTGCTTTAATCGAATCACTCATCATTGACTTAGGAAAAAAAGATCCGGATTCTGTTGCTAAAATTTCAGAATTAAATAAGGTGCATCAAGATAATCATATTACTACAATGTAAATGAGCGGGTTGTGAAAACATCTATATAATATTTTTTGTGTTTAAAACTTAACTCCATTTTTTTATATCGATATTTTTCATAGTATAAAAAAAGAGCGTCATCTGTTAAAGTAAAAAATAAAGCTTATAAACACACTTCAAACAGTAGGTATTTTTGTTTTTCTCCCACTGATTGATTAGTTGAGCGGTTCAGGGAGTTAGCGCCTTTATCTCCTGACTAAATAATTTTATTCACTCTCTTTATTTTAAGGCAGAAGTTTTTGGACGCTCTCTGTAATAAAAGAATTGGTTTTTACTCAAATTAACAATATACAAGCAAAGCAGTACGTAACAGGGGTGTGCGTAAGATGAATGAATGGTACAAACTTGATAATGCGGGGAAAATGTTTCACGCTGTGTCTGAACAGACGAATTCTTCCGTCTTTCGGATGGCTGCGGTAATGAAGGAGCCCGTACAACCTGATGAGCTTCAGCACGCACTCGACGATGTTCTTAAGCGTCTGCCTATGTTTGCTGTAAAGCTCAGCAAAGGCGTGTTCTGGGATTTTCTTGTGGAGAATAAAGAAAAGCTTTTTGTGCATTATGAAAATCAATATCCATGCGCTCCCATTGACCCATTGGAAACAAATGGATTTTTAATGCGCGTTACTTATTATAAAAAAAGAATTGCTGTGGAATTTTTTCATTCTGTAACAGATGGCACTGGCGCTTTAGAATTTATTAAAGCACTTGTTTATCAGTATCTCGTTCATTTAGGGAAAGATGTAAGCTATGCAAGTACATTAATTGATATTCACGATGAACCCAGCTATTACGAAAGCGATGACAGCTATCAGAATTATGTTACGGATGAAAAACCCGAAAAATTTAAAGAAGCACCTTCCTATCAAATTCGCGGCGGAGCAATTGATCAGACAGTTGCCGTCCACGGAAAAATGAGTGCGGAAAAGGTACACCAGCTTGCTAAAGCGCATGGAACGACTATTACTGCGTTTATTTCAGCACTTCTTATTGCAGCTATTTATAAAGAGAGATTGAAATTCCGTGCTTATCAGGAGGAAATAAAAATCGCCATTCCTGTCAATTTAAGAAATCTTTTTCCTTCAAATACACTTCGTAATTTTTTTGGTGTGGTTAATATCGGGATGGCAGTAACGGAGAAAACAACTTTAGAAGAAATCATTACAGAAATATCAAAGCAATTACGGGAAAAAGTACGGAGAGAAAGCTTACAGCAAAGTATTAATGACCGGGTCAAATGGCAGACTAGACTGACAGCAAGGTTCATTCCGCTTCCGTTAAAATACCATGCCATACGTTATGGATATAGAAGCTTTAGTGAGCGTACCAAAGCAATGACGATGACAAACGTCGGAAAAGTACACCTTCCAGAATCAATGAAATCACATATTTCACATATGGAACTCATTTTATATCCAACCAAGAAAAGTCCCATTAATGGTGCGATGATTGCAGTTGGCGATGAACTTGTAATCACATTTTCCAGAATGATTAAAGAAGCGGATATTATTCGTACCTTTTTCAGAGAACTTTCTAAGACATATAACCTGGAGATAGAGGTCTATTCCAATGACAGCAGGTGAAAATAATGCAACATTATTGCAATAATTGCAATACCTATACAAAACAGCAATATTGTCCACTCTGCAAGAATAAGCTTTCTCAGAAATCAGGAGACAATGAATATTACCCTATTTATGAAACCAAAGTCAAACGACGCCGTTTTGCGCAGCGGCTTGTCTTATTTGTTGCTATTTTTATTGTCAGTACCAGTATATTAATTAATTTACTGACTAACCCGGATAAATTATGGTTTTTATATGTGTTAAGCCCAGTACTATACAGTCTGTTAACCATAAATCATACCATTCTTTCCAGAGCGCACATTGGGTCCAAGGTGGTTCTTCAAGTTATTGCACTCTCTGTTATGCTATTTATTTTAGATGCAGCTTCCGGAAGCTCTAAATGGTCCATTCACTATGTTATTCCGTTTCTTGTTACGCTGGCAACGTTACTTGTAACAATCATTGTGCTGCGTAAACCTATGAAGTGGCGTGAATACATCGGTTATATGACTACGATGGTTATTCTCGGCTTCCTTCCTGTTATTCTGTTCTTAAGTTCGTGGTCCACTGTATTATGGCCAAGTGCTGCAACAGCTCTCTATGCTTTGATGACACTGATTGGTATGGTACTGTTTTCGGAAAAAACGATGAAAAATGAAATTGTTCGGCGATTTCATTTTTAGCATAAAGGCACATGCTGTCTCTTCATTTATCAGCATGTGCCTTGTTGTTTTATACTAGTACGTTACAATCTATTTATTCTTATTTCCCAATTCCTGCTGAATAACCTCAAATTGCTGTAGAGTTAAACCCGTCACCTGTAAAATAGCCGTTCGGCTTATCCCCTGCTCTAACATTTTGAGTGCCGTCTGTTTTGCAGATTCCTTTAGTGCGGACTCTGCTTCAAGCCTTTTTCGTTCTGCTTCTTCTTTCTCCGCTTTCATTGTTTTCCTCTGTTCTTTTATTTCTNTTTCATTGTTTTCCTCTGTTCTTTTATTTCTTCTTTCTCCGCCTTTATTTCTTCATTCTCTGCTTTCAGCTCTTCTTTCTCCATTTTCATTTCTTCTCTTTGCTCTTTCATTTCTTCCATTTCCTGCTCTAACAACTCTCTATCCCACTTCTTAGATTGCTCATCTAAAATTTGCTTCAAACGGATTTCATATTCCCGCCGTTCTTCTTCTGTACGGCTTAAATCTTCCCAGACCCGCATCGCAACATTTAACGTTTTATCGACCATCGCAATCTCCTCCAGTTCTTGATAGATATCATTATATAAAGTGAAACTTTGTTCAGTGGGGTTCTTTAGACCCCACTGAACATTTAGTTGAACCAATCGGGCCGTTACTGGCTGTTAGATCTTCCACTTAAAATTTTCATGACTTTTCTATTTTTAATGCCGATTTCGATATTTTGAAAGTAAAGCTGCTGAATCGGGCTTCTTCCTGATTTGGCTAAAATGGCATTGAGAAAGACGACAGTGATATCCTTATTCTTTTCGTTTCCAAATAGTTGTTTAAAAGCATAGTCTACTTTTAAATCCATTAATTGAATATCCGGTATTCGATGCAGTGCTTTGTTAGTCCGCTCTTTTCTTCTTTGATATTTGTTGTATGACCTGGATTCTTCCTGTACATGCAGAGAGGGTGTTTCTGATGAGGAGTATACTTTTCGGAGACATATTCGGGGCATAAAAAACACATCCTTTTATTTTGATAAGGTGAGTTTCTGAGATGGCTATCTAAACAAATCATACAGAACAAATATTCCTCGATCAAGTCCTTATTTATTTAATTTCCACAGATGGAATAGTCTCTTATTAACGTATGTTTCGCTTTCCCAAAGGCAAAACTAGTCATAACAGAATGGAAAAGGAGAAACTAAAAATGATCGCATTGCATACGAATTTGCCGGGTAAGCAAGGAGTTTTCCTAAAATTAAAGCTGTATTTAAAAGAGCTTGGATTTACGATAGCAGAAAATAGTAACTACCACGGATATTTTAATGGGCTGCTTTCCAGTCAGGCAGAGAGAAAACTATATTTGTATCTTCCCTACCGGGTGCTGCAAGAAGAACATAACCAGCCATCTGTTCAAATTGAATTTGGAAATCCTCAAATTATCCATCACGCTGACATTCGGTATTTCGATTCATTTCAAGCTTATCTTCATAAACCAGATTTATATGATTGGAAACTTAAGGGGGAACAGGCTGTGCAGCAGATTATCAACCATATCGATAACAATCTTTAGTTGAACTTTTCTTTTTCATCCAGCATACTTAAAGATAGATTGCATAAGGAGGAGCTTTATGTATCACTTTGTAGAAGAGCAAATTAAAAAGGCAGTGGATGATGGAGAATTCAATAATTTGCCGGGCAAAGGAGAGCGTCTAGATTTGCGGGATGAATTTGCAGGATTGCCCGAAGAAGTGAAACAATCTTTCCGTATTTTAAAACGGGCAGGCTATCTTTCTGACGAGCAGGAAAACCAGAAGCAGTATATATCGCATCACGACTTAATGAAAATAGCAACAGAAGATAAAATGCAGGCGGATTATACAGAGAAGCAGGCTGCATTTCAAACTTTAACCAAAGAACGAAAACTTGATAAAAGCCGTATTTTTCATAGATATGCAAAAAAGATCAGAAATAAACTGTTTCGCTAGAAGAGGGATCAACCTGCTGTGGTTAATCCCTCTTTCTTTGTTTATATGATGCGCTCCATCTCTTTTAAAAGCTCATAAGCTCCCTCGGATTCGTTTGAACAAACAATCATCGTCTTCTTCTCATACGGATAATGAACCGCCCGGAAATTGACTCCCGGATCATAGCCCATTTGAATATGCTTTATAATGTTTTTATTGTCGTCTAATTCCATATAACCAGCGTAGCCGTAGAAGATGTTTTCTTCTGCATACACACATTCATGCGGCTGACACACCTGCTTCGTCATTTCTTCAGATAACAGCTGAAAGCTCTTCAAAGCCTTCCAGAACTTAGCCATATCAGCTACAGTAACATATGCGCCCCCATCCGGGCCGCCCTTAGCCGGAAGGGAATACATATTTGTTTTCCATTTGCCCTCTGAGTCTTCCATATAACCTAATGCTGTCCGTTCCGGCAAATCATCCATTTCAAAATATCCTGAATCGCTCATGTCTGCCGCTTTAAAAATATGTTCCTCTACAAAAGAAGAAAAACTGCAGCCGGCAACCTTTTCTACAATCAAGCCTAATAAAATATAGCCTGAATTATTATATTGAAAGGAATCACCTGGATGTTTCTGCATCCTTTTATGTTGAAAAAGCGGGAGAAAATCTTTTGGCGACCTGACTTTATACATTGGCAGAGACTCCCACAGCTGCTCATAATCATCCATCTCTTCCTCATCAAAATAATCCGGCACACCAGAAGTATGCGTCAGTAAATGGTGAATGGTAATATTCTTATCAAAATAAGGAAACTCCTCCATTACACAATCATGCAGCTTTGTCGCAAAAGTTATTTTTCCCATTTCCACCAGCTTAGCTACAGCAACTGCAGTAAACAATTTGCACCCCGAGGCAATACCAAATCGTGTATCTGTCTGATTCTTTAGTTTCTCAGCTCGATTTCTATAGCCGCTGCTTCCTGTGATGACTTCAGCCTGTTTTTTAGCATAGAACGCTCCTGAAAAATGATATTTCTTTTGCGCTTCCATCAGTTTGTTCCGCTTATTTTCTATATTCATTTTTTGTCCCTCCTGAAATCTTTGTTTAATTATGATTTTAAAAGGGAGTCCGCTAAGATGTTCATACCATATAACGAATCATATGAGTTTCCTCCGTTCGTCTTAAGGTTAAGGTTATTATATACTTATTTTCTGAAAATTTAAAGAGGCGGCTGTTTCTGTTAACTTAACCAGAAGCATTTCTTTCTTGTTAATTCTTGTTTCGTAATAAAGTACAATATGTTGCAGCTCAAAAAATAACCAAATCTATGGTGGTTGAAACCTCATAAATTTGGTTATCTCTTTCATACATGTAATTAAAACAGCCCCAGCTGCTGTGAAGCCAGTCCATCAAATTCAATTCCTAACATCTGCTGCAGCTGCTTCGCGTTTCCAGCTGCATGTCTTCCAGAATTGTTGTTAAACAATACTATAACCTCTTCACATTGCTTTTCTAACCTTTTTACCTCTTCGGCTATCGTTGTTAATTCCTGCTCGTTATATTCATATAAATAACGGACCTTCCGCCAATTCACATTTCCCGAGTAATTCCAGCCGTGGACGTTTCTTCCGTGCAGCCGGATAATGACTTTATCTTTTACTGTCACAACAGGCACAAAAGGAACCGACTTTTCACCAGCCTGCGGTTCATCTGCAACAGTATGAATCCAGCCTTCTTGTTTCATAAATTGCAAGGTTTGCTGCTGAAATCTTTCCTCATACCAGGATTGCTGTCTGAACTCCAAAGCAACAGGAATATCCTTCATTTCCTTTTTACAATAGCGTAAATATTGCACATGCTCGTGTGTACAGTCAAACCACGGCGGGAATTGAAACAGCACAGCTCCCAATTTTCCTGCTTTTTGCAGCGGTACAATCGACTCCCTGAATGCTTGGAACATTTCTGCCTTCGTTTCAAAAGGGTTATCCTTTTCCTCCCGATCATGCCCGGTCATTCCCTGATAGGCTTTCACGATAAATTGAAAATTCTCCGGCGTCTCCCTCGCCCATTTTTCCATATTACGAATCGGCTGTACCGCATAGAAGGAGGAGTCTAATTCTACCGCCGGAAAATGACTGCTGTATTCCTGTAATTTTTCATGCGCTTTTGTATCATCTGCATAAATAGAATCGTGGTCTCCCCATCCCGTTAAGCCAATTTGAATCACTTTAAACACCTCTCTTACATTACTCTCTTACCTTCTTCATTTGATCCCGCCGCACCATATATTTAACAAATGGAATGATGATAATGGATAAAAATAAAATCCGAAACAGCTGAAACGAGGTCACCACCGTTACTTCCGCCTGAATCGAAGCAGCGATAATCCCCATTTGATCTACACCGCCTGGAACTACGCTCAGAAAGCTGGTCGCAAAATCCATAAAATAATGGGCCATCCATTCACTAATTAAAAAAGCCACGCTAATTAATATGACACACGAACCCACCGCATACACAATATGTGATTTCATTTTCCTCAGCTTATCCCGTTCTAATAATAAGCCTACATAAATCCCAATAAACAGCTGGGCAACATGCAGTAAATTTTCAGGCATCCTTGGGACCTGAATAGACAACAGATTGCATATCATGATAAAGAAAACAGGTCCTAATAAGTAGGCGGTAGGTACTTTGATCAGCTTGCAGGCCATTCCCACTATGTAGCATAGAATCAATAAACCAAATAAAATCAATGAATAGCTTTCTGTTGTGTTATCGGGGGCCGCACCACCATTATTACTGGAAACAATAAACGGAACCAATGTAATAATCGCCAGCAGCCGAATGACTTGATAAAACGTCACTACGGTTATATTCAAGGTTTTCTGCTCTTCCGCAAAGACGATTACCTGCTGCAATCCCCCCGGAGCACAACAAGCCATTGCTGTTCCAATATCCAGCCTCGCCCACTTTGAAACTGCAAAACTGACACCAATAAATAAAAGTAAAAAGATAATGTTAATAATAATCATCATTGGAAAATAGTTTACCATATCCTGCAGCGCTTCTAATGTAAAAGCATAACCAATCGTATATCCGGCAATAACCAGTCCGATATTACGAAAAGTTGAATCCCAAACGATTTTCCAGGATGATTTTAATTGGAATAATAGTGTCACGATCATAGATCCAAGCAGCCAAGGCAGGGGCAGGCCAATTACGGTAAAGATAACAGCTCCAAAGAGACCAATTGCAATCGTTCTCAGGAATAAAAATATCATATAATTCCCTTCCTTCTTTCTCTATTATAACGTTTCCACACAAATACGAAAATCGATTATTTCGAATTTGGAAGTAAAATTGAGAAGAAATATAAAAAAGCAGCAGCTTTCCACTTCAAAGCGAAAAGCTGCTACTTTTTGGTTATATGCTTTTGTCTTTTTTTGTACTAACAAAATCAACTTATTAGTATATCCGTTTATTTAATAGTAATAACTACATCCTCACTAGCTCGAACTTGCTTCACATCTTGTTTATCTAAAGTTTCGATATCATTCATATTTGTAATTAGCATTGGTGTAACAGTACTTGAAGCTTTTTCGCTTACAACTGCTAAATCTATATCAACAAGGGGATCTCCTTTTTTCACTTTATCTCCTTCCTTCACGCGAACGGTAAATCCTTCTCCATCCAATGCCACTGTTTCTAAGCCAATATGGATTAAAATTTCTGCTCCATTTCCAGCCTTAACTCCTACCGCATGCTTCGTCGGGAATACTTGTACAATGTCTCCGTCAACTGGCGATACCACCTTGCCATTAGATGGTTTAATAGCAATTCCATCGCCCATCATTTGTTCAGAAAACACCGGATCAGGTACTTCCTCTAAAGGAACTATTTCTCCATCAACAGGCGCAAATAATTCTATTTCGTTACTTCCTTTCTTTTTAAAAAGCTTTCCAAGCATAATCTCACCCACCTAAGTTTATATTGATTTTATTTCTTTAAAACAATTTATTATCATGTAAAATATATTTATTCAACGCAAATGCTACACCGTCATTGTTATGATCTTTTGTTACAAAGTCTGCTATTTCTCTAACACTTGGTTGAGCATTCCCCATCGCAATACCCAGCTTAGCCTTTTTAATAAGTTTGACATCATTGAGTGCATCTCCTATTGCCATGACTTCATTCATCTCAATTCCAATTTGTTTACCAACAAATTCAATACCAGTTGCTTTATTTATACCTAAAGGATTTAACTCAATATTCGTTGGCAGTGTATTTGAGACCTCATATAGATTCGTTTCTGTTAAATATTTGCGAAGACGATCGGCTTCTTTCTCTGTGTCCAGCCGAATCCCAAATTTCAACCAGTTTTTATCCATATAATTGACTGGAAACTGATTTTTAAAGAGTTCTTTCGTAGTTAATGCCCAATACCTTAATTTTTTTGTTTCACAAAAGTGAGTAAGTCTTAATAAATGATTGGCAGAAAGAAAGTGCTGGGAAATCACTTCTTTTTCCATATTTAATATTTGTCCCCCATTTGCTGTAACAAAAAAATTATTCAGTTTTAATTCATCCGCGTATGGTTCTACATGGCTAAAAGGCCTGCCTGTGCTCAGAACGATTCTAATTCCCTGGTCTATACAAGCTTTAATAGCGCCTTTATTTGCACTGGATATTTGTTTATTCGTATCTAAAAGTGTTCCATCCATATCAACAGCAACAAGTTTAATCATACTGCATACACTCCTAAAAAGGGACAGTCTTATCTTTCTTCATCAAGCATCCTGTTCTGGTAAATCTTTTTTAATTTTTTCAGAGATACGGAATGCTCTTTTAGCTTGTTCTTCAGCAATAATGTTTCCTGCACCTACATACCTTTCCGGAAGCAGCATACCTTTGATTTCATCCTTAGAAAACATTTGGTTTACATCCTTATCTTCTAATAAAGCATCTACAAATGAACTTCCCTCTGTCTGCACTTGTATCGCTTTGTTGTAAACAACCGTATGTGCTTTATCCTTTCCAAGCTTCTTTGCTAATTCCATCATAATAAATTCACTATTATCTAACCCTTTATTCAGAGAAGCATTTTCCTTCATTTTATTTACATGAACAGAAATCCCTTTCGTCAATTCTTCTGTCCGTAAAACCACTTCTGTAATTAATTCTATTGCTTCTTCCAGTGCAGCATCAAACACCATATACTGGCTGCTATCAGCTTCATAGGGCCTTGCAGCAGCATTTAAACAAAGCTGTGGAAGCGTATAGAGTTTTTGGGCGTTAGCGATAATCCCTTTTGACAGCTTGGGATTAATTTTATGCGGCATCGTGCTGGAACCAATCGTACCACTTTCAAAGCTTTCGGAAACTTCTCCGATTTCTTCAATAGATGTAGAATATACTTCTTCAGCAATTTTATGAAAACCATTTGCTAATAAAGCAAGCGCATGAATATACTCCGTTTTATGACTCGTTATATTTCTTGACGGTACCGGCATGGTATTCATATTTAACAGTTTAGCCACTTCTGATTGCAGTGTTATCCCCTTTTCTCCAAAGGTATTAAATGAACCGACAGCTCCACCCATCATTACTTGAAACGTCCGTTTGGCCGCTTCGGATAATCTCTCTATCGAATCAATCGTCTCACTAATCCACACAGAAACTTTGTATCCGTACGTAATGGGAATGGCATGTCTTCCATGTGTACGTCCAGACATTACTGTATTTTTATGTTTTTCTGCCAATTCTCCTAAATGAGATAAAATATCAGCAAGTACGTTCATTACGCGATCATGTATTTTTGATGTAACTAATAGCTGTGCAGTTTGTTGAATATTTTGCGTTGTAACCCCATAATGCACGTACTTCCCGCTTTCTTCATGACATGCTTTAATGAAAACTTTTAAAAAGGGTACAAAGCCATGTCCAACACTTTCTTTTAATCGTTCCATCTCTTCTAAATCTATATTTTCTATTCGCGCTGCTTCATTAATATTTTTTGCTGCTCTTTGAGGAATGATGCCCAATTCTCCTTGAGCAGTTGCTAAAGCTGCTTCAACGTCCAGCCACGATTGATACTTTTGGTTGGAATCTAATAATTCTCTTATCCCGTAATCATACATTGTTTTTGTTTTGGAATCATATAACGCTCTCATACTTCCTGCTCCCTTATGCTTTATTTTGAATATAGTTTTTCATCCACTGCATTTCTGACAAATTCAACGTGTGGTCCAAATACGACATGAATATGATTTTTTTGAGCCATAAAGGAGCCGGATGAACCAGAATCTTTTAATCTTTCCAGGTCAACTTTTTCATCGTCATATAAGTCTACTCTTAATCGGGTAACACAATTGTCTACATTCTTAATATTTTCTTTTCCGCCAAGTCCTTCAATAACAATTCCCGCAATTTCAGGGTATCGTTTTTCTTTTAATAGACTCACATTTTTAATTTCTGCTTCACGTCCAGGTGTTTTTAAATTCCATTTTGTAATCGCAAACCGGAAAACAAAATAGAATACAATAAAGTTTACGATACCTAAAAGAACAAGCTGGTACCAATTCGTTCCTTCATACAATAAGCCAAATATACCAAAGTCAAATATCGTACCCCGGATGTAGCCGATTGAAATATCTAGAAAGTTTAATGGTAACGCCATAATACCACTTAATATGATATAAACAACAAACAACAAAGGAGCAATAAATAAGAATGAGAACTCAAGCGGTTCCGTTACATTCCCTAAGAATGCTGTTAATACGACTGTCAGAATAGTTCCTTTAGCAATTGTTTTATTTGATGCAAAAGAGGTATGATACATTGCTAAACCGATGGCCGGAATCCTAAACAAGGTAATCAACATCTGACCAGACGCCAAATACTTTACTAAATCAGGCATTAAGCGATCCCATGCTTCATGCGATGGACCTAAATCAAATAAAATCTTATTTGTAGCATTTAAAATACCAATATAATTTTGACCGTCAATCAGGTAAACGCCTCCCGCTTCCGAAAAACGAACAACAGAAGCAAGTACGTGATGGAGTCCAAAAGGAATTAATGCACGATGCGCAAACCAATAAGCGCCGACGCCAAAATGCTGGTTCATAAATATAAATGAAATACTTAATAAAAATTGAGTAAATAATCCCCAGATAACAGGGATAATCAATCCGACTGGAATCATCACCAAAAATGTAATGATTGGAACAGATTTTTTTCCGCCAAAGAAAGCAAATGCCAGCGGTAATTCTAATCTATAGAAGCGATCCGCAATTTTGGCAGCTATTAAACCAGCGATTATCCCTCCAAAAGCATCAATTCGCAAGGTTTGAATTCCTAATACGACGCCTTGTCCTACTTGCGACATCGTTTCGGGATCTTCAGCTAGTGTGCCTGTCACTGTCAGATATACATTCATTACAACAAGCATGGTTAAATAACCTAATACAGAGGCAAATACAGCGATTCCTTTTTCATTCTTCGACATCCCGTATGCGACACCCATAGCAAAGAGAAGCGGTATATTTTCAAAAATAATTGCTGTAATATCCTGCAAACTATGAATAGCTGTTTGGACCACCGTATTATCTAAAAAAGGTAATCTCTCAATCATATAATCCTGTCCTAAAGCTCCACAAATCCCCATAAGCATCCCAACAGGTGCCATTACACCAATCGGTAATAACAAAGATCTTCCAAACTTTTGAATTGTATCTTTAACGTTATTTAATTTCATACCTTCTCTTCCTTCCTTATTTCTTAAACTAAGTGTAGAATTATATCAGGGGTATAACAAGGAAGTTTTTCAATAGAAATCTATTCAAAAAATTACCCCTCATTTTAAAATGGACAGGCCTAATTAACTTTCACCTGTGCTTTTAAAAGAAGAAAGAACCAATATACTTTTTGAAGATACTTCATGAGGAGGAAAGGAACTATGGACTCACTTGATTTAAAATTACTTAATCACCTTCAAGAGCATGGTGAGATTGATTTATCAAATACAAAAGCTTTCAATCGAAGCGAGGGAAGTATTTATAGAAGAATTGATTTAATTAATGCCTATTTAGCCAAGCATCAGCAGCTTGTCCCTAAAAACCACAAGATTCAAAGTAAGATGACGTATAAAGAATATATCCAAATCGTTCAAAATATTCCTTTTTATGAATATGTCCCATCACAAAAGGAGCGATTATCTTTTATTATTGTGCAATCCCTTTTAAAAGAAGTTGTCAATACCTCCAGATTATATCAGCATTTAGAATTAAGTATGAGCACCAAGAAAAAAGATAACCGTCATTTGACAAATCAACTAAAACAAGCAGGGCTTTCCAAAGAAATTGTTCGTAAAAAAGGGATTCGTATTACTGGTCAAGAAACCCTAATTCGTATAGAAGGCACAAAAATTTTAGTCAAACTATTTGAGCTGGATGAGAATAATACGTTATATCTTCGGCAAGCTAATAATCCAATGGAAGTATTAATTTCAGAATACGTTTTAACCGAAACAAATTTTATTCACAGCCAAGTTAAAAATATGATTGAAAATATAATCCATCAACAGAATATAGAATTATCTTATCCTTCTAAGAAGTTTATTTTTCTATATGTAATGATTGCACTTTATAGAAATCATCTAGGTTACTATGAAAATAAAAAAGTTCATACAAGCCTGACCTTCTCGTCACCATTTAAATTGGTTGAGCATTCAACGGAGAATCAGGTTATGAATCATATATTATTCTCTTTGGATACCATGAACAGGGAAAATAACGTATCTATTCAAATCCGGTGGCTGGAAGAAAAAATAATACAATTTGTTTCCGGCATTCAATCAACTATTATTACAGATATATATTCGTACCATGAATTATTCCAAGAAATATACCAGTTCATCTTTAAATGTATACTGCGTTCCGATTATCACTTTGATTTTTATGATAATAAGCTGGATCAAACTGCAGAGAAATTTCCAAATTTATATCATTTAATTGAACAAGATTCATTTATTTCCAATGAGCTTCAATTATCTTCAGATCAGATAGCAACACTCACGCTTATTTTCCGAAAACATATTAATGAAAATAAAATCTTGGGTAGAAACACAAAAAGAATTATCGTTGTTACGAATTCTTCCATCGAAAAAGCAGATTTTTTTGGAGCTTCCCTAAACCATTTTTTAGATATTAAAATTGTTAAAATACTACACATTAACGAATTACATGAATTAGCTAAACTTGATTATGACTACGTTCTTACTTTTTCCAACCGGATTGCTACGCTTATTGAGGAACAAGGATATACATGCCTAAAAGTAAAATTCTATATGAATGATGAGGATATTAATAAGCTGTTGGACATCGGTTTTTCCAGCAGTTCACGCAGAAAAATACTAGCTGATGATATTGTGCCTGCTTTGCAAAAGAAAACAGCTGAGGAAATGAAAGAGTTCTTGATTAAAAACTATCCTTCTCACTTTCTGTAAGAGTAACCTGCATCGCTTATAGAAAAATATTTATACATACTTTTTTATATTTGTGGTTTGATTATTTTTAAAATGGGTATTATGATTTTAAATAAATTTCTTTTACAGAGATTGGAAAGGGTGAATATTCATGAAAAAAATGTTACTTCTATGCCTGACACTGCTTCTTTCCATTACTTTAGCAGCCTGCGGGACAAGTGATGACAGCAACACAGAAGATAATGCAGCAAATGATTCAAACTCAAATGAGACCGCAGAAGATAATAATGAGGATACAAATTCAGAAGGGGAAAACGAAAACACAGATACGAATGACAACACTGACACAACAGAGAATAAGGATGATTTAGACTTAACAAGTGTGTCGTTAAGCGCGGAAGATGCTATGGACGCCTTTCTTGAACATTTCCCTGGTTCAAGTCTTTCTTCTATTCAGTTGGATGAAGAAAATGGAGAGCTTGTTTATGATATAGATGGTTATGATGATTCGATGGAATACTCTGCTGAAATCGATCAAAGTGGTGATGTTATAGCAGAAGAAAGGGAACAAATAGAATCAGATGAACAGTATAACGAATTAGTACTCGGCGATTATATCACTGCTGAAGAAGCACTATCTATAGCTTCCGAAGCTTCCGAAACAGAAGGCATAACCGCAAGAGGCTGGTCCTTAGAATTTGAAAACGGCAGCCCGGTATATGAAATCAATTTTGAAGATATGGGGTCCCAAGAAGTAGATGTTTATATTGACGCAGAGTCAGGAGAACAGCTGCACGTAGAAGTAGATGATTAATGGTTTTAGAAAGCAGGCTAAGCCTTGGGCTTGAGCCTGCTTTTTCACGTCCATCCTGAACCCTACAAACATCATCTTAAATACATTCGTTAAAATACTTTTCGCTGGTAAATAAATTGGCTGACTGTCCATGACAAGATATATAAACTGATGGCGATAATTGCACCGCTAAGATAAAGTGTTAATGTTGAAAAGCCTGCTAGAAATTGAATGATTACTGTGAAATTTTCGGTCACAAAGGGTACAATAAAGGATAAGGCAAATGAAAATACGAGAAATCCAATCATAATTGCGGTTCCTATATAACCAGGCCTCAGTATATAAAATAACGGAAAAGTGAAAGCAGCAAAAATGAAGAATAACCCCGCACCAATCGCCATATCCCTTATTGTATAGCTATAATTAAAGATATATAGAATGATACCAGCTGCTCCGATTGATAAAATCATAAATAGCACTGCTCCAAGATATTTTGCAGTAACAATCTCTTTTCTTGTGTATGGAAGCGAGTTCCATAATATATTTATTTTTGTCTTTTCTTCATTTATATAAGCATTGAGCGGCAAAAAAATACTCGCCACTAAGAAAAGAAAAAATGGACTGAGCTGCCTGCCAAAGATAGCATAGAAAACAATAATAGCAACAGATACAAGCAGCTCTCCCTTTTGTATAATTAAATCCTTTTTTATTAAGTTAAACATATTCATGTCTTCCTTCTCTCAAATTGATTGATATGGCACGATATATCAGAATACTTTTCGCTGATAAATAAATTGGCTGACTACCCAGGATATCAGATATAAACTAATGGCAATAGCTGCACCGCTAAGATAAAGTGTAGAGGTTGATAAACTTGTTATAAAATCCGTAATGGTTGTAAGGTGTTCTGCTAAAAACCGAAAAACTGGCGGTAACATAATGGTTGAAGCAATAAATCCAATAAAAGCTGCTATAAAAATATACTCTGCTTTTAAGAAATAAAATAATGGAAAAGCAAAGGCCGCAATGAGACAGAATAATCCAGCAGCAATTGCTACATCCCTCATGGTATAGTCAAATTGAAATACATATAGGATTACTCCTGCCAGAATAATAGATAGAATCATGTATACAATTGCCCCAATATATCTGGCAGCAACGATTTCTTTTCTTGTGTATGGCAAAGAGTTAAGAAGAATATTTGTTTTAGATTGCTGATCAAAGATATATGCATTAAAAGGGATAAAAACACTAGCCATCAGAAAAATAAATGATGGGTGCATATCCTTGATGAAAATGGCAAAGATCATAATAAGGGGAACAAGAAAGCCTATTTGTGTTTTCTGTATAAAAACATCCTTTTTTATCAGATTAAACATATTGCTTCTCCGCTCCTTTTGCATAGAACATAATATCTTCTAAAGTAGCAGGTTCCATAGCAACACGATCTCCAAGTACCGCCTTCACCCCAGCTACATCATTTGTTAAGGCTGTGAATCCATAGGAGGAACGCTCTATCTTGATAAACATTTTTTCTACATCCCGATTGATGACATCCATACTTCCTTTAACTAAAGCATAACGATTCTGTACATCTTCTATGGAATCATTAAACAGAATTTTTCCCTTTTGAATAAACGTAATATAATCGGCAATCCGCTCTAAATCACTCGTGATATGCGTAGAAAAGAATAATGTTCTTCTTCCATCTTCCATGATCTCCTGCAAGATATCCAAAAGCTCTCTCCGGAAAACGGGATCTAACCCTGCAGTCGGCTCATCCATCATAATAAATTCGGCATCATGCGATAATGCCATTGCCAACGAAGCTTTCATCTGCATCCCTTTGGAGAAGGTTTTAATCCCTTTATTTAAAGGCAATTCAAACTTCTTGATATAATCGTAAAATTGCTTGTCATCCCAATTTTTATAAGCTGGTGCAATAATCCGCCGGATATCTTTTAAATGTAAACTTTCATAAAACACATTGCTATCATAGACAAACCCCATCCGCTCCTTAATCGATTTCTCGTTGCTGGCATAATCCAATCCAAATACATTGATGTCTCCTGCATCAGCCTTTAACAAATTCATCATCAGCTTCATCGTTGTTGACTTCCCAGCTCCGTTGGCTCCGATAAAACCAGTTACACAACCTTGCCTGATTTGCAAATGAACATCTTCTAAAGAAAAATCTTTAAAGTGTTTGGTTACCCCTTTGAATTCTACTACATTTTTCATATTTTTCACCCCTTCATTAAAATTCGTAATAACTTAATCCGATTCATTCCTATCCATGAACTTCTGCTTTCAGGATCATTTCTTTATTTACTTTTCTTAAAAATAAAACTCCAGATATCCGCAAACACACATAAAATTACCGAAATCAAACACAGAAAAGTGGCGAAATTAAAAATGGATAATCATAAAAATGGAAATACTCCGTAAATAACTTCGCGTTTAAGATTCGGTTGATGAAATCTGTATCACGAACCTTTGGCTCCCAGCCAGTTCCATCCAAAAGCATAAAAATAATTTGGGCAAGGAGAGAACCTCCTATAGTTATTAACGTTTGTTTCCCTGTTCCTTTTGTTTTTTCAGCCTTCTCCGTCATTCGAATTCCCCTTTAGATAATTCTTATATGATAACTAAATATTGTATATATACTATATTTACACTATATACAATATTAAACCATCTTTTTATTATCTTTTCAACAGTTAAAATGATTTTTCCATAAAGAAAACTTGGCAAGCCAAGCCTAAAAGGCGTAAGATTGCCTTAGTTACGCTTATACTTGGTACCTAAAAATTTTTACTACGTCGAAATTCTTCTTCGCTAAAATTTTATACTTTCCTAAAGTGCAAAAAAAAGAGACCTTAGCTTTATGCTTAAGATCTCTAATCCGTATCTCTTCAAGATTTACTATAATTTTTAAAAAGCTTTCCGCTGATAAATCATTTGGCTAAATAGCCAAGAAGCTGCATATAACATGATAATGATACCCGCACTGCTTATATAAAGCGCAGGGGTGGACGCACTGGAGAGAAATTGAACAATGGAAGTCAGATGCTCTTCTAAAAATGTCATTGTCACCTGGCTTAAAACAACCACCAAAACAAATCCTATCACAATCGCCGTTCCAATATGTCCCGGCTTCAATAGATAGAACAACGGAAACGCAATTGCAAACAAAGTAAGTGTAATCCCTATCCCAATTCCAATATCCGCCCATGTAAAAGCACGATTAAACAATGAAAAAAGGACAATTGCTATGCCGATAGATACTGCCATATAAAAAATCGCACCAATATACCTAGAAGCAATAATTTGCGTGCGTGTATACGGTAATGAATTCAACAAAATGTTGGTTTCTGCCTTTTCATCATATGAGTAGGCATTTATCGGAATGAAAAATCCCGCAAATACAAAAATGAAAAAGGCAGGTAAATGGGTTCCTGCAAAAATAAAGAAAAGAATACATGGAATAAATAAATATAGCTGAGATTTCTGTATAATCAAATCTCTTCTAATTAAATTAGTCATACGGGTGGTCTGCTCCTTTCATATAGAACATGATTTCTTCTAAAGATGCTTCTTCAATCACAACATGCTTGCCAAACACTTCTTTTACAGTTGCTACGTCCTTTGTCAACGCCTGAAAACCGTTTGGAGAACGTTCTATTTTTATAAAATAAGCTTCCGTATCTGCGTCTAGCAATTCGGTGCTTCCCTTCACTACCGCATATTGTTCTTGCAGCTCATAAACTGGTTTATCAAAAAGAATTTCTCCTTCATCAATCAAAACTATATAATCAGCAATCCGGTCCAGATCGCTGGTGATATGTGTCGAGAAGAGAATCGTTCTTTTCCCGTCTATCATTACTTCCTGAAAAATATCTAATAGCTCCCTGCGAGATGTCGGATCCAGCCCTGCTGTCGGCTCGTCCATAACAATCAACTCCGCATCATGCGAAAGAGCCATTGCAATGGAAGCTTTCATCTGCATTCCTTTGGAGAATTTCTTCATTGGCTTATTTAAAGGAAGTTCAAACTGGTTCACGTACGCTTTAAATTGCTTTTGGTTCCAATGCTTGTATGCAGGTGCCACAATCCTGCTGATATCCTTCAGGTTCAAGGATTCATAAAATATATTGCTGTCGTAAACAAAGCCGATGCGATCTTTTATTTCTTTTTCATGATTAGCATAATCCAGTCCAAATACACTTACTTCTCCATTATCCGGCTGCAGCAGATTCATAATGAGCTTCATCGTCGTTGATTTACCGGCGCCATTCGCCCCAATAAATCCAGTTACATATCCTTGCTTTATCTGTAAATCCATATGATCTATCGTGAATGCTTTCAACGATTTAGAAACATCATGGAGCTCTATCACATTTTCCATCCCCATCACTCCTCATACAACAGCTTTAATAATTCCTGCAGTTCTTCATAAGGCAATCCGATTTCCTTACTATTCGAAATAACCGCACTCAGCTGCTCTTCAATCACTCTTAATTTCTTCTCCCGGATAACATCTAAATTTTGCTCCGCTACAAACGAACCTTTTCCGACAATGGAATAGATGAACCCTGACTTCTCCAACTCTTCATAAGCCCGCTTTGTTGTAATAACACTTATTTTTAAATCCTTAGCCAGCTGTCTGATGGAGGGCAATGCATCGCCTTCTGCCAGTTCACCTGAAAGAATTGCTGTTTGAATTTGCTTTAATATCTGCTCATAAATCGGCTCTTTAGAGCTGTTTGATATGATAATTTGCATGTCTATACCTCATTTTTCTGATTGTATATCTTCATTATACACAATACAAAAAGTATTGGATAATCTCGTAATGCTAAGCTCCAAGAACGTCGTTTCATTTAGAAAATTTGGGAGAGAGTAATTTTATTCGCTGCAGGATAAGTAAAAATGATGATGAATCAGTCTCTTTTCAACACACTTGAAAAAAGCAGAAAAACCGTCTGCATCACTATGATAACTATACTAAGAAGGGTAATAAAATTATAGATATCAGATGTGTAAAAGTTGAAAATATCGGTAAACCATGCTGACTCCATGATACTGTCCCGAATTCGCATCAAAAGCGAATTATCATCACGCAAATTCGGGCTCCATCCTGCCCCATCAAAAATAACAAGCAAGATTTGTATTCCAATCAAAACACCTACAGTATTTAACCAGTCGCCCAGTGCTTTATGTTTTGACGTTTTTTTCATTAGAACACTTCCTCTATCAGTGTATATATACGATATAAACAATATACACGTATTAAACCATCTTTTTATACTTTTTTCAACCATAGAAAAAGACCAGGAATTCTCCTGGCCCTCACATTTCTTTTTTTCAAGCTGTAAAAAAATGAAACACCATTACAAGCAAAACGATTCCTGAAATCTCGTGGTCTCAAATTAATGATTATATCTCGTGTTAAATACTTAAATTTTCGGGGATTTTTACAGGAGAGTTAGTCATTCCGGCGTTTGTTACGAATTATACAATAGTGGGAATACGGTGATTCCATCCTTCTGATTTAGACGATGAAATAAAGGTTTCATGTTCTTATTGATTGAACTTTTGTGGGGAAGTTAATGTGATTACGGTTATATCCGTATAATCTCGCAAGGCCGCAGCTCAGCAGTATATTCTGCTGAGCCGATTAGCACTTACGCTTACTTTTGCCTGCATCAGCAACTATTCTTCCAGCTTAAACACTCTTGTCGCCTCTACAGCTTTTTGCCATCCTTTATATAATTTTTCACTTTCATTATTATCCATTTTATCCTCGAATGTTTTCTCTACTTTCCATTGCTTCGCGATTTCCTCCTGGCTTTCCCAGAAGCCGACAGCTAACCCAGCCAGATAAGCGGAGCCAAGCGCGGTTGTCTCCTGAATTTCAGGGCGTTCTACAGTGACGTCCAAAATATCGCTTTGGAACTGCATTAAGAAATCATTTTTCACAGCTCCTCCGTCTACGCGCAGGGTTTTTAATTCAATATCTGAATCTGTCGCCATCGCTTCCATCACATCTCTGGTCTGATAAGCCAGTGACTCTAATGTCGCGCGGATAAAGTGCTCTTTTTTTGTTCCTCTTGTCAAGCCAAATACGGATCCGCGAGCTTCACTATCCCAATATGGCGTTCCTAAACCAACAAAAGCAGGTACGACATAAACACCATCTGTTGTTTTGACCCGTGTTGCAAAATCTTCACTTTCCGGACTTGATTCAATCATTCTTAAACCGTCCCGCAGCCATTGAATAGCAGAGCCAGCTACAAAAATACTTCCTTCTAACGCATAGGTTACTTTTCCATCAACGCCCCAGGCAATGGTTGTTAATAATCCATTTTTTGATTCAACTGGTTTTTCTCCTGTATTCATTAGCAAGAAGCCGCCGGTCCCATACGTATTTTTTGCCATTCCCTGTTCAAAACAAGCCTGCCCAAATAAAGCAGCCTGCTGATCACCGGCAATGCCGGCAATCGGAACTTCCTCTCCAAAGAAATGATAGGATACGGTTTTTGTATATTCCTCAGAAGATGGACGTACTTCTGGAAGCATCGATTTCGGTACATCTAAAATGTCTAGCAGTTCTTCGTCCCATTCTAAATCATGGATATTAAACATCAGTGTTCTGGCAGCATTAGAATAGTCTGTCACATGAGTTTGTCCGCCTGAAAACTTATAAATAAGCCACGAATCAACTGTTCCAAATAACAAGTCTCCTGCCTCCGCTTTTTCTCTTGCACCTTCTACATTATCCAGAATCCATTTAACCTTGGTTCCTGAAAAATACGGATCAATCAGGAGTCCTGTCTTCTCCCGGAATGTGTCCTCATAGCCTTGTTCTCTTAACTCCTTGCATATAGGCTCTGTCTGACGGGATTGCCAGACAATCGCTTTATAAATTGGACGTTTCGTGTTTTTGTCCCACACGATTGCGGTCTCACGCTGATTGGTAATTCCAATCCCCTCTATTTGATTCGCTTCAACACCTGTTTTATTTAAGACTTCTGCGATACAGCCTAATACAGATGTCCAAATCTCATTGGCATCATGCTCTACCCAGCCTGGTTTTTCAAAGTACTGTTCAAATTCTTTTTGTGCGGTATCGATAATTGCCCCTTTATTATCAAATAAGATCGCACGCGAACTCGTTGTTCCTTGATCAATTGAAAGAATATATTTCTCTGCCATCCCTGTTTCCTCCGTTTATTCATTTAAAATTCACCTGTTCCAAAAGTTCAGGCGTAGTGATTCCATTTATTGCATACCCTAAAATGCTATCTTCTATTCTTATTTATGAGACAGCATGCTTATCTCGATGCTGTTCAGTTACAAAAGCTGTTGCCAGAATAATGGCTACTACAGCAGACATGATCCAAAAGCTTGCACCCATATTTCCATCAAAAAAAGCATGATAGAAAATGGCACCGTATACACCGCCGATAATCGGACCAATCACAGGTATCGGTGAATAACTCCAATCCGATCCGCCTTTGCCTGTAATCGGTAAAATAGCATGTGCAATTCTTGGACCCAAATCTCTGGCCGGGTTGATTGCATAACCGGTCGGTCCTCCCAGAGACATCCCAATCGCAACAATTAGTAAACCAACAACTGCCGGATTTAATCCTTCTGTGAATTCGTTTGCACCAATAAATAATAAGCCCATAACCAAAACAAATGTCCCGATTATCTCACTTACTAAATTGGATGGATAGCTTCTCACAGCTGGACCTGTCGCAAATACTCCCAGCTTCGCCCCTTTATCTTCCGTTTCTCTCCAATGTGGAAGATACTGAAAGTAAACAATCATTGCGCCGATAATAGCTCCGAGTATTTGACCAGATATATATGCCGGCACCTTTGCCCAAGGAAATTCGCCAATTGCAGCAAATCCTAATGTTACCGCAGGATTTAAATGGGCATCGGAGATATTCCCTGCCGCATAGACTCCCATCGTCACACCTAAACCCCAGCCTATTGTAACCAATACCCAGCCGGCGCCTGCAGCTTTCGATTTTTTTAATTCTGTGCCAGCGACAACTCCTGCCCCTAAAATGATTAGAATCATTGTCCCAAGCAACTCAGCTGCAAATTCAGACATGTTTATATCCCCCTTGTTAAATAGAATGTTCTATTGATTTTCAACAAGTATGAAGTAAAAATGACAAATAAAAAAGTCCACACAGATACAACCGTCCCTTCTCTTACGAAAAAAAACGATTTACTGTGTGAACTTTATCTCCGACACAATCCTTAACTTGTCATCCAATACCTTATAACAAAATTAAAACGCTGTCAATAATTTCAATTTTTATATTTGGCAGGCATCATCATTATGTTAATTAAACGCTATCGTCATTTGTCCCAAGTAAATCGCTTTTGATTGGTCTTTTCCGTCTTCCTATCATACATTTCTGTATAATATCTTATTTCATAAGGATTCCCTATAATTTAATAACCATTCACATTTTATGAAACCTTTAAGCAACAGACTTGTATTCCTTTTCATTTTACCCTAATTCAATAAATTAAAAACGCTCCTGCTTTCCTTGAAGAAAGGCAAGAACGTTTTTTACTTTTATTTCTATATTCATCAATACCTGTAGATTTCTTAATTGACGCAAATTACTGCCTTCAGCTACTCTTTTTCATCCCGATTGTCTGACTCCAAATCAGCTTCATATAAATGACTGCGGATTTTAAAGAACTCAAAGGCATGCGTCACAAATACTTTAAGAAGTGCGTAGCCGGGGACAGCTAACAGAATACCAACGACACCAAATAAATTCCCAGCCGTCAGAATAATAAAGATAATCGTAATCGGATGCACACGGAGATTTCTTCCCATAATCTGCGGGGAAATAAATTTCCCTTCAATAAGCTGTACAATGGTCCATACAATAATCAGCTTGATTACCATAAATGGAGAAGTCACAACTGCAACAATCAATGCTGGAGTAATCGCAATTGCTGGTCCGAGGTAAGGAACAACATTTGTAAAAGCAGCAATTAACGCCAACACCGGCGCGTATTCCAATCCAATGATGGTAAATCCGATATACATCAGTACACCTATACAGAAAGCAACAATAATTTGTCCGCGAATAAAACTGCTGATTTGATGATTCATTTCTTTCAAAATCACGTAGGTCGGTTTTCTCATGGAGACTGGTAAAAATTCAAGAAAATAGTGTGGCAGCTTTTCCCCATCCTTCAATAGATAAAATAAGATGAATGGCAGCGTGACAATTGCTAAAACAATCTCTGTGACGGCACCGATTACACTGCCAATATTGGAAAAGGCGCTGTTCACTAAATCAAGTGAACGGTCAGATAACTGTGTAGCAAATCCTTGCAGATCAATATATTCTACTAATTGAAATTGATTAATGAAATTCCCGCCAATAAAATTATTTACCATTTTTTCAATATCTGAAATAAACGGCGGCAGGCTTGTTATGAAACTTGTAATCTGCTCTCTTAAAAAAGGAAAGACAGAAATGATTAAAATCGTTAAAATGCCAGTAATAACCAGATACAGCATAAAGATAGAATAAATCCGCTTCACATTTTTCTTTTCTAAATAATTAACGATTGGATTTAATAAATAATATAAAATTGCTGATAAAATAATCGGCAGCAATACGGTTTTTAAAAGTACAACAAATGGTGTGAATACAAAGGAAATATGCGTGAAAATAAGTATGTTTAAGCCAATCAACAATAAAATGACTAAAAACACAACGAAGCGGTTATTTAAGAAAAAACGTTTAAATAAATCTATTTTATCGTTAACGGATTTCAATGCAGCACCTTCTCTTTTCCCCATATTTCTAAGTTACTCCTATTATATCGCAAAAACTGACAGGAATCTCTACCCAGCTCACCATTTTTTGCATATTTAGATACGTTAAAATTTTAGTAAACGTTTTTCATGGAGGCGAATAAAACGCAAAAGTTTTTTGATGGGCGAGTAATCCCGGTCCCATCCTCATCTTATCAAAGGCATTCACCGAATTGGTTGATGAATGCCATCATGCCTTAATCCCCATTCTCTAAAACTACCAGCTTTTCATAGGCGTGTTGTCTTTCACTATCTTTATTTTCCTTCTGCTCTTGTAACCTTTGCAGTTCTTCTGCATCAGCTATTCCTGCCATACGCAGCTCTATCGCATAAATTTCCGCTTCTAACGCTTCAATATGCTGTTCCAGCTTCTCTAACATTATTGACGGGTCTTCTATGGTTCTATACGATTTTTTCATTTTTTTATCTGTTTTTTTGTCAGAGGAAAAGAGCGTTTCTTGCTTTTCCGATAATTGTTCTTTCCGTTTTTTCTTTGCCCAAGAATAATTCCCCAGATACGTTGATATTTGTTTGTTTTCTATCCAATACAGATAATCAAATTGTTTATCTAAAAAGTAGCGGTCATGGCTGACAGCAATCAGACTTCCTCCAAACCCTTCCAACGTCTCCTCTAATACTTCTCTGGAATCAATATCTAAATGGTTCGTCGGTTCATCCAGTATAAGCGTATTGATGTCCTGATGCATCAGCTGTGCTAAGCGCAGACGCATTTTTTCACCGCCGCTCAATTGTGTAACTTTACGAAAAACATGCTCTCCGTAAAAAAGAAACTTTGCCAGAATATGTCTTGCCTTTCCCTCCGTAACGGAAATTGCTTCACGAAAGGTTTCAAGCACCGTCTGATTCGGGTCAATATCATGAAATACATGCTGTGACAGGTAACCAAATTTCACATTGCTGCCAATCATGACTTCTCCACTATCTGGAGATACATTGCCGAGCATCAGCTGAATCAGCGTTGATTTTCCTGTTCCATTTTCCCCAATAATGGCAACACGATCCTGATAACGAATATGCATAGATACATGATTAAAAAGCAGTTTTTCTCCAAATTGCTTCCGCACATCGGTCATCACAACTACATCTTTACCGCTTCGATCCGAGCTGTCTAATTCCATTTGCATCTTTTTTCGGTTTAGCCCCGGCTTATCTATTTTTTCCATTCGCTCCAGCGCGCGTTCCATATTTTTTGCCCGCTTATGCAGTCCTTCATTGGGCGGATTGGCCCGGTTCGCCCACTCCTTCAAACGCTTAATAGCTTCCTTCATTTTCTTGATTTTCTTCTGTTGTTCTTCATAGGCCTGAAACTCCCGGAGCAGGCGCTCTTCCTTTTCCTTCACATAACCGGAGAAATTCGTATGATACACAGCCAGCTCTCCATCCTCTAAATCTAAAATCCGCTCCACGACTTCATCGAGAAAATAGCGGTCATGGGAGATGACAACCACAGTTCCCTTATAGTTATTTAAAAATTCACCAAGCCATTCCACTGCCTGCAGGTCTAAATGGTTTGTCGGTTCATCCAGTAATAGTAAATCTGGATTCTGAAGAAGAATCTTCGCTAAGCCAACCTTTGTTTTTTCTCCGCCGCTGATTTGGTCAAAAGGCATTTGTAATAAATCATGAATGTGCAAGCCCGTCGTAATCCGATCAATATTTGCCTCTAATTCATATCCGCCAAACACAGTGAATCGTTCCTGCGCTTCACCATATGCCTTAATAGCTGCAGTCATATCCTGTTCTGATTCCGGGCTCTGCATCGCCTGCTCCAGATGCTTCATTTGTTTTTCCAAAGCTACTATTTCCTCATTAGACTGTTTTAGCACTTCAAATACACTGATGCCTTCCCCCGGATGAGGTATCTGTTCTAAATAACCGATGGTCGTCGCTTTTTTCCAATGAATATTTCCTTCGTCCTGCTTTGTAATTCCTGCCATTAACCGTAACAGTGTCGTCTTGCCGCCTCCATTCCTGCCGACAATTCCGATTCGCTCCTTTTCTTTTACTTCCAATGTTAAATCTTCAAATATGATATTTCCTCCGTACATTTTCTTAACCTGATTCATTTGACAAATCATTATTTATTCCCCTTTACCTTCTCTGCCGAAGATAAAGACAGCAAAAAGCACACAAAGAGCGTACCTCTCTGTGTGCTTTCAGACGTCACTTTATTTCACATAACCGTACTTTATCCGATGCAGAGATGCTTTTTTGCTTTCGTATTTGCTATTAAATTGCTAAAAAAGGACAGACGTATCCCGCAGGCAGCAAATAGCGCAAATTTCGCACGGCAGTAATATAAGAATTCCATCCAGTCTCCGCACGATTTCTCAAGCCCTAAAAACATCTCTACACCTCCATTTCTCTCATAAATTATATTCATTATATAGAATTTTTGTGCTCCATGCAAACTTTTCCCAGTGTATTGTTTCACAGTTCAGGATCCATTGTGAAATTTATTAAATTTAGATTAACCATTTAAAATAATTTAAAATTCTAATATTAGTATAGATATTCTCTTATTTTCAGCTATACTCAGAATAGAAGGAGGCTTTTAAAAATGCTGACACCAAATAAGACCATTCAGGATTCCATTGTATTTATTCAGCAGAATTTAGATCAGGACCTCTCACTCAACGTTCTTGCTGATGAAGCAGCTTACAGTCCATTTCATTTTTCCCGTATGTTTAAACGGCAGATCGGCGTATCACCGATGTACTTTATTTCCAGTTTACGCTTGCAGCTTGCCAAGACATTATTATTAGACACCGCTTTTCCTATCCGGGATATCGGTCTTGAAATCGGCCAGCAAAGCCTCGGTACCTTTACAACACGCTTTACCAAAAGTATTGGAATGACACCTGCCTCCTTTCGTGCTTCTCTTCAGCACCCGGAAGCATATATGACTGATTTAAAGCAAAATAAATGGCAGCCTCCATCCATGCATACTGCTTCTACCCGCCAATTATCTGGATCGATTCAGACAGATGAACCATTCAACGGTATTATTCTGGCGGGGCTATTTCCAAAGCCGATTCCAGAAGGACTGCCAGTCCGCGGCACCTTATTAATACATTCTCATTCTTTTCATTTAACGAATATTCCTGTTGGCACCTATTTTCTGATGGCAACGGCTATTTCATGGGAAATGGATTCCAAAAAGATTCTTATCCCGCAAGAAACATTACGTGCACGCCATCCCTATCCCATCAGTATTGATGGAAAACGTTCACTGCCCGAAACCCGCCTGATTATGAGAAAACCGGAAATTACAGACCCGCCCATCCTTATTTCGTTACCATTACTCATGAAACATTTCCTGCAGCAGTCACCGATTTCACATTAAATTATTTTAAATGGAGCAATCGAGAAGAAATCAGTGTAAACAACTGCTGCTATACTAAAAAAAAGAGAAAAGGAGTGAAGAAAATTGACCGTTACTAGGCAATTAATGGAAAAGTTTAACACTGCTTTCGCCAACGGAGAAGTTGATTTTATTTTTGAAGCAGCCGCAGACGATATTATCATGAATGAAGTTGGTCAAGGTATTAGTGAAGGAAAAGCAGCTTTTATTGAAAAAATGGAGCCGATGCGCGGTTATAAGGCAGATGTCTATAAGGTTTACCGAACACTCATTGAAGGAAATACAGCTGTTGTGGAGGGTGAAATGCAGTTTACAGATGAAGATGGGTCTGTCACTTATTATTTTAATGACTGGTATACGTTTGAGAATGAAAAATTAAAAAACCTTACTGCCTATATGATTAAACAGACCTAGGAGGAGAATACGATGCCTGCAGGAGTATACGCTTATATAACAATGGATGGTACCGGAAAAGAAGCAATCGATTTTTATAAAGAAGCACTGGATGCTGAAGTATTAGGGGTACAAACATTTGGCGACCTGCCTGAGAATCCGGAATTTGCTCTTCCGGTTGAAGCAAAGAACCGTATCCTGCATGCCCAGATACAAATAGGAAATACGTATTTTATGCTGTCTGATACTTTTCCAGGGCAGCCCCTTGAGACGGGTTCACAGGTCCACGTTTGTGTTACATTAGAAGACGCCGGCAAATCTAAAGATACATTTGAGAAATTGCAGCAAGGAGGCAAGGTGCTTATGCCGCTTCAAGAGACACATTGGAGCCCTGCTTATGGACAGGTGCAAGATAAATTCGGGATTACCTGGCAAATATCAACGAATCTGCAGGAATGCATGTAAGTTAGATTCTAAAGCAGATGAAATGTATCTCCACCTTCTCTTACCTTTATCAGGTAGGAGTTTTTTCTTTAAGGAGAAATTTTAAAAACAACGGATAAAAAGTGGTTACCGGATAAAATTTTATATTGTTCAAAACAGGTGAAAAATGCAATAATACCAGATAAATACTATTTATAATAAACGAAAAAAGGATGGGAAATCGTTGGCTTTTATTGGTTTATTGCTTTGCATTGCAGCTTTGTTTGTTATTTTCTTAAAATTAAAGAGTGTTTTAACTGGTGAATTAGTAGAAGGAAAAATTGTAGGATATAACCGCGGTGCGAAAGGCCGCTATAGCATCGTCGCCTACAATTATAGAGTTTTACTGGAATATAATGACGAACTGTATTATGTTACCTCTATTGATACTTTTACTGCAACAGACGGTGTAATACCCAGAAAGTATTTGGGAATGTATTGCTGGGCTTATTTTAACCCGAAGGCACCAGATAAAAGAGTGGCTTTAAAAGGTTTTCATCGTTTAGAATGGATGGCCTTCTCTCTATTTTTGCTGGGAGCTTTGATTATTATCATCGATTTGGCCAGGATGCTTTAAACCAAACGCCGCCGAATACATAGATGGAAACGATTGAACGGTAAAGACAAATTGTTTGAATTTTCCGGAGCAGACAGGTAGGATTTTAAGTATAAGCGAAGGGAGAGTATATACAGATGACATATCAAATTCCAGAAATCACATTACATGACGGTGTTCAAATTCCTGCTGTCGGCTTTGGTACGTACAAGCTGAAAGGACAGCAAGGCGCACAAGCAATCAATACGGCAATCACAAATGGCTACCGCTTGATCGATACAGCGTACAACTATGAAAATGAAGCTACCGTTGGAGAAGCCGTACGTCGTAGCTCCGTACCACGTGAAGAATTAGTTATCACATCAAAGCTTCCCGGACGTTATCATCATTATGATGATGCCATTGTTACGATTCAAGAATCCTTATTCCGCGCTAATCTGGATTATTATGATTTATACTTGATTCACTGGCCAAATCCCATTCAGGATAACTATGTGGAAGCCTGGCAAGCGTTAATTGATGCACAGAAATTTGGTTATATCCGTTCCATCGGTGTGTGCAACTTCTTACCAGAACATTTAGAGCGGCTTGAAAAAGAAACAGGGATTTTGCCGACTGTGAACCAAATTGAATTACATCCGCGATTCAATCAGGCAGAGCAGTTGAAATGGGATACGGACCATCAGATTGTAACAGAATCCTGGAGCCCTTTATCCAGAGCAAGCGACCTCCTGCAGGATGAAACCTTACAAAAAATTGCTGAAAAGCATCACAAAACAATCTCACAAATTATTCTCCGCTGGCACTATCAGCTGGGAGCGGTGGCAATCCCTAAATCAGCGTCACCAGTCCGCCAGAAGGAAAATATTTCTATATTTGACTTTGAATTAAGTAATGAAGAGATGACGATAATCAACAATTTTACCAAGACAGATGGGCGTTTGAAGGATCAAGACCCGGCTGTTTATGAAGAGTTTTAAAAGATTAAAAAATAGAAGACAAGTTTCACCTGTAAATAAAGAAATCACTTATACGAAAGGAGGCTGTTGTGCAATGAGGTAATCGATTGTACGGCAGCTCTTTTTATTTCTTACTTCCATTTATTCATTTCATAAAGGAGTGGCTAACTCATGGCAAATTTGACACGCGGTATTGACCATATAGGAATTACAGTACCAGATATTGAAGAAGCAACAACATTTTTCAAAAAAGCTTTCCATGCAAAAATTGCTTACGATAATAAGAAATTAGGCGACGAACCGCAGCAGGGAGAAGCTGTTGAAAAAACGTTAGGTCTGAAAAATGGGGCGAAGGTGATCCATATACGGATTCTTTCTTTTGACAATGGTTCCAACATAGAGCTTTTTCATTTTAAAGATACCGAACAAAGAGAACCTGTTATTGCCTCTGATTTTGGAGTCCAGCACGTTGCATTCTATGTTGATGATATCCAGCAGTCAGCTGACGCTTTTGTGGAAGCAGGCGGCGAATTATTAACAGAACCTGGCGAGCTATTAGGGGATGTAGAAAACGGATCTGGAGAATTTGTTTATGGCCGTGCACCATGGGGCATGCTGATTGAGTTAATAAGCTATAATCCGAATCAATTGGATTATCCTGAAGATAGTGAAGCAAAAAGATTTACACCGTGAAAATCTTTTTACATATCCAGTCTTTTTGCAGCAACTTAACTAGACCATGCCCGGTATAAAACAACATAAAAAGTTCCAGTCATCAAAAAGAAGGATTGGAACTTTTTTATGTTAGGTGATAAAATCTCTGGGCTGTATTATTCATCAAATTCATAGCCATAAACACAAACTTTAATAGTAAACCATAACTTTTCTATTCACCACCACTAAATCAACAGCAAAAACACCAAATAAACAATCGGAATACTGACAACCGAAAGAAGTGTAGAGAAAAAGACAACTACCGCCGAAAATTCCATATCTCCTCCATATACTTGTGCGTACATACTTATTGTTGCCGGACTCGGCGTCGCGGAAAGCAAACATGCTATCATAAATAATTCAAATGGAAGCTTAAATAACAGCAATGGCAAAAAAAAGACAATGGGATAAATAAACAATCGAATCATTACAGCAATATAAACAAAAATATCCTTCATATAGGCAAGGACTTTGGCATACGTTACGGTGGAAATCATCATGCCAATCATAATCATGGATAAAGGTACTGTCATTTGCCCAATAGTAGCTATAGGATCCATGATAAAAGCCGGAAACTGAACAGGGAAAATAAATAAGATAAAACCAGCTATCGTTGCTAAAAAGCCGGGATTTTTTAAGATAAACATCGTTTTGGAAACAGGAAGTCCTTCTGGATTCATAATATAAATCGCATATGTCCACATCAGGACATAATAAATCAGATTAAATACCGAAGCGAACAGGACTCCCTCCTGCCCAAATAGCTGCAGGATAATCACCATGCCGATAAACCCTTGATTCCCAAATAAAATTACATTTTCGAATACAGCGCTTCGGTTCACCGGCAGCGTTAGTTTTTTCGTGATAAACCTGCTTACAAAAAGGGTCCCTCCCATGATATAGATGGAAAGGACGAACATAATAAGGGCGCCATAAGCTTGTTCATATTGGAAGGGCATATGCATAGAACTAATTATTAGACAAGGTAAAGCAATATATAATAATAAGGTCGTGAATGAACGCTGACCCTGTTCAGAAATCAGTCCCTTACGTCTGATTATCCACCCGATGGCGACAATAATATAAAGCGAACCAATTTCATACGCTAGTGTAAATAAAGTATCCATGCCCCTCCGCCTTCCTCTTTAACGTATCGTTACAGATTATTCATCTAGAGAGGAAGGTGTGATAGGTGACTATGCTTTACCGCTATTCCGGTATTGCATTAAATCCTTATTTACTTGTCTCGTAGAACCATAAACAGACTTATACAGTTTAAACAATTCCTTATACTTCTCTACATTTTCCGGAATAGGCTCCACCCTTTTTGCATCCTCCAGAAAAACAGAAGCACATTCCTGCAGTGTTTCAAACCACCCTGCTCCATAAGCTGCCAGCATCGCCGCTCCCATTCCCGGTCCTTGCTCACTATTCGGCTTTATTACTGCAGCATCGAATACATCTGCCTGAATTTGCAGCCATAGCTCACTTTTGGCTCCGCCGCCAATGGCGATAACCTTATCAATCACTTTTCCATGCTCCCGGAAAATTTCTACCGATTCATTTAAAGAAAATGTAATTCCTTCAATTACTGCTCTGGTAAAATGCTTGCGCTCATGTGAGCTGTCCATGCCAATAAAGCTGCCGCGTATGGAGGCGTCCACATGGGGTGTACGTTCTCCAGCAAGATAAGGTGTGAATAAAAGTCCGTTTGCTCCTGCCGGTACATCCTTTGCTTCCTTTATAAGGTCGTCAAACGTCCGTTCTTTTGCAAAGGTGTTCTTAAACCAGGATAAACTGTGACCTGCAGAAAGTGTCACCCCCATCGTATAATAAGCATCTGGAGCAGCATGGTTCATGTAATGCACTTTTCCTTCAAACGATTTATCTCCATTCGCTTCATAGGAGACAACAACACCGGAAGTACCGATACTGACCATCGTTTTTCCTTCTTCCAATATACCGGAACCAATCGCTCCACAAGCATTATCAGCTCCTCCTGCAAACACTTTCATTTCTTCTGACAAACCGGTTTTTTCTGCTATTTCTCTCTTGAAGCTCCCAACCATTTCATGAGAAGGAACCAGCTGCGGACACAAATCAGGATGAATATCTAAGGCTTCACAGATTTCCTTGCTCCATGAGCGCTTCTTTATATCTAATAAAAGGGTGCCTGCAGCATCTGAATAATCCATATGTAATTGACCAGTCAGGCGAAAACGCAAATAATCCTTCGGCAATAAAAACAGCTTTGCTTTTGCGTAATTTTCAGGCTCATGCTTTCTAACCCATAAAATTTTAGTTAATGTAAAACCTTCTAAGGCCATATTTTTTGGTATTTCTAAAAGCGTATCCTCTCCAACACACGTTGTAATTTCCCGGCATTCTGCAGTAGTGCGCGTATCGTTCCATAAAATAGCCGGGCGGATTACCTCGTGACTATCATCCACTAAAACAAGACCATGCATTTGCCCGGAAAAGCTGATTCCTTCAATATCAGATAAATTCCCAGAAAATCGATCTGTCAGCTCCGTCAGGCCGGCTATTGCCTGCTCTACCCAGTCTTCCGGATTTTGTTCACTATACCCTGCTTTTTCCTGCATCAATGGATATTCCTTCGATACCTCTTGAACTACTTTTCCCTTCTGATTGACCAAAAGCAACTTTACCGCACTGGTCCCTAAATCCACACCGATAACATACTTCACTGCTTCATCACCCTTCCTCTCCCTTATAACAAAAGCCACTTCTTTATTAAAAAAGAAAAAAGGACGAATCATTCATCCGCCCTCTGCAATTCTTATTTCCACCAATCATTATAAATAGAAGCAATCGGCTCCCGCTTATGCATCGTTTTGATATAGTGGCCTTCAATAACTTCTCTTGCTTCTTGAGATATTTCTTTTCCTTCTAAATAATCATCCACTTCTTCATACGTAACACCTAATGCTTCTTCATCAGCTAAGGCCGGACGGTCATCCTCTAAATCTGCAGTCGGTTTTTTCAAATAGAGATGCTCCGGACAGCCTAACGCTTTCAGCAGTTGTTTTCCCTGACGCTTATTTAACCCTTCCAGGGGTGCCAGATCACAAGCTCCGTCTCCATGCTTGGTGAAGAACCCGGTAATTGCTTCTGCGGCGTGATCGGTTCCTAATACAAAGCAGTTATGCACCCCTGCGATGCTATATTGCGCCTTCATGCGTTCTCTTGCTTTTTCATTCCCTTTTAGAAAATCGCTGATAACGACTCCTCCAGCACGCAATGCTTTTTCACTTGCATCTACTGCTTCCTTAATATTAACTGTCAGCACTTTCGAAGGCTGAATAAATTCAATCGCATCTGCTACATCATCTGCATCGCCTTGCTTTCCATATGGAAGCTCCACACCAATAAATTGATACGTTTCTCCTTCCTCTTCCTGATTCAATTCATCTATTGCCAATTGAGCCAGTTTCGAAAGCAAGGTAGAATCCTGTCCCCCCGATATTCCAAGGACAAAGCCATTGGCAAAACTAAATTTCTGCAAATATTCCTTCATAAAATCAATACGGAGACGAATTTCTTCCTTCGGGTCGATTTCTGGCTTTACATGTAATGCGTTGATAACGGATTGCTGTAATTCACTCATTCCTAAACACTCCTTTATTCGAAAACGTCGAATTCACTTATTCTTAGCAAACCAGCAGCTTTCACTTGGCATACAAACATTTCACTGCGGTAAAAAAACAGAAAGTTTATCCGTATTCCGATAAAATCAATGATTCTAATCTTGTTTTAGCTGTTTCTTCACATTTTCAATATGCTCCATCTTACTATTCCATAGTTTGATACTTAAATCGACTGGATATTCAGCCGGATAGTTTGTCCGCTTATATTCATCCCAGAAAAGCTGAAGCTGGCTCTTTGCGTAATTCTGTACTTGGAGAAGACTTGGACATTCATAGACAAGGTCACCGTCGACAGCAATATCAAGATGCAGGTTTACTGCGTCAAAATTAGAAACCATTTTTTTATAATACGTATGAATCGGGTGGAAAAGCATAATTTCCTCTTCCTGATTCGGATCTTCATCCTCTAATGTCAGGTAGTCCCCTTCTGTATGGTGGTTTCCCTTATTAATAATCCGATACACTTTTTTCTTGCCTGGTGTGGTCATCTTTTCCGGGTTTCCGGACAATTTAATGGTATCTACCATTTCTCCATGCTCATCCTCAATCGATACAAGTTTATAAACCGCTCCCAGCGCAGGTTGGTCATATGCCGTAATCAATTTTGTGCCGATTCCCCATACATCGATTTTCGCATGCTGAGCTTGCAGACTGGCGATGGTATATTCATCTAAGTCATTGGAGACGTAAATTTTTGCATCCTTGAATCCAGCCTCATCCATCATTCTTCTGGCTTCCTTCGACAAATAAGCTAGGTCGCCGCTGTCAATCCGGATCCCTTTAAAATCAATAGTATCCTCTAATTCTTGAGCAACTTTAATCGCATTCGGCACGCCCGAATTGAGTGTATCGTATGTATCTACTAAAAAGACACATTCACGATGACGCTCTGCATATTTTTTAAAGGCGGTATATTCATCTCGATAAGCCTGAACCATCGAATGGGCATGTGTTCCGGATACAGGGATTCCAAATAGCTTGCCTGCCCGGACATTACTGGTTGCATTGAATCCGCCAATATACGCCGCTCGCGTTCCCCACACGGCTGCATCCATCTCCTGTGCTCTGCGTGTTCCAAATTCCATCACCGGGTTATCTCTGACCAGCTGCCTGATGCGCGAAGCTTTCGTCGCAATCAGTGTTTGGTAGTTCACAATGTTTAATAAAGCAGTCTCTAATAATTGTGCTTCTGCTAACGGCGCCTCCACACGGATAATCGGCTCATTCGCAAAAACAACCTCTCCTTCATGCATGGATTTCAACGATCCGGTAAAACGAAGCTGACGCAAATAATCGAGAAAATCTTCTTTATAGCCGAGTTCCTGTAAATAGGTTAAATCCGATTCACTGAAGCGGAAATTATGTAAATACTCGATAATTCTTTCTAAACCGGCATATACGCCATAGCCGTTTCCAAAAGGGAGCTTGCGAAAGTATAAATCAAACACAGCATTACGCTGATGTACATCATCATACCAATACGTTTCAGCCATGTTTATTTGATAAAGATCTGTATGCAGCATTAAGCTGTCATCTATATAATTCATTTCCGATTTCCTCCTGTGGTTTATCACGGATGACTGTCCGTAAATCTCCCTCCTCCAAGTAGAAGGGGAATAATTAAATCTGCTTAGGCGAGACCTCATTTTCTGAACAACTCCGCCTGATCCAGTGAGAGAAAAGCAAAGCTCTCACGGAATGAAGTTTCGTTTTATACGTCTTCTATTTTATTACCAAATAGTTGAGAAAACAACATAATCGTTAAATTGATATAACTGGGACGGCCTGAATGAATTCCGTTCCGTTTTCTTTAAGTTTCCATGCTGATCGACAACTTTTTCTAAAAAAGGTAATTTGGGAGCTTTTCCAAAAAATACAGATGTGTTTGTGATTCTGGAATGATTGGATACCGTCATCAGTACACGCTGTAATTCAGATAAAGTAAATTCATTAGGCAGAAAGTTTTTAGCAATGGTGGAATGAAGCATATCCCATTCAATTAAGGATACAGCATCTGCAATTATTTGTTCGTGATCGAACGCTAATGCAAGCTCACCTATCTCATCCAATGAGAACAACCCAACTTCCGCTGCATCATCCGCCGCTTCTCGTTTTTCAAGCTGAAATTCCGGTACAATGGCATAATGCGCATTGGATATAATCCAGCCGCGCGGGTCTCTTCCCCATGCATCGTACGTGCCGAAATGCTTTAAGAATACATTTTCTACGCCTGTTTCTTCCTTTAATTCTCTCGTTGCTGCCTGTAAAGCAGTTTCCCTTTTTTCCGCATCCACAAACCCTCCGGGCAACGCCCATTTGTCGGCTTCAATATTAGGTTTTCCCTCTGCATTCATTTTAGCCCGTTTGATTAATAAAAGCTTTAATCTTTTTTGAGGCGGCTCTTTTTTGCGTTGTTCCCTGGGTTCAGCATTCTCTGAAACAATGGTAAATACGGCAATATCACTCGTATAACCGTCTGGTGTAATATACTTTGATTTCTCCTCCACCATCATTTTTCACCTCCAATGGATATCATTATCAGTAATTTGTAATTTTATAATTACTAAATATTATAGCTAAAAGAATACCGATGTCAACTGTTGAAGCTCCAGACTTATTTTCCATAACAAAAGCTGAAAAGAATGGGCGCCTCATAAGATCCTGCTTCATTCTCTCCAGCTTTTTTAATTATGCTTTCGTTTTTTTCGGGAAAAAGGTATACGACCAGGAATAAATAAAATCAACGATAAAGATAAGCCCCCAAAGCTTGGACATGCTAAACGCTGTTTCACTGGCATACGGGGACTGCTGATAATCATCCACTTCCACCCAGGTCAAATCCGTTAAATAATCCACAATTCCTGCTGTCCCACCCAGTCCATAAATCCACAACCCTGCTTGTACAATGATAAAAATAACCAGATGAATCATTGCACTCATACGATTTTTACGGGCAATATATTTTGTATCCTGCTGGCGCTCCATTACCTGCATATCTTTTTCCGTTAATAAGGAAACACCGCGCCACTTACCAATCGTTTGCCGCATCCAGCGGTCAAGACGTTTAAAATCTGCGATACCAAAAGTACAGGCATAGAGCACAAAAAGCATAACGATAATCTGGAAAGTGCTGATTTCTCCGGTGATTTGGTAAATGTAGAGAGCCAGCCCTGCTTCAAAAATAAACAAAGCTAAAAATAAACTGATGAAGATGGCGCTTAACTTTTTCTGATTCAGCAAGTATCTCGTTACTCCAAATAATAAGAGCATAACAACAGAAAGAATCTCCGCTGCGATAAATAATTCCCACTGGTAGGTTAAAAGTGCTTCTTGCATGGCTTATCTCCTTTTTGTAAATACCTTTTATCACGAGGAATCGTCCGTAAAATTCCCGCCTCAAAATACAGAGTAGAAATCAATTTATTCTGACGGGAGATGAACAGCCTCTGAATCACTCATCTACTTTCTGTGAAAAAAACCAAAAATTCTCACAGAATAACGTTTCGTTTATAGTATTTACGCAAGAGCACCAGAAAAGATTCATGTATATAAAAAAATCGGGAAAACGCTTCCCCGATTTTTTTCAGCAGAATCAATCCGCTGCATATTTAACTACTGCATCATGCAAGAGAGAAACAACCTCTTTTTTCGCACGATTATTATAATATTTCGCAAATCGTTCATCTGCCATATACATTTGTACCAAGCCTTTATGAGCCTCAACGGAATAATTCGGCCAAGAATACAGCAGCCATTCTTTATGAAGTTCATACACTTCCTTTGCTTCTGGTGTATCTAAATCCTTCGTCTCTGCCAGCTGCTCCAGCTTCCTAAATAATTCATCTTCTATCCGCTGCATTTCCTGAAAATCTGTCTCACTGAGGTTCATAAATTTTTTATTCGATTTTTCTATTGTTTCCTCTCCATATTTTTCTCTGATTTCTTCGCCATATAACCGTTCATTCTCTTCCAGGCGTTCTTTCTTAAATCCTTCAAATTTTTCTTCCGCTGTCATCGTAATCTCTCCCTTTGTATGTTGAATTGTTTTTTTCACGGTAGCTAACAATCGGTTTATCTTTTCTTTTTCATCCTCTAATTTTTGCTGATGCTCTTCCAAGGCAGTGAGCGTATGAAATGCAGGATTATCTAATACAGATTGAATCTGCTCCAGCTTCATCCCTAAGGAACGATAAAGAAGAATCTGCTGCAACCGATTTAATTCCTTGTCTTCATAGAGACGATATCCTGCATCCGAATGCTCCGCCGGCTTTAATAAATCAATTTGATCATAATACCGGAGTGTGCGTGTGCTGATACCAGACATGTCAGCTACTTGTTTGATGGTGTATTTCATCTCGTTTGCCCTCCTTTCATTTTTTAGTATAGAGATTTACGCAGCGTCAAGGTCAATACCTTTTTTACTTATTTAAAAACCCATCTCGATCAATTTGAGATGGGTTTATCTTACCTTATTTTAGATGATTTCATTAAAAATTTGTCCGCCATTTAAGTCAATAATCTTTAAACGGCTTGTTTCTTTGATAAAAATTGTTTTGTATTTTTTCTGATTAGCGTCATCACCAATAAATAGAATACGCTTATGCGGGTTATCCTCCACTACTTGGACAGATTCATTTCCAGATGGAATTTGATCCTGGATAATATCCATTTCTTCCTGCGTATTTGCACCTGTTTGCTCTTCCATAGTCACTGCTTCCTTATCTGCTGTGACTTCTTCCGCTTCTCCGGTATTAGCGTAGATTCCACTAAACAGTAATGCTCCTGCTGCCGTTGATAGTAAAATTGTCTTCATTGGTAAAAACCTCCTTAATTTCTTAACAATTACCAGTTTACTTGATGACTGCTTATAATGTCCTTAGAGAGAAATGAGAATTTGATGAGAAGCCTCAGCGTTTATTTTCATGGGGATAGGGGAAAAAAGATAGTAAGCTGCTTTTCTTTAACAAGCTTTTTATGTAACAGTCCTCTCAACAAAGCATAATTATTTCTTACGTACCAAAGCGATATAAATCATTCAAATTAAAAAATACAATCGGAGGAACGACAATGAACAAAGTATACGATGCAGTCGGTATTGGAATTGGTCCATTTAACTTAAGTCTTGCTGCTTTAACAAATGATCTTCAGGATGCAGACATCTTATTTTTGGAACAGGAAGCTTCTTTTGACTGGCATCCTGGAATGTTGATTGAGGGGATGGACCTGCAGACACCTTTTATTGCAGATCTGGTAACTTTAGCAGACCCGACCAATCGTTTTTCTTATTTAAATTATCTCCATGAGCATAATCGGATATATCAATTTTACTTTTTTAACCGTTTCACCATCCCAAGAGAAGAGTACAATACTTATTGTAAATGGGTCTCTTCCAGACTAGATAACTGTCAGTTCGGACAGCGTGTAACGGATGTATCAGCTATGCCGGATGAATCCTGTTATAAGGTTACAGCCCGATCTACAGAAGATGAAAGTGAACGAAGCTATTATGCAAAACATATTATTTTAGGGACGGGCAGCATCCCGAATATTCCAGAAGCGCTGCAGGGCTTTCCAGAAGAGGATATCACACATACCAGCCGTTACATGTATCTTAAAAACACCTTAAAGCAGGGGAATTCCATTACGGTCGTCGGTTCTGGTCAAAGCGCTTCAGAGGTGTTCTATGATTTGTTACAAGACCAAAAAGAAGGGGCTTATGATTTAACCTGGTTTACCCGTTCCAGCGGAATTTTTCAAAAAGAGGATACAGGACTCGGAAAGGAGGTATTCTCTCCAGAGTATGTTGATTACTTTTATAACCTGCCGTTAAGAGACAGGATGGAGTCGCTTGAAAATTTAAGCACTATCCGAAACGGCGTCGATCCTAAACTCTTAGAAAAAATTTATGAGCTGCTTTATAACCGTTCCATCGAATCGCCTTTACAGCAAATCACGATTCAAACAAACACAGCAGTAAACACGATGGAGCCCGGCGACAATTCTCAAAACAGAGCCTATAGCCTGCAATGTGAACAATGGCAAAAAGGAGAAAAATTTACTTACCCGGCGGATAAAGTAATTCTGGCAACTGGATATAAGCCGCATCTTCCTGATTGGCTCGAGAACTTCTATGAATACATAGAGTGGGAGGACGAAAAAAGATTTCGTGTAACTGCGGATTATCGGCTTGTTTTTAAAGACGCCCGTAAAAATCAAATATATACGTTGACCAATATTGAACATTCTCATGGTTCCAGTGCAACAAACTTAGGTTTATCGGTATTGCGAAATCAAAAAATCATTAATTCGATTGCCGGGAAAGAAATCTATCCTATACCGCAGCAAGCAGTCTTTCAGCAATTTGAAATGAAAAAATTATACTAATATCAAAAGATGCCAAACGCGTTGGAACAGCGTTTGGCATCTTTTTCACTGCTCCAAGTCCATTTCCAGACGTACCATATCGATGACCTGTATCCCATTTTCAAAAATCGGCTCTTCATAATGCCGCAAAAAGAAATTACGGTCAATGGAAACCATCCGGAATCCGCATTTTTGATATAGTGCCAGCTGCGCAACTCCTGAGTTCCCTGTTCCAATTTCTATCGTACGGTACCTTTGCTGTTTCGCTGTCTGAATCGCATGCAAGACCAGTTTCTTTCCCAAACCTTGTCCATGACAAGCTTCCTCCACAGCAACATTGACTAGCTCCGCGGTATCTGGTCTGGTCGGCAGAAGAACGTATACACCAACCACCTTTTCCTCTTTCTCCAGCACATAGCAAGCTCCTCTGGTAGTATAATCACGGATCAGCCTTTCTGATGGATCCGCAAGCAATAATAAGTTCATAGGCAATGCTTCCCCGCTATGCAATAGACGAATCATATTTTCACTTCCTCTTTTGATAAAATAAGCTTGTTTCTTTCTTGTGATTCTTCTAGTATTAAGAATTATACACTGAATTTAAGTATACCAACTTTTCAGATTCAAAGGAGATTAAAATGGATGTCACCACTGTCATATTGACCGTCATAATGATGGGGCTTATTTTATTTATTGGAGCCTTGGTAGCTCTTAAAAACACGATTACATATGAAGCAAAACAGCTGTTCATGAGCGTAATTATCAATGTCGCCGTTCCATTTATTATTTTAAACGGCGTCTTCAATACCGATTTAACAGACGATGTATTGCATCAGGTTATTCTGATGTTTATTTGCAGTGTCAGTTTTAACGTTTTGGCTGTCGGTATTTGCTTTTTGTTTGGAAAAATTATCGGCTTTTCCATGACAAAATCAAAGCAGCTTGCTTTACTTGCGGCTATTGGAAATTCCGGTTTTATCGGCATTCCGTTATGTGCTGCCATCTTCGGTCCAACCGGCGGGCTGCTTGCTGCTATTTTTGATGCAGGACTGGACGTTGTTGTCTTTTCGCTGGGAATCTATCTATTGCAAAACAATAATCATTTTGAATGGAGACACTTAAAGGCGCTCGTGAATATGCCGTTAATAGCTATCAGCTTCGGGCTTATTTTTGCCTTCAACGGCTGGGGAGCCCCTGTTTTATTTAAAGATTTAGCCAGCATGCTCTCTGCACTGGCGGCTCCCATGGCGATGCTCTATGTCGGTTTTAGTCTGCCAGACCTTTTCCGCAGCAAGCAGCCGTTATTTTTTCGTGAATTATGGATGCCTTTGGTGTGGAAATTGCTTATTCTTCCAATCATGGTGATGATTATTCTGTCCTTCTTGCCACTGGAGACATTACTCAAAAATATCTTAGTCATCCTTGCTTGCATGCCAACCTTTATGCTTTCTGCGGTTCTCTTTTCCCGCTATACGGATAAAGAGCAGGAAGCTGTCGTTACATCGGTATTTTCTACCATACTCGCTTTAGGAACAATTCCGTTTATCGCCTGGCTGTCCGCCTTTTGGATTGGTTGATACGCAGGCTAATATATACTGCAGCACCTAAAATAAATGAAAGCAGACGAATATGCCTCCATGGACGTCTGCTTTCATTCTATTTTTTCGTCATGATAAACCAATTGGAAGACACGATGAGGATGATGAAAATACAAATCAATCCAACCACATGAAAACCGGGAACCTTCGATATTATGCCCAGTATAATAGCAAAGATTCCAACGATATAAATAGGAACACATTTCGGATTTGCAGTCACTTCTACGTTATCTCCATCACTTACCGTCAGAGGTTTGCTCCGGAGAAAGGATTGATTAACAGCAATTTCCGCTGTATCTCCTTCGAAGATGGCAACAGTAATATCATTGTTTTTTAGTTTGCCCTGAAATTCCCCATTCACTTTTACCTTTACACTGGACAGTCCGCCCAATAAACCGGTATTTCTACTTATGTAAACCTCCATTTATGTACTCCTTCCACTATTTTTGAATATACTGGGAATTCTAACACGGAATACATGTCGTCAACAGGTACAATGGAACTAAGCTCTTTCTCTAGAATGCAAAAAATAGAAAGCCGCTCTTTGAAAAGAACGACCTTCTAAGTTTAAAAAATTAGCAGGCTTACGAAGACACCAGCTCTAACCTTCCGCCTGCATCGCCTCTTCTTTTGTAGCTTCCACCGTGCCAAACGGATGATGAGGCGGGGCATAAATCGTATAAAGCTTTATAGCTTCATCCCCTGTATTCGTAATATTATGCCATGTGCCAGCAGGAACCATTATCGCACTGTCTTCTTCCACCTGCTGTCTAATTGTCAGATTATCCTGCCGATTTCCCATCTGTACCGTTCCGCTTCCTTCTTCAATCCGTATAAATTGATCGGTATCCGGATGGACCTCTAAGCCAATATCTCCTCCTGCCGGGATGCTCATTAATGTAACCTGCAGATGTTCTCCTGTCCACAAAGCAGTCCGGTAATTCGTATTGTCTTCCGCTGCGTTTTCAATATCAATCACGAAAGGATTTCCGCCATGATCAGTAACTCTGGAAGCTATTGTATTCCCTTGATTATTTTCTAAATATCCGGCTAAATGGCTTGCAATTTGATAATCTGTCATAGCGAGCTGATAAAGCAGCTGCCGGGAATACGGTTCATTTACTTGCCCGCTTTTATGATAGTTTTCTTCATAGCCCTGCCTGGCATGATCATACACGTCCTCGATATGATTATTTCTCTCCTGATGATGCTCTGACTGTCTCCTATCTAGCTGTTTCCCGGTAAAATAGTGATAAACCTGCTCCAGACCTGCAGCGATTTGATTTCTGGATTGGACAGCATACACAAGTCCTTGTGCCGATGCGTCATTTCTAAACTGATCTGCTATTTGAAAATACATTGGTAGTGCTGATGCCTCTCGCTGTAAGGTTTCCTCTATGATATTAGCTGTCTGTTCATCATACGGATGTCCTTGGTTTCCATTCGAATCCATTCGATTCATTTGCTGATGGTAAATAGGGTGATAATACATATGGGTCTGTTCCCTGCCTTTCCTTAATCTCCTATCAGCATATGACCATAAATGAAAAATGGAACCCAAAAAAAGAAGACATTGACAAATATCTTCTTCATCCATATTTCATTACACTATACCCAACTATTCTTTATACGCTCTGCTTTGCTTTCTTCTCCGCAGCAATCATCAAAAACATCGGTCTGCGCCATTCATGCTTCATCGCCGGCTCCCTCTCAAGCATTTCCTTTGAAGGTACTGACTCTTCCACACGTAAAATCTCAAATCCTGTTTGGATTAAATCGTTCATAAAAACAGACATCGGACGATGATATTTTATGACTGTTTCATTTAAAAAAGATGCTTCTCTTTTTCCTTCTATTTGATAATTATCCACTGGCCAATATAATGGATTCTTACTCGTTTGATCATATATCCAGTCCTGTTCTTTTCTTGCCGTAAAAATGGGATGCTCCACAGAAAACACAAAGCTTCCGCCTGGCTTCAATATCGTATGCACTTTTTCACATACACTGGAAAAGGACTTAATATAATGCAGGGCAAGCGAGCTGATAACAGTATCCATCGAGCTTTTAGAAAAATCGATGTCCTCTATAGCTTGATGCAGATATACAATCCCTGAATCATTGGTCAGTTCCTCTGCATGCGCAAGCATCCGTTCAGATATATCTGTTCCTGTCACAGATGCTGCGCCCTTCTCCCGTGCATAACGACTATGCCAGCCAAATCCACAGCCTAAATCTAAGACATTTTTTCCCTGGAAATCCGGCAGCATTTCTTTTAATATATGCCATTCACCGGCTCCTTCCAGCCCTTGTTTCGACCGGTCCATTTCCGCATATGCTTGAAAAAATGATTTATCATCATATTTGTTTTGTTTCAACGTGTCACTTCCTTTCCACCCTGTATATTATAATCGTCTATATAACGAAAAAAAAAGCATATCTATTTAAAAACATGCTTTATACTTGAAAATTATGTACCTGACAGCAACCTTATACAAATCTAAAAATAGATAAGGTGTACCGCCAGATTAAATATATTGAAGTTAATTGATTCTTATGAAATCCAAGAAGAAAGTAATGAGGATGGAAAACAACGGTTACAAATTATAAAATCTTTTCATACCTGCAATGATCATGATTTGTGCCCTTATAATCATAGCCAAAGTTTTTATAAATTTGGTTTAGTTTCTTATTGCTTTCTACACAGTCTAAACGAATCCGGCGCATTCCCTGCGTCTTCGTATATGCTTCCATCCATTCGACAATAGGTCTTCCTAAGCCGCGTCCAATATAATCATAGTCTACGGACAAGCGGTGCATATAAAACGCATCTTCGCTGGATTGTCCCCAAATGTTTTTATCCCAAGGGGTCTGCATTTCATTTAGTGTGAACGTAGCAATAATCTCATCGCCTTCTTTAACAACAAAGGTAGCTCCATCTTCAACAGACTGTCTTACTTCCGGATCTTCCTCATCCTGATCAAGGAATTCCCACTGCTTTAAACGGCTTTTCTTCAGCCATGTTGTTACACCCTTTAGCAGGCGGAGTATAGCTTTCATATCTTCCTTTTGTGCAATATACACATCTAGCTCCTGATTAATAGATCCAACTTTATTCGACATACCTCTACCTCCTTATACCCTTTGCTATACATTCGACATGAAAATTAAAAATTCCTCCTTTTTTATAAAAAAAATTCAAATTAAAGTAATCATTATCTCTTTCCAGATATTCCAATCCGTCATTTATCCCTTGATTTTATTGCGAATCTCAATTTGTTTAGCAATACAGAATTTCACAATATGTGACCTGGTTCCTTCTCGCATATCAATAAATTGCAGCGCATTTTTATACATGCTATTCGATTGTTTTATCACATTCACAACACTGCCTTTGAATACAATTTTCTGCTGGGTATCCTTTGTTTTCAAATACAATGTTCCTTCGACCTTATCGCCTATTTCAACGATTTTAGACTGCGTCAGAAAAGCAGCTCCCCCGCCGCTTATATCGTGGGTAGTAACGGTTATACTTTCCCCTTCGGCTTCCTCTTCGTTCGGATTTGCATCTTCTGCAGAAGGCAGTGTCAAATCCATATCCAGCATGACTTTCACACGGAAAAATTGCCTTCTTTGCACTACTTTAATTGCATCTAAAGAGGGGTTCGTAATGGCGATTTTTCCGTTTTGCTGAAGATATAATTGGGAAGAGAAGTTACAGAGCCCTTTTTTATCATCATGAAAACAGACTGTAACCATCATGCCGTTTTCAATCAGCATAGGTACATTCTGTTTATTGACAGGTCTTTGAATCAGCAGCTCAGACTCATTGCGAATGAGCTGTGTATAGTATGTTTTTCCCTCTGATGTTACCAGTTCAAGTAATTGGCCATTCCAAAATTCTGTATATGCTTCGTTGCTCATAATAAATCCCCCTTTTCTCCGTTACTTTAAATAGATCATGTTCATCCTTCAATTCATTTCATTCTATGTAGTCATACAAGGAAACATTCAATCCAACCAAAAACCAATTTTTGTATTATTTTTAGAACTAATAAACGAATCCTATTTCTTACCACTATTTTTACCGAACTTTTCTATGTGTTATATCTATCATGGTGCCAGCGTCTGTTTTCTCCTCTGTTAAAGGGGAGACGAAAATAATTATATCCAAACAAAAGAGTCCTCCCAAAATAAAAACCCATACTATATTTAGGTATTTAGACAGGACTACTTTCTCCTAATTATAACGTTTTTTCTGATTTTTGTAATGGTAATTCTTATTATTCTTGATAAATATAACTCTTCCAGCTTAGTAATCACAAAAAAACACCTTTCCGTTCCGCGCTATTAAAAAACGCTTAACAGAAGAGATGTTTTTTTGACAGAAGCGGCTGTTTTAATAAAAAAGCTGCCATAAAAGCTATATTAATCTACTACAATATACGTTACCTTTACCGGTCCATGCACACCAACAATCAGATTCATTTCAATATCAGCACTGTTACTCGGACCTGTTACAAAACAAACACTGGAAGGAGGAGCAATGCCTTTTTCATTATCCTGATGAATCTTACCTGCTGCCTGTGTCATCCTGGGCACAATTGTTTCTTTAGGGATAATGGCAACATAGCATTTCGGCATTAAGCTGATGGATCTGCCATTATCTTTATTCGTCATCAATGCGACTGTTCCTGATTCAGCAAGCGTGATATCACTAAAGGAAATACCGACATCTGTTCTTTCGGCAATCACTTGGTTTTCCTTACCAAGGCTTGCATCCCAGATATGGACATCGACCTCTTTTGAAAATTCCTCATAAGCCTTATCCAGTCCATACTCCTGGTTACGCTTATCATTCGATGCAATAATCGAAGCTGCCTCATATCCATCTAATACTCTTTTCAGTGTTGCTTGCAAATCGCTTTTATCTGTCCGGACAAAATCGGTATGGATCACCTTACAATGCTCCTTTAGCACTCCAATCAGCTCTTCGGCAGAATAATCTTTAAAAACCTCATGCTGCGGCTGAACACTGTACTCCGGCCGGCTTACACTTTCTCTTCTTTGCGGACGTCCCAGGTTTGCGGCAAGATTGCTTAAAAAGGAGTCACGGTTTTGAATAGCCATTATGCCTCTCCTCCCTTCTGACGTTTATTCCACCAGCTGCGGAAGGATTGTTTCCCCGGTGCCGGAAAATCTCGGACATCCGTCCATCCTTTTAATGGTCCCGGGCCATTTTCAACGTATTCCTCTTTTGTCCACGGTTTTAATGCACTTCTTGCGACTTTTGTACTTAATTTATACGCCGCTGGATTCGAGGCCCATTGCGCAAAACCTTTCATCATGATTTTTTCAGAAGCAGGCGATTTTTTCTCTTCTTCTACAATAATTTCACGGTGACGTATCAACTGTTCATGTAATGGAATTTTCACCGGACATGCTTCCGTACAAGCAGCACATAAAGAAGACGCATACGGCAATTCTTTATGATCCTCATAGCCGTCAAGCAGCGGTGTTAATACAGCTCCAATTGGGCCTGGATAAATCGAGTTATACGCATGCCCGCCGACATGGCGATACACCGGACACACATTAATACAAGCTGCACAGCGGATACAATGAAGTGCAGACTGAAATTCTGTTCCCAGGATTTTAGAACGTCCATTATCCACAATCACCAGATGATAATCATCCGGGCCGTCGATTTCCTCTTCCAAGCGCGTCCCTGTAATGGTTGTGATATAACTGGTCAGCTTCTGCCCGACAGCAGCTCTTGTTAATAAGCTCACTAATACTTCCATGTCCTCCCAGGTTGGAACGAGTCTCTCCATCCCCATTACACTGATTTGTGTATCAGGAAGGGAAGTAACCATTTCCGCATTTCCTTCATTGGTTACCAATGTAACAGAACCAGATTCTGCAATCGCAAAGTTGCAGCCGGTAATCCCGACATCCGCAGTTAAGAAATCCTGCCTCAGCTGTTCTCTGGCAAAGGAAGCCAGTTCCTCCGGTGTATCTGATTTATCATAGCCTTTTTTATCTTGAAAGGTATTTTTGATTTGCTGCCTATTTTTATGCAAAGCCGGGGTGACGATATGTGATGGAGGATCTTCATCTAATTGCAGAATCCATTCCCCTAAATCCGATTCGACTACCTCTGCTCCGATTTCCTCTAATGTTTTATTTAAACCAATTTCTTCGGTAACCATAGATTTGGTTTTCACAACTTTTTTCGCGTTTTTCTTTTTGACGACATTTTCAATATAAGTATTCGCTTCCTCTGCCGTCTCCGCAAAAAAGACATTACCGCCGCGTTTTTCCACTTCCTCACTGAGCTGATACAAATAATAATCAATGTTTTCTAATGTATGGGACCGTATTTCCTCACCAAGCTGGCGCCAATCCTCCCAATTGCCGAGCTCTTCCGCCTGCGTCAGGCGGCCATTCCGGAACCTTCCTTGTGCAGAAGAAACAGCCTGCCGCATAAAATCATTGTCAATCCCTTTTCCAATCCGTTCTTTATAAGGAGCTTCGCTAATTTTTATGCTCATGCGGTTACGCCTCCTTGCTCTTTGACATGTGTATTTAAAATTTCAGTGATATGCATGACTTTTACATTTTTACCTTCTCTGCGCATACGTCCGCCGATATTCATCAGACAGCCCATATCTCCGCCGACAAGGTATTCTGCTTCTGTTTCCGATACATGCCGGGATTTTTCTTTTACCATTTCACCAGATATATCTGCATTTTTCACAGCAAATGTACCGCCAAACCCGCAGCAGTCCTCTTTTACCGGCAGTTCAACAAAGTCAATTCCTTTGACATTTTTAAGCAGCTTCGTCGGCGCTTCCTTTACTCCTAAAATACGGGTCATATGACAGGATGGATGATAGGTTACCCTTCCCTCAAAGGTAGAACCGACATCAGTTATCCCTAATACATCCACGATAAACTGTGTTACCTCATAGGATTTATTAGCCAGGTCAATCGCCGGCTGTTCCCACTCCGGGTCTCCTTTGAATACGTTCGGGTATTCTCGCAGCATACCGACACATGAACCAGACGGGCCGACCACATACTCCGAATCTTTAAAGGCCTTTATCATCTGCTTCATTGCTTTTTTCGCTTCACTCAGATAACCGCTGTTATATGCGGGCTGCCCGCAGCAGGTTTGAGCTGCCGGGAAATCTACTTCACAGCCCAGCCGCTCTAATAATTCCACCGTATTCTTACCTACATCTGCAAAAACAATATCACTTACACATGTAATGAACAAAGATACTTTCATTTTTTCCACCTCTTCTATTGATACCGGACATGAACGAGGTACTTAATTTTTATCAAGCTCCTGAAACAGCAACTGCTCTACATTCTCCAAATGCTCATACATTTTTTCTCTTGCCTGGTCCGCCTGCCTGTTTTTAATTGCTTGATAAATACGTTCATGCTCTTCATATAAAATTTGTGACCGGTCTTCTGTATATAATAATATCCGACGTGCTTCCCGAATCGTCTCTGACATTAATTCGGAAACACTGCCCATTAAATGAATCAATAAATTCATCTGCGTTGCCTGAGCAACAGCCAGATGGAAATCGGTATCTGCCTGCTCAGAAAGCTGATCATTCCCTTTTGCATCCGCCATCAGCTGTAACGCCGCTTCCATTTTCTCAAGGTCCTTGTCCGTATAGCTCTCTGCAGCATATGCGGCAGTGCCAACTTCTAAAATTTTGCGGACCTGATATAATTCTTTGACGTCATTCTGTTTCATTAAAAAAGCCGTGCTGACTGGCAGGGTGAAAAGCTCTGCATCAAACGCTTTGACATAGGTGCCTTCTCCCTGCCGCATTTCCACCAGCCCCATGGAGCGGAGTCCGCTGAGCGCCTCCCTGATGGCGGAGCGGCCGACTCCGAAGCTTTTTGCTAATTGTTCTACAGAATCCAGCTTATCACCTGACTTCAGCCTTCCGTCCTTAATCATGCCAATTAAGGAATCTGCTACTTGCTCATATATTTTTTCGGTTTTTATACGCTTATATTCCATCATGTCAACTCCTCTAGTACGTGAATCTATTTTAATTCATTCCCAGAGGTTTTTAAAGCCCATCAGCTTATCAGTCGAAGAATTGAATAGCAATAAACCCAGCCAATCCAATCATCAATCCATAGACAACGGCCGGAATCAGCGTTTTCCGAATAATATCCCCTTCTTTACCGCTCAAGCCAACGACCGCGCTTGCTGCAACGACATTATGCACACAAATCATATTTCCCGCTCCAGCTCCCATTGTTTGGGCAGCTAAAACCGTATTTATATCTAAACCCAATTGATTTGCTACGCTGTATTGAATAGGTGAGAAAGTTAATGTAGAAACCGTCGCACTTCCAGTAATAAACGATCCTAACTCTCCTAAAAAGGGTGCGACAAACATCCACATAAACCCTAAATGCTCCGCCATGCTTACGGCGATATACTGCGGCATGCTGATTAAATCTTCTGTATTTATTCCCGAATTTGTAAACACATGCACCATCGCTAACGTTGCCACTAAAGCAATCGCGGTTGACCGCATCGTCATCAGAGAATCCTTGGATGCACTAAAAAACGTGCCAATTGATTTTCGATGAACAAATACAGATAAAACTGCCGCAAATGTTAGAATTGTTCCTGGCGAATATAAAAACTCCCAGGCAGAGTCCACACCTTCTACACCAAAAATAGTTGTCCAAGAGAAATCAATGGCTGTCTGTGTGAACTCCTGCAGCCAAGGTATAATCCTGGTCATTAACAACAAGGCAACGACAATAACATAAGGTGTCCAAGCCGCCCCTATGCTCATCTTTGACTTCTCCGTTTTTACTTCAAAACCAGGGCGCAGCGCCTCTTTCCATGTCGTTTTTGGTAACAGCCAGCCTTTTTTAGCTGTGATTGTTGCTACTACCAATCCAGTTAAAGATGCTAAAATAGAGATAAATTCCTGACCAAATACCGAAGCATAGAATAAAGCAGACAACGTATAAGTAAACCCTATAAGAATGGTCCACGGAAGCATCGGCAAGGCATACTTAAACCCTCTTTTTTTACCAAAAAATAAAGTCATAATAACAATGACAATAAACGGTATAAATGATCCGGCGAATATATCTAACGTGGTTATCCGCACTCCAATTGCATTAAAGAACTCCGCATCTGCCCCCGGAATATTACTTAACCCTACTGCCAAAGGTGTCCCTACAGCTCCAAAAGCCACCTGTGTGCTGTCTGCAATCAACGCCAATGTCGCAGCAACAATCGGACGAAATCCTAAAGCTACCATTAATGGAGCTGTAACCATTGCCGGAGTTCCGAACCCGGCTGCCCCTTCAATCACTCCGCCAAATAAAAAAGCAACAATGACAACCTGAACACGCATATCTTCAGAAATGCTCTGAAAACCTTGATTGATTCTGTCCACTGCTCCTGTTTTGCGAAGTGTATCCAGTAAAACTAATGCCCCAAATAAAATCCATAGAATCGTTAATGTTTTATGGGCCCCTTGAAAAATCGATGATAGAATAACATTTCCTTCCATCCCCCAAAAAATCATAGCTATTGCAATAACGATTGCTGCGCTTAACGACATCCCCTTCATTGCCGGCATACGTAACAGAACTAAAAACACAAACGGCGCAATGATTGCACTTAAAGCTAATAATAAATACAAACGAATCCCCCCTTGCCGCTCTTCTAAAACGCTTTCATTAGATATGTATAAGCAAGGTCATCAGATGACCTTACTTATACATAGTACTTTATAATTCTATTGATGACAAGATAAAATTATAAATTTTTCCCGAAAACATATAAAAGCAACATGTGGTACCAATTCTAGTGCTTATTTTTTAAATAGTTGGGTAAATAATCTATAATTTACAATTTTATTATGTTTTTCCAATATTAACTATGATATAATTAATAATTTTATGATTCTTCGAGAAAGATATTGCCATCACATGTCTTTTGTTGTAATCTAATTTAATTATTCAGAATTTTTATAATTGTACATCATTTGCATGTTAGATTCTTAGTGAAATAGTCCAAGAGAATGTTCAACTATTTACTAACAGATTTGCTGAAGCGAGTAACAACGCCCCCCCAGTATCCAATAATAAACAGCTCAGGAATTTCCGTTTAAAAAACTATTCATGGTGCGGGGCACTAGCCGACTATTTCTTATCTGTCAATTTTGCGAATACATCTATTAAATGAAACATGAGTGAATTTCATAATTCAAAGCCCTTGTGTCCCAAGCTTTTTGAAACATAAAAAAAGAAGTACCTCCCCAAATCTTGTATAATGGTAGTTACCCAGAAAACCATAAAAAGACTGGAGGAGTACTTCTTATGACCATTATACGACAACCGAGTCTATTTGGCATCCAAGAATTATATGACATGGAACCTACTCAAAAATATGAAGCGATTATTTCAGCGATTGATCTGGATCGTATTTATCATGCGATTAATAAGAAATCCCGGCTTGGAGCGCCTGTTGAGCTAAATTATGCAGGGATGATTATTTCCTTTTTTATTCGCTACATCGAGCGTATCCCAACCATCAAAGACTTAATCAAGCGTCTAAATGATGACTTTATCTTTAAAATGAACTGCGGATTTCTTGTTTCCGATTCTACACCATCAGAAGCTGCTTATTCCCGCTTGGTAACGAAATTGAGTGAATCAGATATTTTAGAAAAATCCTTCGAAAGCGTAACGCTGGCAGCCGTCACCGAAGGGTTTATTGTCGATGAAGTCATTGCCATTGATGCAACCCATTTTGAAGCACGAGATAAGGCATCTGCCAAAAAAGAAGAAAAATCAGAAACTACGCCAAAAAAGCGCGGACGCAAATCCAAAGAAGAACGCGAACAGTACCTTAAAGACCAAGCGGAAAAGGAAGCAAACCTGCCATTGTATGAAAAGAAAATCGAAGCACAGTTAGACGTTCCGTTAGACATCTTGCGTGCAGAAGTGCCAATAGCCCCCAAATGGGGTGTGAAAAAGAATGCAGATGGTAAAAATGAATACTGGTTTGGCTATAAAGCCCACCTCGCAGTTGGTGCCCCAACCTGTTTGCGAGAACATTCCTATAAATATGACAGCTTTGATCCAAAATACGAAACATTGAAATATACCAGACCAAAGGAATGCAGCGACTGTCCCCTTGCGAATGAAGGTATCTGTCAAAAAGTGTATAAAATCAAGATAACTACCGATTTAAGAAGGTATACCGCACCAGCACGAGGATCAAAAGCTTGGAAAAATATTTTCAAACAACGGACAGCAGTAGAACGTGTTAATGCTTATCTGAAAGAGTTCTATCAGCTAAACAATGTTCGTTATCGCACTGGAAAGCGTGCAAAAGTTCATTTTGACATGGTCGCTTTGATTTATAATGCTTCCAAATTAGCTGCGGATCGCATCCAAGCGGAGCTTATTCAACAACAACAAGCTGCATAATTTTTGTTTTTTAAAATACACTTTCGAAAATTCTGCTCGTCTTTGTATTTTTAAAAAGAGCAATTATGAAATTCATTCAAATAATTACGAAAAAATTGTTATTTTAGAAGACCATTATACTTTTAATGCTATGACAGAGAAATTATTTGATAAAAAATTGAAACCTGGTATATATGATACTGAAGATATTATTGGAAATCAGGAACTTAATAATAAAAATTGACATTCATTAATAAACCAAGCAATTGAGTAAAATCAACAGCTTGGTTTATTAATATAATAGTTTAAAACACATAAGCCTTATAGATTCATCCTATTATTTGCTGCTAATTATATACAAAATCGCAACATCTCACCCAAACCCTTCTCCACAAAAGCAGGAATATCTCTTTTCTGAACAGCAGCCAATTCTTTCAGTGTATAGCCTTCCTCTAAAAGAAATTTCATCAGCTTTCGCCCTGCATAGTAGGCCTCTCTCTTATTCCCTGTTGTCCCCACACTAAAAGTAAAGCGAATCAGTTCTTCATTATCCGAACTGTCCAAATACGGCATCACAGGCATTTATCCACTCATTCTCTGCGTCCAAATAATCCTTTTTCTCTTTTCCAGGAATAAGTATTTTGCTTGTATGCATGGCAATGTCCTCTTCTAAAATCAGCTGTGCTACTGGTTGCTCCCAATCCAGCTTTAAAAAGTAGCTTATTTATAAATAAGCTGCTCTTCCAAATTTTTTAGAATGTATTTATAAACCTTCGCATATTAATTCTATAGCTTACAGAAAACGTTTACATCAGAACTTCTTCATTCTATTCAATTCTACATCGACTGTACATTATTTGTTCTGAAAGAGGTTGTGCCATGGCAAATATACATCAGGTTGCAAAACAGGCAGGTGTTTCCATTGCTACGGTTTCGCGTGTTTTAAATAACACATCCAAGGTCTCTGAGAAAACGCGACACAAGGTTGAAAAAGCCATTCGGGAGTTAAATTATGCTCCCAGTATGCTTGGCAGGAATTTACGAAACTCGGAAAGCAGATTACTTCTTGTTCTTATTCACACGTTCTCAAACCCTTATTACACAGAAATCATTAATGGGATTGAGGATTATGCCATAGAAAACAACTATAATATTCTGCTTTGCGAAACAGATGATAACCTGCAGCGGGAAGATATCTTTCTTCATATGGTTCGTAATAAATTGGCGGACGGTATTATTTCCATGAATCCTACCGTTCATGTTGATAAGCTGAAAGAGCTTTCTGAGTCCCATTCTATCGTGCTTTGCAGTGATTATTATGAAGATGCCAATATCCCTTATATTGCAATTGATAATACAGAGGCTGCTTATCGCGCGGTAAAGTATCTGATTACGATGGGAAATAAAAAAATCGGCTTGATCAATTTCAATGAAAATCTGCTCTATGCAAAGCAGCGGCGCATCGGATTTGAGAAGGCCTTAAACGAATTTCAATTGCCTATTTGTGACGAATGGATCCATTACACTGACGGACTCAGCTTCCAGGACGGTGTAGAAGCCATGCGGCGAATGCTGCGTTCTAAAAACCGGCCAACTGCTGTATTTATTATTTCAGACACTTTAGCGATTGGCGCTATCAAAGAATTACATGCTCAGGGCATTAAGGTCCCTCAAGAGATGGCGATTATCGGATTTGACAATATTGCTTTTTCCAGTATGACCACACCTGCCCTGACAACAGTTTCTCAGCCAAAATATCAAATGGGCTATCGTTCCGCAAAAATGGTCATTGACCGGATTCAAGGGCTGCCTGTTGAAAATGTCATCATGGATTATGAGTTGATTATTCGAGAATCAACATTGGGTTAGGAGGGATCTAAATGATTGTAGGAATTATTGGCTGCGGCTCGATTACACGCTTCAGGCATGCTCCCGAGTATAGAGCCAATCCATCCGTAAAAGAGATTGTTTTCTATGACAGAAATCCTGAACGCGCAGAGGAAATGAAGCAATTATTTGGCGGCAGAACCGCTTCGTCACTGGAGGCATTGCTTCAAGATTCGACCGTTGATGCCATTAGTGATTGCTCTTCCAATGAAGCGCATTATATCCACACTACAAAAGCTTTGCAAGCCGGCAAGCATGTTCTTTGTGAAAAACCAATTTCCGCCACTGTGGAACAGGCAGAAAAAATGGTACGTACTGCGAAGGAAACCGGAAAGCTATTAATGGTGGACCACAACCAACGCTTTACAAAAGCACATCAAAAAGCACGTGAAATCCTTCGAGCGAAAGAGCTTGGCGAGATTCTCTCCTTTCAGACAACCTTTGGGCACAGCGGCCCCGAAGATTGGGGAGCAACCAAATCAAAAGAAACCTGGTTTTTTAAAAAAGACCGTTCTCATTCAGGGGCTGCAGGAGATTTAGGCATTCATAAGCTGGACCTGCTCTTCTATCTGTTGGATGACGATATTACAAATCTCCATTCCTATACGGCCACCTTAGATAAAACAGATGAAAACGGTCAGCCTATCGAAGTAAATGACAATGTCGTCTGTATTTTAAAAACTGCTGGAGGAAGCATCGGTACTGCCACTTTCTCTTGGACCTATTACGGGGAAGAAAATAACTCTACAACGATTTACTGCCAGGAAGGAATTATGAAAATATACCAGGATAAACACTATCCACTTCTTATTGAAAAGAAAAACGGTGAAAACATTTACTATGCATTAGAAGGAATTCAAACCAATACGAATCAAACAAACTCCGGCGTAATCGATGCCTTTATCCATTGCATTCAAGAAGAAAAAAAGCCCATTGTCAGCGGAGAAGATGCATTAAAATCATTACGACTGCTTGAAGAAATTCTCCAGCAAAACGAGGAAAGGATGTAATGGATTTCATGAAAGCAGCTGATTTATCTCTCATAGGAAGGAAAGGAGGCGTTTTCCCCATCTATTTTATTTATTTCCATCATTACCTCGTATGCTAATTGCAAACGGTTATTCTGTGCAGAGCCAGTCTATTTTATAAGATTCACTAAAAATCGGGGAGGTTTACAATACGATGAAGAAAAAAAGTTTTGGCTTTTTAATGATTGCTGTCCTCATGCTTTTGTTGGCTGCTTGCGGCGGTGGAAATGATTCTGGTAAGGCTTCAGAGGAGAATAATGCGGACAGCGGAAATGGCAGCGAGGACACTGAAGAACAATATAAAATTGGCATACTTGCGCCAGAAGTGACGCATGGCTGGGTTGCGGCAGTTGCTTACCACGCTGAAGAACGCGTAAAAGAATTAGGAGATCAAGTAGATTATCAAATTCAAACCAGCAGTAACGCGGAACAAATGACTTCCCAATTAGATGATTTAATGACATGGGGAGCTGACGCCATTGTTGCTTTTCCTCAATGGGAGGGCATGGAAGTCCCGATTCAAAATGCCATTGACAGTGGTATAACCGTGGTTAACTTTGACATCGCGATTGATGTAGAAGGAGTTTACCGTGTTGCAGGCGATAATGAAGATATGGGCGTCCAGGGAGCGAATTACATTGTAGATAAAATTGGCGAGGAAGGAAATGTCGTTGTACTGGAAGTACCTTCGTCTGGTTCTGTATCCGAATTACGGACCAAAGGCTTCGAGGAAACCATGGCAGAAATTGCTCCAGATATGAATCTGATGACGTATGCAACAGAATTCACCAGAGAGGATGGTTTAGCTGACTTCGCTGATATTCTGACTTCTGTTGAGGATATTGATGCCGTTTATTCGATTGATGATGAAACCTCTGTCGGTGTCTTACAAGCTATTCAAGAAGCTGGAAGAACAGACATTCAAGTCGTCACAGGCGGCGGTGGCATGCAGGAATATTTTGAAATGATGCCAGAAAACGAAGATATCTGGATTCAATCCGCATTATACAGCCCTGTTATGGTAAAAGATGCTGTTGACATTGCGATAGACGTGCTCAACGGAGAAGACGTGGAGGAAGAAACCATCATTCCAACTACTGTCGTTGACCGGGATAACTACGAAGAATTCTTAGATGAAAATTCACCATATTAAGCAGAGGGGAGCAGGAAAGTCTGCTCCCTTTCCATCCATTTCTCAGAGGTGATGACATGCTTGTGGAGTTAAGAAATATCCAAAAGTCCTTTGGCAAAAATCATGTTCTAAAAGACGTTTCCCTTTCTATTAAAGCAGGAGAAATTTGTGCATTGCTTGGAGAAAATGGAGCGGGGAAATCAACCCTGATGAACATCTTAGGCGGTATTCATCAGCCTGATAAAGGCAAGCTTTATATAAACGGGGCCGAGGTAAATCTGACCGGTCCGGAGCAATCTATTAATATGGGAATTTCTTTTATCCATCAGGAGCTGAACTTAATTAATGATCTGCCCATCTATGAAAATATGTTTTTAGAAAGAGATTATAAAAAGGGATTCAAGCGCGTACAGCATCAAAAAATGATTCAAGAAACAAAGGAGATATTTGAACGCATGCATGTAGACCTTGACCCCCGCATGCTGGTCAAAGAGTTAGATTCTTCCTATAAACAAATTATTGAAATCTGTCGCGCGATTTCGATGAATGCTTCTGTCATTATCATGGATGAACCAACAACATCGCTTACCGATTCTGAAATCGAACGTGTATTTACGATGATGCGGCGTTTACGCGATCAACAGGTTGGCATTATTTTTATCTCTCATAAGTTAAAAGAAGTCATTGAGGCTTGTGACACATATGCCGTACTCCGGGATGGCAGGCTTGTTTCTGAAGGACAGGTCAGTGATGTAACCACAAAGGAGCTTGCCCGCTTTATGGTCGGCTATGATGTCCGGACAGATCAACTGGTCCAGCAGCGTGACCGCGGTGAAGAAATCCTGCGTGCAGAAAAATTTACGTATAATGCTGCTTTTTCCGATATTACTTTTTCCATTCATCAGGGAGAGGTTGTCGGATTCACCGGTCTTTTAGGGGACGGACGCAGTGAGCTGTTTCAATCCATTTTTGGCGCAAATGATATTTCATCGGGCAAGCTGTTCCTTTACGGCAAAGAAATTAATATCCATACCACGATGGACGCTGTTAAAAACGGAATTGCCTACCTTCCAAGAAACAGAAAGGAAAACGCCATTATTAAAGATATGAACATTCTCGAAAATAGCGCCATTGCTTCTTGGAAGAGACATGCCAAATGGGGAATCATCCAGCATTCCATCCATCAAGAGAAGCTGGCTGCACTTCAAAAACAGCTGAAGATACGGATGACTGATTCCTCAAACAGTATTCTGAATCTCTCTGGAGGAAATCAGCAGAAGGTCGTTTTAGCTAAATGGCTTTCCACAGATCCCCGTATTTTGATTTTAGATAACCCGACACAAGGGGTAGATGTTGGAGCGAAGGAAGATATCTATGATATTATCCTTCGTTTAGCTGATGAAGGGATTGGGGTTATTATTCTTTCCAGTGAAGCAAATGAAATATTAAGGCTTTGCAATCGGACGTATGTCATGTACCACGGACAGCTGCAAGGAGAATTAAAAGGAGAAGCAATGAACGAACAAGCAATAATGGAGCTGGCTACAGGCGGAGATGCTTTTATTTCAACGTCTTAATGGACTGTCCACCATCACTTAGGCGATAAGTAACAGGTATCCCGCAGGTTGCAGCTTCTTTTTATCCGGGATCGAAAAGGGGTGTACCTTTTGACAGAGAAAAATATCAATTACTTTCACCAGTTTATCCTTTGGTTCAAGAATCGATGGTCTACTAGTCCATTGTTTAGTATTTTTATTGCGTTCATCGTAATGGTTATCTTACAAACGATTGTATTAGGCTTTGATTATCCTTCATTTGGAGAATGGTTTACGTCTTGGACTAATAACTGGATCAATATTTTACGAAACAATGCCAGTGTAGCAATTGTCGCACTGGGAATGACGTTTGTTATTATGACAGGCGGAATCGATTTAGCTGTTGGTGCAACGCTTGTAGCAACTGGCGCATTGACAATGACATTGCTTGATATTGGAGCAAACGGTTTTTTAAATGCGATTGGAATCACAGGCTGGACAGCTATTTTCATTACAATCATTGTTGTGATTCTTTTTGGATATTTGCTTGGTTCCTTAATTGGCGTAACTGTTACACGGGGAATGGTTCCTCCTTTTATAGCCACCTTAGGAGCGATGATGGTCTTCCGCAGTGTCACACAGCATTTCATGCAAGGAGCTGCACCGCGTGTACCGCCAGAATTTTTACAAATTGCCAATTTCAAAATCGGGAACTATATGATTATGCCCATCATCTACTGGATTTTGATTGCTGCTGTTATGTATTATATTTCCAAGCGCACCATCTTTGGCCGGCAGATTATTGCGGTTGGCTCCAATGAAAGAGCTGCCAGACTATCCGGAATTAACGTGAAGCAGGTTAAGTACCGGGTTTATGCGCTTTCCGGAATACTTGTAGCCATTGCTGCAATCATTCAAGTTTCTCGAATCGGCTCGATGGATTTTGCCGGTTCAGGACGGGGAATGGAAATGGACGCTATCGCTGCCGCTGTTGTCGGAGGTACAAGTATGATGGGCGGAAGAGGATTTATCCTCGGAACGGTTTATGGAATGTTGATTATTGCTGTGCTGAACAACCTGCTCAATCTCTTCGGGGTTCCTCCATTACTGCGGGATGCATTTAAAGGGATGATTGTCATTGCAGCTGTTCTGTTGCAGCGGAAGGAAAAAACCGCATGAGTCATTTCATGCGGTTTCTTTATCATTAAAATATTGAAATCCTCTTAAAACAAATTCAATAACCTATCCCAAAACCCTTCGTTCTCTTCCTCTTCTTCTGTCTCTTCGGTATCCTCTTCCGGCTGAATACTGTCTGTTTGAATCACAAATTGAACAGAATTTGTGATCTCATCATTTTCTTCCGATACGAAGGATACAGGATCAAAATCAGATTTATCATATTGTGAAATCATCTCATCAATTTCTTCCTGCATCTCATCAGGGATACTTTCAGTGGCATCATATAATTCACTGGTTCCATCCTGTAATTCATCTGCTCCGTTCGCAAGTTCATTGGAACCGGATGCCGATTCACTAATTCCATTATGAATATCAGCATAGGAAGTACTGAGCTCATTTACGCCATTGGTATAAGAAACCAGACCTTCATGGAACTGATTATAATTTTCAGCCATGGTATCTACACTTGTAATAAATTCATCCAGTCCTTCATCGATATCAATTTGGCCGACAGATTGCTCTAATTCATCGGAAAACGTACGGATATTGCTGGCAATGTCACTGGCAGAAGTTTGAAATTCAGATAATGCCGGCTCCACCGCATCAAATGATTCTACGGATTCATAGTAGACAGCTAATGCACCTTGGGCAGCTTCATAGGTGCCAACTAATTCATCAACAACCGCCGGATCTACTGCTTCACTATCATATAATGCTTGAAAATCCTCTTCTGTTAAGGTGGCTTCTGGGATGCCCTCCATAGCTGTCTGCAATGCTTCTTTCGCATCTCCATAGCCTGTTGACAGCGAATCTAATTCGTCAGCCAATGCTTCCATTCCTGCAGCCATATCTGATGCAGCTTCTGTCATCCCGCTTAACTGCTCTATTCCATCTATCCCTGTAATTTGGCCAACTTCTTCCTGTACGGTTTGAAAAGCATTATTGATTTCTTCCGATGCACCTGTTAATTCACCGCTGGAATTATTTAACTCATTTAAACCGTTCTGAAATTCAGAAGACCCATTCTCTAATTCACTTAATCCGCCAGACAGCCCGCTGATTCCATCACCAAGCTCACCTACTCCCTGGTTGATTTCACCAATGGCATCGGTTAAGCTCTGAAACTCCTCTGTGAGCGCATCTGTATCCGGACCGTCTACAGAAACAGAAGACGGCAGGCCGGAGATTTCCATTCCTTCTAATTCAAATTGATCGGTATCTGCTTGAATCGTCAGCGTCTCTTCTTCTCCCGGCATCACCGTAAATGCCACCTGCCTATTTTTCCCGGCATTGGCTATCGTTGCATCCTCCGCTTCAATATTATAAAAGTAATCGGTATTCAGCGCCTGTGATATTTGCAGCATATAGTTATCAAAGAAAGCAGTTTCTGTTTCTGCATTCTCTTCTACCTTTATTTCGATTTCTACCTGTCCGGATTCCCCAATAACCGTTTGCGGATCTACTTCTTCCCCGTCTAAATAATAGGAGATGGTGAATTTCCAGGGCAGCTCTTTGGAAAGGTCTCCTTGATAATAAAACGTATCTGAAGCCGCGTCCATACGGATTGTATCTCCGTCCTGTTCTATTTCACTCGTATCTGTTAAATTCTTGATAGATTCATAGTTTCCGAAATCCTCAATAACACCTGATTTATTCAATTCAAACGCATTTACGACATAGATATTTTCTAATGCGCCGCCTGCTTCTAAATTCGCATAAATAACCTCGTTCTTTTCCTCAATTTCCGCATCTCCCTCAGACGCAGAATCCTCAGAAGCCCCCTCTGCAAGAGCTGTATTCATAAACGGAATAAAGAACAGAGCTAAAGCGAGCCAGATCCATTTAATTGTTGTCCTCATGTTTTTCCTCCTTGCGAAACTTCATTCCTAATGATGTCTTTTGAAGCAATGTATCCCCATATACAAGCAATGCAGGCAGTAAGGTGATAACCAGAATAAATGCCAAGAGCGCACCTCTCCCCAGCAGCAAGCCGATAGACCCGACAACCGGATTAGATGATGTCATCCATAAAACAAATCCGACGATGGATAGAATCGATGCAGAAACAGCAATGGAGAAAATCTTATCATCCAATGTCATTTTTATTGCCTTCCATTTCGGCATATATCTTCTGTAATTTTTATATGTCTCCGTTAATAATATGGCATAATCCACCGTTGCTGCCAGCTGAACCGTACTGACAATTAAATAACCGATAAAGACAAGCGGTGTTCCTGTAAAATAAGGAATAGCTAAGTTTATCCATACGGCTGCTTGGATAACCAGTAGTAAAATAATCGGGAAAGAAATCGATCGGAAATTAACCAAAATCACAATCCCTACCCCAAGAATGGTTAAAATATTTACAAGCTGATTATCCTGGGACACAATATTCTTCATATCATACAGAGACGCACTTTCACCTAAGGTCAGCGCCTCCTCTCCATAATAAGCGGAAGCAATTTCCCGTATATCTTCTATCACTGCAAAAGGAAGGTCTCCTTCTGTTCCAGCTTCCGTATTAATAATAATCCGGCTGTAATGATCGGAAAGAAATTGCTCTGTCGCCTCTTCCTCTAAAAAGTCCTGCGGAATAACACTGCCGACCATGGTTGCATAGCTGATAACCGAGGAAACATGATTTACATTGTCCAGGACCTGAACCATTTCCTCCTCTTTCCCTATATCATTATTAGGAATAAGCAACACAACGGAAGTCGATTCTCCAAAAACTTCTTCAATCTGTCTCACATCAGTTCCTAGCCGGGTATCCTCCGGCGGTTCTCCCATCCCGTAGGTAAAGGTCGTGCTGCTCTGCGCCATAAAGCTGGGAACAAGAAGCAGCAGCACCAGAATAAGAACAGGAAGTCTTAATTTCAAGAGCTTCTTCCCGACTCCCTCAAAACGAGTCGGAACAAACGCACGATGTTGCGTCCGGTCAATCCAGCGATAAAACACAAGTGTAAAGGCTGGCAGAAAGACAATCACACTGATAAAGCTTAAAATAATTCCTTTAACTAAGTTCAACCCCAGATCGGAACCAATCTCAAAACGCATAAACATCAATGCCATAAAGCCAAAAATAGTTGTAAAAGCACTTGTGCTGATAACCGGCCATGATTCTTTAATAGCTGATTTCATTGCTTCTTCCGGTTTGTAATTTTTATTCCTGTAATCCTGAAAGCTATGCAGAAGAAAAATAGCATAATCCAAGGAGACTGCAAGCTGCAATATTGGTGCAACCGCTTGGGTAACAAAAGAAATCTCGCCGATAAATATGTTCGTCCCCAGGTTAATTAATACAGATACCCCAATGGCTGTCAGGAAAAATACCGGCTCCACCCATGAGCTGGTAGACAAGATAAGAATAATGATAATAATTGGAACAAGCAAGGCCGCCGCGTACATGCTCTCTGTCCCTGTCATTTCCTGTTCTGTTGCTGTATTGACAGCCTCCCCGGAAACGGCATTTCCCTCACCAATCAAGTCATAAATAGCATTGGTGGCCTCTACCTCTTTTTCATTAGCAATCGTGACAGAAAAAAGGGCATTTTCATCCTTATAGTATGTCTCCACTGTATCCGTGTCAGTTACTTCAATCGGTGTCCGAATATCAACAACATCATCCAGCCAGAGAACCTCTGTAATCCCATTTATCTCTTCCAGAGCATGTTTATACTCCATCGCTTCCTGAATCGAGACATCTCCTATCATGACCCTGGCATTTGCAATACCGCTTGAAAATTCCTCCTCCATCACCTCTAAAGCCTGCGTAGATTCTGCATCATCCGGTAAATAATCCTGCATATTGTAATTCACATCAACAAACAGAATCCCCGCTAAAGAAAGGATCATAAGTATGATAAAAAGTGTTACCACTGTCTTTTTAAAACGAATAATTAAATTTGCCACTGTCATTCCCCATTACCTTGCTGATTTCATTCATATAATCTATTATTATAACTACACACTGTCAGTTAGACAACAAACAGTTGTTTAAAATATGTACGTTTCGCAACAAATAATCATTATCTGTTGGATAACAGATAGAATTTCATATTTTGTTCATAAAAGGAGTTTATTTATCATGGCACAAAAACTAGATCGCAGAAAACGTTATACAAGGATGGCTCTTAAAAATGGGCTGATGGAGCTTTTAAAAGAAAAACCAATTTCTTCGATTACAATTAAAGAAATTTGTGAGCAGGCTGATATCAACCGTTCCACATTTTACAGCCACTATGCCGATCAATATGATTTACTGACCAATATTGAGGACGAAATTATCGATGAATTAAATCAGGCACTGCTTCAGTATGACTACACGCAGGAAAAAGAAGCGCTGGCGATGTTAAATTATTTACTCAAATATGTGTACAGCCGTCATGAGCATTTTCGGATTCTGTTCAGCGAACACGGCAATAAAAGATTCACACATAAAGTCATGTTCGCCGCACAAACGCATATTATGAATGACTTTAACGGACCAGAACATAAAATGAGCGAAACCGCTGCAAAGTATATGACAATCTATTCTATCAGCGGGAGTATTACGGTAATTGAATACTGGCTGGAAAATGGAATGAAGGAGTCACCGGATGAAATGGCAAGAATTATTACGGAAATAAGTAAGCCTTGTTGAATTCAGGGAAAGTCAAACACTTTCACTAAGCTTCTTCCATTGTACGATAACATCGAAACTTGTCCATTTTCACACCAAGAACAAACGATTAAATAAGGATCAACACCAAAATCTATGGTTGGAAAATATAATTAAATGTGATAAAAGCAACTAGCTAGCGGAGAAAATACACGGAGACTCCTATGGGAAAGCGCAATGGTCTTCGGTGGGGCGAGTAATCGCAAAAGCTCTTCGATGGGACGAGTAATCGCTGTCCCAGTCCCAGTGGGAAGACCCCGCAGAAAAAAAGCGAACTTCTTTTTTTCTACCCGCAGGGCATAAGTGCGATTATGCTTCTGTCTGCGCCTGACGGCTTGCCAATCAGCAAGTCTTCTTTTCACCCGCAGGGCATAAGTGCGACTATGCTTCTGTCTGCGCCTGACGGCTTGCCAATCAGCAAGTCTTCTTTTCACCCGCAGGGCATAAGTGCGACTATGCTTCTGTCTGCGCCTGACGGCTTGCCAATCAGCAAGTCTTCTTTAAAGGAGATGAGCTTGGGGCCGATGGAAAGCGTAGTGTATTTCCGTAGCGGTCGCTTACAGCAAATTTATATCTACTATGTCACCCATAGATTTTGGTGAAGAGCCTTAAATGATCATTTTTCGTTCTGTATAAAAAAACATAAAAAATGCAATATGAACATCCTATTGTCATTGAAAAAGGCACAAACCTAAGTTAAAACGTCATTTATACAGCAGATTTTCACGCAGGAAATCCTATTTTACCGTTTTGCATCCCCCACTCATAGCCGCTATGATTAAAAGCAAATTTAATATTACCTGGGGGTGTGATAAAATAATGATAACCACAGTAAAAGAAAATACCGACAGCTACGATGCAAAGGATACGGATTATGACGGGCTTTGGAAAAATTTGATTGAAGAACTGTTTCAAGAATTTATGGAATTTTTCGCACCCGAGTTATACCCGGAAATTGATTTTGAAAAAGGAGCAGATTTCCCGAATATAGAACTTCTTCAATTTGTAATTAATTCAAGAAAAGGCAGAAAATATTCAGATAGGTTAGCCAAAGTGACGCTGAAGAACGGGGAAGAAAAATACGTCTTCGTCCATATTGAAGTGCAGGCTATTGGAGAGCAAGACTTTGCTGAACGCATGTTTAAGTACTTTTATCGAATCTATGACAAATATAAGCATCCGATTTATTCCATCGCCCTCTTGACGGATGCAAGTCATCAGCATTATGAAGATACGTTTCGTTATTCTTTCTACGGAACAGAATTAACTTATTTATACAATGTCTATCGTTTTTACGGAAAAGATAAGGAGAAGCTGAAAAAATCTGATAATCCATTCGCTTTAGCGGTACTTGCAGGAATCTATGTTAGTGAAAACGCCGGCAGAACAAAGAAAGACGACGAAGAAAAGTTCCAATTTAAACAGCAGCTTATCAGTATGGCACTCGAAAAATATTCGCACCGTGACACCTATCTGTCAGCCCTATTGTATTTTATCGATTATATCCTGCAGGTCCCAGCGGAATTACAGGAAAAGCTGTATGAATCATTACCAATCGCAGAAAACGAAAAGGAGGAAGGAAAATTCATGGGAATGGAAAAATTGAGAGATACCCCGACGTTTGGAAGACTGTTTAGAGAAATCGAGGAAGAGGCGACAAAAAAGGGCTTAGAAAAAGGGATGGAGAAAGGCATGGAGAAAGGGATGGAGGAAGCGGAACGGAATTTTGCCAAAAAGCTTTTAGACAGGAACTATTCAGATGAAGAAATATCCGAATTAACAGGTCTCGAGCTTAAGGACGTAAGCGAACTCCGAAAATCGCTTGAAAATTAATGTAAGGGTAAAACGAGCAGCTCTTTTGTTTCTATTTTTATACAGAGGTAAGTTTAAACTTACCTCTGTATAAGTGTAACTGAGGTTGTTATTTAAAGGCTGGGTGATAACCCATTTTCAAAATAACAGCTTTGGTTACATAAAACGAAACTTCACTCAGTGGGAGTTTTTCGACGCACAAATGTTTCCGATGGGGCGAGTAATCGCAGTCCCAGGATGTGCTAGTGCAGACGTCGCGAACTTAGTCTGTTTCCTTAGTTCCCCACTGAGTGTTAGTCGAGTGATTCAGGGAGTTAGCGTCCGTTATCTCCCGCCTAAATAAATTTATTTTTACGCTTTATTTTGAGGCGGGAGTTTTACGGACGGTTCTCCGTGATAAATTTGCTTAAATCCGGATAACCTGTCACTGCCCAGCCACCATCTACAAGTAAGCTGGCTCCATTCACGTAGGAGGCTTCCTCGCTGACAAGGAACAACGCTGGACCTGCTATTTCTTTCGGGTCCCCGGCTCTTTCCATTGGGATACGCTCCAAATAAGCTTCATTGATTGCATCAACGTCTGTTAAGCCGGAGGTTAACGGCGTCGATACAAGCCCAGGCAGAATGGCATTGACACGAATATTGTGCTTGGACATTTCAAGCGCAGCATTTTTTGTAAGCATCTCCACACCAGCTTTCGCAGAGGAATAAGCTGCTCCGTAATGCATTGGAACATGCGCGTTTAAAGATGAAACATTGACAATTGCTCCACCGCCATGCTCTTTCATATATTTTGCTTCATGTTTTAAAGATAGGAAGACACCTTTTAAACACAAGTCAACAGTGAAATTCCAATCCTCCTCCGGCTGATCAATAATTGCTCCTGATTTCGATGCACCAGCTACATTAAAAGCTATATCCAATCCGCCAAATGCTTCTACCGTCTTGTTAACAAGGTTTTTAATATCCTCTTCTTTGGTTACATTGGTGACGACACCAAGCAGCTCCCCTTTATGCTGCTGTTCCAGCTCTTTCAGCTTTTCTTCATTTAAATCCGCTACACCTACTTTTGCCCCAGCTTCCAGCAAGTTCTGTACCATCGCATAGCCAATTCCTGAAGCGCCTCCAGTTACAATTGCAACTTTACCTGCTAATGTTGTCATACTTACTTCCTCCTTTTCTTTCTACCTTAAGCATACGCTTTTGTTTTATTATTTCAAAGTTTGCAGCTTTTAAACTTCAATTTATCGTTACATTTTAGGTGTATAAATAATCACTGAAAAATTACCTCTTAAAAGGAAACATCTTTCTAAAGATTTCCCAAAAACTTTTTCTAATTATGCATGTTTTAAACTCCTTAAAAGGGGAATAGTATAACTAGATGCAAAAAACTACATCTAATTATTTAAAGTAAATTTATTTGGAGGTCTTTTCTATGTCAAAAGTGGCAATTATTACAGGTTCTGCAGGCGGTTTAGGAAAAGGTATCGCAAAACGTCTTGGTGAAGATGGTTTCAAAATCGTTCTGCATGATATTAATAAAGAGATGCTGGACAGTACATTAAAAGAATTTAAAGATGCCGGTGTAGATTCCATTGCCGTTGTCGGAGATGTGTCTAAACGAGAGGACCAATTTAATCTTGTCAAAGAAGCTGTAGATGCTTTTGGACAGCTGGATGTTTTTGTGAACAATGCTGGAGTTGATGTTGTTTCTCCATTCCTTGAAATTGACGAAAATCAGCTGAATAAAACATTTTCAGTAAACGTAAATGGTACAGTATTTGGTACACAGGCTGCTGCGGATCAATTTATTAAACAGGATACAAAAGGGAAAGTCATTAATGCATGCAGTATCGCCGGGCATGAATCCTATGAAATGCTGGGTACTTACTCTGCAACTAAACACGCGGTCCGTTCTTTCACGCATTCCGCTTCAAAAGAGCTGGCACCATATAACATTCGTGTCAATGCATACTGCCCAGGTGTTGCAGGTACAGCAATGTGGGATCGTATCGATGAAGAAATGGTGAAATACTATGACAATATGGAACGTGGAGACGCTTATAAGCAATTTGTTGACGGCATCTCCTTAGGTCGTTCTCAAGAGCCGGAGGATGTCGCTAACCTTGTATCCTTCTTAGCTTCAGATGATTCCGACTATATTACCGGACAAGCTATTATCACAGATGGCGGAATTGTGTATAGATAATAGAGGTCAGCATTGAAAGCATTAAATGTATATAAAAAGCAGCCGTATCTGATCTAGATATGGCTGCTTTTAACTACTCAAGGATAGGAATAAAATACATAACAGGATAATCACTCGGGTGGATATCATGGATGATTTTCTTTACCTTTTCAATCTGGTGAATCATACAACGAAACTCCGCCTTATAGAGAGTTTGAAAAAATTCGCTTTCTATCGGCAAAGCCATTTCCAAAGAAGCTAACTCCAAAGGACGGGAATAGTGATTGTATTTTGTATAAGAAAGTACGTTATCCTGATTGCCGTAGTGCAGAAACCCATGTTCATGAAGCTGCTCCCGCAAACTGCTGATATATTCCTCTGCAATCAGCACCTCTACCTTCACAAAATTCATTTTCATCCATATCCCCCCTTTTTTGAACATCTCTCTATTTTAAATTGATACGTTTTTTATCGCAATGATTACTCATTTACAGGCGTAAGATGGTCTGTATTATTATAATCAACCACACGCCATTCCCCTTTTTCACAAGTAAATTTTGTAATCGATGTATTTTGGAGAAAGGTAACCCCCGTACCCAGCTCTCCTTTTGAAATCACAGACAACAGACTATTGATTAATGCGCCATGGGAAACGATAAGAACACGTTCGTCCGGATATCTCACGCACACTTCCTCTAATCCTTTTATCCCTCTCTGCTTTAAACCTTCAAACGTCTCCACATTCGGGATAGCCTCACGATCAGGGAAATAACGATTTCTATCCTCTATCGTCATCCCCTCCGCATCTCCATAAGACCGCTCTACAAAAGCCCTCATTTCATGAAGCGGCAGCTGCAGTTTCTGATTAATAATTTCTGCTGTTACCTTTGCACGAGCTAAGGGACTGGTAATTAATACAGTCGGTTCAAATTGCATTGCAGCCGCGCAGCAAACTCCCGCTTGCGATTTTCCCGTTTCATTTAAAGGGATATCTGTCTTGCCTTGAATTCTTTTTTCTTTATTCCAATTTGTTTCTCCGTGGCGTATCATACAAATCTCTGTCAAAGTCATTTCCCCACTTTCGAACTATTTTTCCAGTTACCCCTATTCTAGCACTATTTCTATCTTTATATCTATTAAGTTGTGCTTGGTTGGCATGAAAAAACAGGCTCAAGGGTTCCAATCTCCCTCAGCCTGTTTGGTTGTTTATTTATTTTCCATACAATGTGATAACGCATTTTTCTTTATAAACGTGTTTTTTATTCTCCCCATATTTCTTTAGCCGTATCCACGATATATTTCAGCTTGTTCCATTGCTCTTCCTCTGTTAACAGATTCCCATGATGGGTCGATGCAAAGCCGCATTGCGGGCTGATGCATAGCTGATCTTTTGGAACATACTGCGACGCTTCTTCAATTCTTGCTTTAATATTTGCTTTATCTTCTAATTCCCCATGCTTTGAAGTAAATACACCCAATACTACACGCGGTCCGCCATTTGGAATGTAATCCAGCGGTTCAAAACCGCCAGAGCGGTCATCATCATATTCCAAGAAGAAACCATCTACTTTTTCTTTGGCAAATAAAGTAGGGGCTATTTTTGCATAGCTTCCTTCAAATGCCCATTTCGAACGATAATTTCCACGACAAAGATGCGTGGTAATCATCAAATCTTCTGGTTTGTCTTCCAACACGCTGTTTAGTACATACAGTGCCAAGTCAATAAAATACTGACGGTCCTTTCCATCTTCCGTTGTCGGGAAATTCTCTACATTTAACCCCGCAATATACACATCATCCAGCTGAAGGTAGCGGCATCCCGCATCATAAAAAGCTTTGATTGCATCACGATAGGTTTGGATGACATCCTCTGCATATTCTGCAATACTTGGATAAACCTCGGGATTTACAATTCCTTTCCCAAATAATTGATTCGGACTTGGAATCGTTTGTTTGGCAATCGCACGGTCTCCGACGATTTCTTTGAATTCCACAAACTCCTTAACATGCGGGTGATCCGGATTAAAGGAAACCTTTCCTGTGACACGCACATTATAGCGTTCTGTTTCTTCTCCAACAAATTGAAATCCTGTATCCGGCACATATCCTTCCACACCGTTTAGATGCTCTTGAAAATCCGTATGCCAAAAGCGGCGTCTGAATTCCCCGTCCGTAACAGCGCTTAAGCCGACTTCAATCTGCTTATCTACGATACGTTTGATTTCTTCTGTTTCAATCTGATGAAGATCCGCTTTGGAAATAGCTCCTTCTTGAAAGTTCTTTCTAGCTTGATGAATCCGTTCCGGCCGCAATAAACTTCCGACATGGTCTGCACGAAATGGTGCTTTCACTGCTGTTTTTGTCATGTTATTCCTTCTCCCTTTTTGGTAGATAGTATTTATTATGGCAAAATGGCAAACGATCGAACTGGAAAACCGCTTGCTTTTTCAGGCTTGGGACTAATATTGAAAATCACAGCTCCTTTTGCCGGCAATTGATCCAGATTCGTCAGCAGCTCTACTTGAAAAGTATCCTGCTCTAATACATAATACTCGCCGATCAATGAACCATTTTTTCTGGCATCCACAGCCGCATCCGTGTCAAACGTTTCATGACCCACTGCTTTAATCTGTCTTTCTTCAAATAAGAACTTCAGAGCATCGAGCCCCCATCCGGGTAAATGACTGTCTCCATTCTCATCCTTATTCTCAAATGCACCTTTATCCGGCCAGCGCTTGCTCCAATCTGTCCGTAACGCGACAAATGTACCCGCTTCAACCTTTCCATGCACCTCTTCAAAAGCTAAAATGTCCTCCACCGTTAAAATATAATCATGGTTTTCTCCGGCTGCTTCTGATTTATCAATCACAACGATTGGGAGGACAACTTCTTTTAAATCCAGCTCCTCTAAATAGCGCTGATCACGAACAAAATGAATAGGTGCATCAATATGTGTGCCATATTGTCCGGAAACACTGAACTGCTGTGCGAAAAACCCGTCATCATGCGTATATAATGTTTCAAACTCGGCATCTTTAAATGCGGCAAAATGCGGCGAATTAGGACCGAATGTATGTGTTAAATCTACCCATGTTTTTGATTTTAGTGTTTCTAACGCGTGTAAGATTTCATTTTCTTTGGTAACTGTCATGATAAGCCGCCTCCCAATATATTGTTTTACGCTTTTGTTTTGTAATCTGTGATATGATCCTGCAATGTTTCATCTTCACCAAATAAAAAGTGTTTATGCATATCTGGAGAATAAATTGAATTAATTGTTTCGATGCCGACAGCTTCCGCAACCGCACGCAGCATTGCCGGTGAAGCTCCACAGCATAAACCGATATAATTCACGCCGATGCTATGTGCTTGTTTCGCCCATTCTGCCAGCTCATAGCGGTTATGATATAGCGGATCCAGAGAAGTCGGGAAGGTTGTTTCCGTTGGTAAATGACAGCTGCACCCTCCATCCGGCAAGTTAAAGAAGGTTGGATTCTCTTCTGTTGTCCGGTATGGAATCGGCAGTGCTCCAACATACCCGTCTACTTTGTCACGAATCTTTTCTAAATACGGCTGCATCGTGTCCGGCCCCCGGAAACAGTTCATCCCAACAACCAAGGCGCCGTTATCCTCTAAAATCTTACATGACTCTTCCACTGTGTAACCATCACGTAAAATGTTTTCACCCATTAATCCCAAGGTAATAACTGCCGGTAAATCATATTTTTTAATTTCCTCTAAAGCAATCAATGCTTCTTCATGATAATAAAAAGTTTCTCCGTTAATATAGTCAACATCCTCATCCTTACACCATGAAACCATTTCATTAAACATCGCTCTGACTTTATCCTTGGATTCCTGATCTTCCGGATTAAAAATATTGGTGTTCGATATATTTCCTGCAACCAGAGCTTCCTCTGTCGGATGTTCCTTTGCTACTTCCTTCGCTAATTTAATAGCATTTCTATTTAGAGGCTCTAATAAGTCCTCTTTACCGATAATGCGCATTTTTTCTCGGTGTGCGTTGTATGTAAAGGCAAGCACTACATCGGAACCTGCTTTCATGTAATCACGATAAACTGCCTTTAGCGTTTCCGGGTTATCCAGCGCTACTTCGGGTACAAAGGAGCCCGCCTGCAAATACCCTCTGCGCTCCAATTCAAATAAATATCCTTCCCCTACAATAACTGTTCCTTGCTTTAATCGCTCTTCCAAACTTCTTTTCGCCATCGTTCCATTCCTCCTGTAAGCTTTTAATTATTTGGTTCGCTGCGGATAAGTCGATATAGACACGAAAAAACCTCTTCTTTCAGAAAGAAGAGGTTTTGAGTACGATATCAATGTCTCTTCTTATCTGCTAGCTAACGCTACTGGAATTGGCACAGTTCTTTTATAAGTCTGTTGCCGAGGCTTCGAAGGGCCAGTCCCTCCACCTCTCTGGATAAGAAAATGTATTGCTATTTATTTGTTGTAGATAACTATATATCTATTTGAATTCCATGTCAATAAGAAATTTTAAAAATATTTCAGCGGTTTTTGAATCGGTTTGAATGAATCTTGTAAATATCTCATATCATAGAGAGAAGTTCCAAACACGCACGGCTTTATATCTCTAAGCAGATGTTTAAATTCCGTAAAAAAAAGGAATGTTAATTTCATGGAGAAAAATTCATAAAATGTTCAAAAAGTATAGACACACCCGAAAAATAAGCATATAATACAAATTAATTCTAAAACATGTAGACATTATATTGAATTTATTCTTCATTATTGGTATAATTAATTCTTTCGCTTTAAGAAATCGAATCAAAAAATATATTTATCATACGGAAGGGGGCGTAGATGTTGAATAGATATTTGATGATTGCTTTAATGATTATCCTTTTGCCAATGACACAATTATTCCCAGGTGTACATCACAGCTACGTTCTCACCGATCATGAAATACTGATTGATTCCCAATCGTCACCTGATTTAGGCGTTGGCGGAAATGACCAGCAAGATAAATCATTTATAGCAAGTCCAGGTTTAGTCATTACCTTATTCTTATTAGGCAGTCTCTGTTTATTCACTACGATTGTGCGGGTCAACCGTACGAAACAGCTGCTGACACCTGTTTTCTATCAATCCAATTTCGTGGTTTAAGCCTCTTTTAATAAAAAAATTAAAAATTAAAAGAGGAGGCAAAAACTATGATGATTTTCAGATTAATTGTTATTGGGTTCTTTTCACTGACTGCATTGTCCGTTTTCACTTATCAAGGTGTTGAGGTATTTCATGCAGTTGCGGATATATTCAGAGCAAAATCATAAGCTATCGTGTACCCCTTCGTACAATAAGCTTTTTCACCCTATACTAATCAAAAGGCAGCCAATGAAATGGATTCATTGGCTGCCTTTTTTGATTTAAGAGAAGTCGATGCTTTATTTAAAATTACCGCCGCGTACTTCTGACACATCATAGACAGTTACAAATGAAGTGGCATCGATATCTTGAATCGTTTCTTTCATTTTACTTTCTTCCAGTCGTGTAATCACACATTTAATTTGTTTAAATTCCTTTTTGGAGTAGCCGCCTTCTACATGCTGTAATGTACAGGCACGTCCCAGCCGGTCGCCAATTTCTTTCATCATCTCATCTGCATGCTCGGTAATGATATAAACTGCTTTTGTACTGCTTAATCCTTCTTCAATAATATGAATGACCTTGGAAGCTATGTAATAAGCAATACCGGACATCAGGGCCCCTCTTAATCCAAACACCGTGGACACTACGATAAATACAAATAAATTCAGAAATAATATTAAGTCACTCGTTCCAAAAGGCAGCTTTCGGGATAATAATACAGCAAGCATATCAATCCCATCCAACGCTCCTCCATTACGTAGTGCCAGTCCCATGCCAAATCCAATAATGATCCCGCCGACAACAGTGACAAGCAGGGTATCTCCTTCGATTTCAATAATAGTTGGAATATGATGCATCAGGCTGGTGCTTATAGCCAAAGAAGCAATACCGAGGATAGAGAAGATTGCAAAACTCTTGCCGATTTGTTTATATCCTAAGTAAATAAAGGGAATGTTTAAAATAGCAATCAGGATTCCTAATGGCAATCCGGTCCACTGCGAACCGACAATACTTAACCCGGTTACACCGCCATCAGAAACATTATTAGGTATCAATACAGCTTCTAGTCCATACGCAGTAATGAACCCGCCGATGATAATAATCAATCCTCTTGAAAAAAGCATTGCCTTTCTTGTTTTTTTCGATTGTGCTTTCTTCATCCAATGTTCCTTTCTTCGTCATACATTTTGTTACCCTAAATTCCAATGTGTTTAGGTTCCCACATTTCACATGGAATAACCTGTACTTTTTTTAATATTATTTATTATACGCTTCTCGATTTCAAACTCAACTATTTTTGCAGGTGAAAAATGTATAACGTGATAAGGACATGCTCTATCATTAAAGCTCTTTTTTAAAAACATAACTCACCTTCGAATACCCCATTCTTTTTTGATAAAACCGATGTGCATCCTGACGCTGCAAGCCTGACGATAAAGCAACAGATGAAAAATTATGTTGCTCTGCCCATTGATGGACAAATTTCAAGAGCTGTTCTCCATACCCCTTCGAACGACTATGTTCATCTGTTACTAAATCACATACCCATACAAATCTGCCATAATACAGTGTGGTCATTGGTTTAAACCCGACAACAGCAACCATTTTCATTCCTTCGTACAAAGCGGCTAAATGGTAACGATCTACCTCCACTGCTTCTTTTACAAGTTCCAGATAGCCGGATTCATCAAGATGCACTCGCAATTGACGCATTACCTTATACGCCTCCCGCCATGCTTGTTCTGTTGTTAATTCCTTTATTTCCATAAATAAAGCCCCTTCCCAATAAAATAAGCTTTGATTATTCGATTGATAATTGCTGTTTCTCTATATGCATCCCTTGTTTATCCGTAAAAAGAATAATATCTGCCTTCTCTTTCAATGGATGCATAAAATGGCTGTATTGTATTCTTCTTTCCTGATGTGATTTTTGTATATTCTCCAGATTTCGATTTCGTTCCGTAGTATCCCGACTGGAACGACGGGTTAATTCGGTCTGTCCATCCGTATAAAGGTAAATTTGCAAATCTAAATAATCAGGGTTTATAAATGCCACACTCATCCCTTCAAAAATAGTAAGTTTTTTATTTGGATCGATTAATTTACTCGGTAGATAATCTCTATCGATTGTGCTCCATTCCATACCTGCAAGCGTCATTTGTATATCACGTTCCAACGCTTCTGTATAATGAGCCAAAGGATGGCAGGCCGTCATCTTAGCCGTACGGACTTCATTTTGAAAAGTATACGTAATTTGAGTGTCTCTTCGAAGCGCTGAATGGACGATATACGGATCTGTACATATCAAATTTGCATCCTGGCAGAAAACTTGCTTCAATTGGTCTGCAAATGTCGTCTTCCCGGCTCCTCCGTGCCCTGTAATACCGATAATGATATGTTTTTCCTGCCTGTTTATCCATTCCGTCAAATCTTGTATGATATTATTCATCGTTTTCCCTCTCCATCCCTACCTTTATTTTTAGTCATTTCATACATCTCACAGCCAAACACAACGGCTAATTCATTTTCACAATACTACTGATATCCTTCCATTCATATACAAGTAAATCAAGCACGTCATCAGCAATTTGAATATTCTTTTTTTCAATCATTTCTGCACCGAACTGTTCATAGAACAAACGGCTGTCATTTTCCGACAGAACTTCAACTCGGACAGTATAGATAGACTGCTCTACAAAACATGTAAAGCCAGTTAATAATAGCATTTTCCCTATTCCTTGCCCTTGCCAGTTTTCCAGCAAGTAAACGGCTGTAATTTCACCGATACGGGCTGAATCAGCTGATTCCTTTACCGCTATATTCAAGAATCCGCCAATCTGTTCCTCCGTATCTACAGCTACAAATGTAGTGCTTTCATCAGCTTGAATGGTATCTTTCCAATTTTCTACCCTATCTTCCACTGATAATCGTTTTAAAACCCTATCTGCCATAATTCCCCGATAAGTTGTCTGCCAGCTTTCTACACTTACTTTACCAATTGCGCCTGCATCCGTAACATCTGCTTTTCTAATCAAAACCATCCTGCCCCTCCCTTAATCGCTTTACTCATTACTTTTCGCTTGCCGTACAATAGTTAGAAACATTCTAAGTCAGACTCTAATTATAGCAAATATTTTTATTTTTCCGGTAATAAAGTACGTTTAAAGGAGGTGAAACCAAGGAATAGCTTTATACGTATAAATTTATTGAAGAGGTGATGAAATTGAGAACAGGTGAAGGCTGTATGAAATGCGGAAGCCGAAATGCAGATAAAAAGGATGTATCCATGACCGGTTCAGGTTTATCCAAGGTGTTTGATGTGCAGCATAATCGATTTACGGTTGTCTATTGTCAGGATTGCGGTTACTCCGAATTTTACAATACAGAAAGTTCTACAGCGAGCAATGTATTTGATTTATTTTTTGGAGGATAATTTACTCGGAAAACAAGATAAGATAATTAAATTTGATTTCTTTCTAAGTTTTTTGCAGCAGAAAAGAAGCATGGTTCCTTGAGCCATGTTTCTTTTTACGCATAAACGCTTTATCTGCTGTTCTATATAAATATACTGTACAGACGAAAAGCATCTCTTTACATTTACTAATCTCTTTTGATAGAATGATTCTCTGTATGTTTTTAAATACATTATAAAGGAAGCCTATTTATTATGCATTTATCAAAAAAATCTTTTGCAAAAAGATACTATATCGTTTTATTACTCTTGGCAATTTTATTGATTGCAGCCACATTGCGTTCACCAATCACGTCTGTTGGTCCGCTTATTCCACTTTTCCGCGGAGAACTGGAAGCTTCCAATGCCATGATTGGACTGGTAAACACGCTGCCATTACTTGCTTTTGGCTTGTTCTCTCCCTTTGTCCCAAGAATATCTGGCAAACTTGGAATGGAAATAACACTATTGATTGCGATGGTTTTCCTGTCCATCGGTGTATTTATTCGGGCAAATGGCGGAATGGAGTTGTTGCTTTTTGGCACAATTTTAACTGGAATGGCAATCGCAGTTGGAAACATCCTGATGCCAGGGTTGATTAAGTCTACTTTTCCTTATCGCATGGGGCTGATGACTGGGATTTATTCTGTTTCAATGAATGCATTCGGAGCACTTGCCTCTGGTATTTCCGTACCGATTGCTTCCATATCCGGATTCGATTGGCGACATGCGATGCAAATATGGAGCCTCCTATCCGCAGCCGCTGTCGTCGTCTTATTACTGCGGCTGCCTGCCAGACGCTCATCTGGCAAAAAAGTGTTTGTCGACGTCAAAAGCCAGCCATCGAAAGCTATCTTCAAATCAAAGATTGCCTGGGCCGTCACCTTTTTTATGGGACTGCAATCACTGATACCATACAGTTTATTTACGTGGCTTCCGGATATCTTTATTTCGAAAGGGTTTGGGGAAAGTGAAGCCGGATGGTTAATTGCCATTTATCAAATCGGACTGATCCCAACAACATTTATTGCACCAATTATTGCCGGAAGGATGCAGAATCAGCGGCTGCTTGGCTGCAGCGCCGGATTATTATTTTTCTTTGGTTTGTTGGGAACGCTTTTCACTTCATCCCATTTAATTATTGTCTTTCTTGTATTAACAGGTGTTGGTGCCGGGACGGCGTTCAGCTTAGCCATGATGTTCTTTGTCCTGCGTACTAATTCTGCTATGGAATCTGCGCAATTGTCCGGCATGGCCCAATCTGTAGGATATATTGTCGCTTCTACAGGACCGCTTTTCCTTGGAACCATTGCTGACAAAACGGGAGGCTGGACGGTGCCGTTTATTATTTTAATGACTGCAGCTCTGATTATCGCTTTTCTCGGAACCATTGCAGGGAAGAACGAAAAGATTTCCTTTGAATCGAATAAAGAACCCGCAACAAAATAATTTATTGAGTTATTTAAATAGACGCTGCCTCTATCTATGGAGGCAGCGTCTATTTTTCTTACCACCATAAATTTTTTATCAGTATTTCCATTAAAGAAATTTGCCGGGAAGAAAGTCAATACTCTGACAACCTTGCATCCTTATAAAAAACGGGTTATCTAAATAATGACATTCAGATAACCCGTTTATCTCATTCCTCAATTAATATAACGATAATCCATCAGCTGATTCAGCATGTCAATTTCATCCTGCAGCTTAGCTCCGATGTTCGTTTCCCGAACCTTCTTCCGCTCCAGCTCTTTGTCTACGACCCGTCGGACAGATAAAACATCCGCTCCATTTAAAACAACATCCTCTTTTGAATTAAAATGCTGGTGGGCGACGAGCTGCATTCCAAATGAATTATACAATAAAGTATAGCCGGCAATCCCCGTGGTAGATTGATAGGCTTTGGAAAATCCGCCGTCGATGACAATCATTTTCCCGTCTGCTTTGATTGGGTTCTCCCCATCAATTTCCTTTACCGGTGTATGTCCATTAATAATATGCCCTTGTTCCGGATCCAAATCAAATTCTTCCAGTACTTTCTGGCACATTTCTACATTTTCACGCAAATAATAATAAGGATTTTTTTCTTCTTTATGGGATGCCTTATCGGAAATAAAATAACGCTCAAACGTCGTCATTGCCCGTTTTCCAAAGAGAGAGGAATATTCTCCTGTCCATAAATACCAAACCATATCTGTCGCTAAATCATCCGTTGTTTCTTTATCTGCAAAAGAATGACGCAAATAGGTTTCAAATTTATCCAGCAGCTCTCTCCCTTTATATGCTTTTCCTTCAATCACCATCGGTTCCATATCCCCATTTTCATCGACAGGCATACAGCCATGAATCAACAGATTGCCATTATATTTAAGATATAGGTTTCCTTTTTTCATTAAGAAATTCATATGTCTTTTCAGCTTCTCTGATTGTTGTACAGAGAGCAGCAGTTTGTCAATGATTTCTTCCTCTTCCGGCAATAGCTTGGCAGGATCAGCAGGATCCACGGTAGCAAAACATGTATTTTCCAGCGAATACGTTTTTCCATAAACGGTGATTTCCTGCTTCTCGTAATCGGTTTTCTCCAATACAAGTCTTTCTTCCATATTGAAAAAAGGCCGGCGTTTAATAATCGGACTTTCCAATTTAAATTGAATCATAGCAATCGCCTGATGAATCTTGGTAATCTGCAGTCTTTCCTGATCCGAGTTGTTCTGATCTGGATTTTTTTTCGGACGAAATGCCGGATTATCATCGTAATATCTTTCTGCTAACGTAAGTAACGGCCGCAGGTTAATGCCATAAGCATCTTCTATGATATCGAGATTATCGTAGCGGGCACAAATCCGGATAATATTCGCCAAACATACTTTGGAGCCAGCATACGCACCGATCCACAGAACATCATGATTGCCCCATTGTATATCTACCGAATGATGGTCAATCAGTGTATCCATAATTTTATCCGGCTCCGGCCCACGATCATAGATGTCTCCAACCACATGCAGGTGATCAACAACCAGACGCTGCGTTGTATACGATAAGCCGATAATCAGCTTTTCGGCCTGGCCAAGCGAGATGATTTTTTCAATAATTTTTTCATAATAAGGTCTCTTATTTGTATATTCATCTGTTTTATATAATAGCTCTTCCACAATAAAAACAAACTGTTCCGGCAGCGCCTTACGCAGCTTGGAACGCGTATATTTAGAGGACGCATAGGCAATCAGGTGAATCATATGCTGGATTTTTTCTGCATACCATTCTTCCAATGCCTGCTTTGAATTGAATTGATGCCTAATGAGCTTCAGCTTATCTTCTGGATAATAGACAAGCGCTGCAAAATCATTAATGTCTTCCTCTGATAAGGTATCTTTGAAAATATCATTTATCTTCTCTCTTACCTTTCCGGAGCCATTCCGTAAAACATGCTGGAAGGCTTGGTACTCCCCGTGTAAATCACTTACAAAATGCTCTGTTCCCTTCGGCAGATCCATAATCGATTCTAAATTGATAAGCTCGGTAACTACCTTTTCTTCCCTATCAAATTTCTCCGCTAATAAATCAAGGTATTTTGTATCCACCCTCAGAATCTCCCTTCAAATTGTGCCACATTATTTTTAAATAGTATAACACTTTTATGTAAGTATTGCAGTAGTCATACGTTACTGCAATACATTTTCCCTTAAAAAAAGATAGCTCTAAATTGCTTTGGAGACATATCCACATTTTTCTTAAATGTTGTTATAAAATGAGAAGCACTATTAAAACCACATTCCGCTGCAATTTCTTCGATGGATAAATCGGTATGATGCAGCAGCTTTTTCGCATGATTCACCCGATAGTTAATCAAATATTGAATCGGCGAGCTGTCCATCGATTTTTTAAATACTCTTGAAAAATAATATGGACTTAAGTATACATAGCTCGCAATGTCCTCCAGCTTGATATCCTTTTGAAAAGCATCCTCCATATAAGCAATCGCCTGTTTTATTTTATGTTCCATCTGCTGATCGGATGGATTAGAATACTGATTCAGCTCATATAAAATCTGTTGAATATAAATCGAAGCGAGATGCTCCTCCACATTATCTTCTTCCGTCATTTTTATAATTCTCTCCATCAAATTCAGCAAAATATGCTGCTCATAAAGCTTATACACACAGCCATTTTTCGCATAAAGCAGCTCAAAGTATGCTTTGCTAGCATTCCCAGAAAAATGGAACCAGTCAAATACCGTTCTATTTTCAATGGCTCTGTACATATGCGGTTGATGACAATCTAAAAACACAAAGGAATTGCTCTGAACAACAAAAGAGCGCCCGTCATATTGAATTGCCAGCTTCCCCTCTTTGACATAAATAAACAGGAAGCTGTCCAGTGTTTCTCTTCTAATTTGATAATTTGTATTGCAATAAAACCTGCCGGAATTGATCACATAATAAAGTGCTTTTTTTGCAAATTCATTGGTCATTGCAAAATACATTTTCGATGGCTCTACGGTTCCTTTATCTTCAATTTGCATATGCATAGCTCCTTAGATTCAGCATACTTACTACAGCCCACGGCTGTTTGGAAAACTATTTTATAAAGTATATCAAATAAAACACCAAAATACCAAAGAGCAAGATTCTTAAATTTTAAAGCAATATTAACTAATGACTTGTCTAAAAATCTATAATAGTATTCTAGTTAGAAACAGAGTTAATAAAAACTTAACAAAAAGTTACCTAGGAGGTATTTAATATGGATGTAAGAATTGGATTAGTCGGTGCAGGATGGATGGGAAAAGCTCACAGCAACTCATTTGTAAACGCTTTAATGGCTTTCGGGCCTGAATATGGAAAACCTGTATTTGAAGTGGTATCGGACGTAAACGTGGAAGCGGCACAGGCAGCCTGCAATCAGCTTGGGTTCTCAAGATATACCACCGACTGGCAGGATATTGTCACAGATGAAAATGTTGATATAGTTGACATTGCAACGCCAAACGCTTTTCACTACGACATTGCTAAAGCTGCTTTAGAGAATGGAAAACATACTTATTGTGAAAAACCATTAACACTGACAGCAGAACAATCGGTTGAACTAGCAGAGCTTGCCAAAGAAAAAGGTGTCGTTAACTATGTTGGCTATAATAATGTAATGAATCCTGCGAACGCTTATGTTAAAGAACTCGTGGAAGCCGGAAAACTAGGCAAGATTGTTAAATTCACTGGAACATATGACCAGGATGGTTTATTAGATGAATCGCTTCCAATCACCTGGAGACATATCAATAAATTCTCCGGTTCCGGTGCTTTAGGAGATCTTGGCTCTCACTTACTAAGTATATCTCAATATATTTTAGGAGATATGGAAAGTGTCAATGCAATCTCCCAAACCGTTATCAAAGAACGCCCGGCTCAAGCCGGTTCGGAGGAATTACAAGAGGTAGAAAATGAAGATGTTATCTCTTTCTTAACCAATTATGAAAACGGTGCAATTGGAACGATTTCTTCCAGCAGAATTGCTTCCGGCCGTAAAAATCATTTAGCTTATGAAATTCAGGGTACAAAAGGGTCTGTTCACTATACGCTGGAAAGAATGAATGAAGTGAATGTTTACTTCACTTCCGATAATGAGGCAGACCGCGGCTTCCGCACCGTCTTATTAAACCCGGAGCACAAAGGGTACAGCGCATTCCATCCAGCTGCTGGAATCTCCATCAATTACAATGACATGAAAATATTGGAGGCGCATGAATTATTATCTGCTGTAACGAAAAACACACCGTACACATGTGATTTTGAATTCGGGGCGAAAATCGATCAAACCGTAAGTGCTATTTTAAAATCAGCAGAACAGAAAAATTGGGTTCAAGTAAAAAATACAGTTCAAGTATAAAACGAAACTACACTCAGTGGGGGTTTTTCGGACGGTTCTCCGTGATAAAATGAAGCTTCATTCACCAGAAGTCCTATCCCCCACTGAATAACAGTTAAACCAATCGGATCGTTACATTGCGATAACAATATATGCCAGGAGGAGTTACGTATGAACATTAAATTAGGTTCCGCGCCAGATTCATGGGGAGTTTGGTTTTCGGAAAATGATAAACAAACACCGTGGGAGCGCTGCTTAGACGAAATGGCCGACGCCGGCTACAGCGGTCTGGAGCTTGGTCCATGGGGCTATCTGCCGAATGAATACAGCAAATTAAAAGCAGAATTGGACAAGCGTCAATTAGATTTAGTAGCAACCACGCTGGTAGGTGATTTAACATCTGAAACAAGTACGGATGAACTGATCCAGCAGCTGGATAAAATGAGCGAGCTGCAATTGAAATTTCCAACAGCAGAATATGTTGTGCTAATCGATGATTGCTATACGGATTTATTTACCGGAGAGCTTGTCCGCTCACCAGAATTAAATGGTGCAGAATGGAAGCAGTTCGTCAACCATGTAGATAAAATCAAAAATCATGCAAAAAGCAAATATGACTTAGAGGTTGTTTTCCACCCGCATGCGCAAAGCCATATCGAAACAGAAGAACAAATTGAAAGATTGCTGCAGGACAGTGATGTGAAGCTTTGTCTGGACACAGGACATCATGCGTATACAGACGGGGATGCAGTTGCATTTATGCGCAAGCACCACAAACGTATCCCCTACCTGCATATTAAAAGCTGTGATTTGAAAGTAAGAGAAAAAATGCAAAAGGAAAACTGGTCCTTTGCCAAAGCAGTCAGTGAGGATATTATGTGCGAGCCGGAAAAAGGGGTCGTTGATTTTGAAGCCTTTATCGATGTCTTGAAGGATATTGATTTTGATGGATGGGCAGTTGTTGAGCAGGATATGTACCCTGCCCCATTTGATAAGCCTTATCCGATTGCGAAAAGAACGTATGATTATGTAGACGGACTGATTAAGAAAAGGCAGTGACCAAATAGAGAGAAAACAATCTCAGGAAAAAGAGATATCATGAAGAATTACTTCATGGTATCTCTCATTTAATAGCTATTATGGTATTAAAAATGGGAGGAAATAAAATGAGTAAACCAAAAAATAATAACCGCTATATTCTCACCGTCGTGCCGATTATCGCATTAGCAGGATTCTTATTTGGATATGATACAGCAGTTATTTCCGGGGCAGAGCAATCCGTACAAAAATACTTGATTGAGCCGCTGGGTCTAGGTTCCTTCACACATGGTTTTACGGTATCCAGTGCCTTGATCGGTTGCGTGATTGGCGGATTCATTTCTGGATTTCTAGCAAATAAGATCGGCAGAAAAAAGACCTTGATCTTAGCAGCATTACTATTTTCTGTATCCGCTTTCACCAGTGCGTATCCAGAAATTCTGTTTTTCACAAAGGATGATCCGACACTCGGCCTATTATTCATGTTTAACATCTATCGTGTTATCGGGGGAGTTGGCGTTGGAATCGGATCAGCCATTGCGCCAGTTTACATCAGTGAATTAACACCAAAGCAGAGCCGCGGTAAATATGTAGCATTGTATACCCTATCCATCGGAATCGGTGCCCTGATTGTTTATATCGTTAACTTAAATATTGCTTCTGGTCAATCACTTGCTTGGATTGATGACTTTGGCTGGAGATATATGTTTGCTTCGGAGTTAGTACCTGCTCTGCTCTTTTTCATATTACTATTATCCGTACCAGAAACCCCAAGATATCTGGCATTGAAGCAGGAATACGATAAAGCAGCCATTGTACTAGAGAAAGTAAATGGATCAAAGGAAAAAGCACAGGCTATATTAGCAGATATCAAAGAATCCGTCCGCTTTGAATCAGCTAAAAAAATCAGCATCTTTACGTACGGCAAACTTGTCTTGTTTGTCGGGATTATGGTCGCTATCTTTCAGCAGCTGATTGGAATCAATGTTATTCTCTATTATGCACCGCGTATTTTTGCAGAGCTGGGAGCAGAACAATCCGCCTCGATGCTGCAAACGGTAATTGTAGGTATTGTGAACGTAGTCTTTATGGCAACAGCGATTCTTCTAGTAGACAGCATAGGAAGAAAACCGATGCTCATCGGCGGTTCCATACTTTGTGCCTTTAACTTATTTATGGTTGCTATCCTGGCATACTTTGAAGTCTTTGGCATTTCAACATTGATCTTCATGCTGTTATATGTAGCGAGCTTCCAGTTAACCTGGGGTACGGTCACATGGATTGTTGTATCCGAGATATTCCCGAACCGCATTCGCGGACAAGCTGTATCTATCGCAACTGCATTACACTGGATTGCCAACTTAACGATTTCTTCCACGTTCCCGCCAATCCATGATGTATTAGGCGGAATGACATTCTCGATTTACGGTGCATTGAGTGTGCTTGCTGTTATCTTTATTTGGAAGTATGTTCCGGAGACGAAAGGAAAAACATTGGAAGAGTTAGAGCATATTTGGGAAGATAATAGCACTGATAAAAAGGCAGTATTGTAAAAATAGTTAATCAACACAAAAGAAAGCAAACATCTTTAACATGGATGTTTGCTTTCTAAATATATTAATTAGCTAATACAAGTGGAGAAAAGACAATATAGGATGCGACAACAACAACCAGAATCAGAATACCAACCCATCTAACATGCTTCCAAGGAGTGATATCGACTTTGTTTGTATATTTGTCGAATTGGAAATCTTCCTGAGATGGTTTCTTTTGGCTATAGAAATATAGAATAGCTAAATCTACTAAAAACAGGACACTCCAAACATATAGATAATGAATATCCGGAATAACAACTTTAGACAATGCATATACAACAATGTGGAAAATCAATGTAATCTTTGCACCGGTTGCAGATGTTTTTTTAGAATAAAAGCCGACTAGAATAATTGCTAAAAGCGGCATACTATACAACCCGTTAAACTCTTGGATAACTGCATATAATCCTTGCGGGAATAAAGAGATTAATGGTGCAACAAGAACAACAATAACACCAATGACAATCGTTAAAACTCTTCCTGCTTTTGCGATTTGACGGTTTGTTGCTTGTTTATTAATTACCGGTTTATAAAAGTCTAAGCTGAACAAAGTAACCGTTGCACTTAACGATCCAACGAAAGAACTCATAATTGCTCCAAACACTACTGCCCCAAACAGACCGGCAGCCCAGTTTGGTAACACTTCTGCTACTAATGCAGGGTAAGCAAGATCCATCTGCATGCCATCACCAAACATATTGTAGGCGATAACACCAGGAATAACTAAGAAAAACATGCCGGAAATTTTAAAGAACCCGACAATCATAGCGCCTTTTTGCGCTTCTTTTAAGCTTTTCGCTGCTAGTGCTTTTTGAACAATCATTTGGTTTGTACACCAGAAATACAAGTTATTGAACAACATTCCTAAAAATAATGTTGGCCACGGTACAATTGGCGAGTCCAGTGCACCCCAAGCATTTAATTTTTCTGGATGGCTTGTTAAAAAGTTATCCAGACCAGCGAAGAAGCTATTTTCACCAAGTGCGATGATGCCTAACACCGTAATGGTCAGACCGCCAAGAAGTAAGCCGATGCCATATAGTGAATCACTATGAGCAATCAGGGAGAGTCCGCCGACAAATAAATAGGTTACCCCAACTAAACCAATAACTGTTGAGATAATAATCACAGCTGTTATTCTGCTGACTCCCAAGTGCTGCTCAATTCCAAATAAATCATTAAAAATCAAAGCTCCAGAGTATAAAACCACGGGCATAAAGCTGACAATGTAAGTAAATATAAACAAAATAGATACAATTCTTTTGGTAAATGTATCATACCGAATTTCAATAAAGTCAGAAATTGTATTGACACCATATTTGAAATATTTTGGTAAAAATACCCACGCTAACATAACGATAGCAACGGAGGCAGTTACTTCCCAAGCCATCACTTCCATACCAGCTACATAGGCTTGACCATTTTGTCCTACCAGCTGTTCTGTCGATAGGTTAGTCATAATGATGGTCATCCCAACCGTTGTTCCGACAAGGGAACGCCCGCCTAAAAAGTAACCCTCTGAATCTTTTTTATCGATACTTCTTGTACGATAAAAAGCATAGAGATAAATCAATACCAACACAGCAACAAAACTGATAATACTAAATAAATTCATTTTATTCTCCCCCTAAAATGATATGCATGGTCCTTTAATAGTGAATATCCACCAATTTATTCCCGTCAAATGATTCTTGGCATGCTAACGCTACCTCTGTTCCGCGTAACCCATCAAGAGCAGTTACTTCAGGCTGCTGATTTTCACGAATGCAGCGGACAAAGTCCTTTAATTCATTTACATACGCTTCTGCAAATCGTTCAGGAAAATGCTGCGAGGATGGGCGGATTGCACCATGCTCATTAAATACAGCTACTTTATTTTTTTCAGGAGATGCAGCAATCCGCAGCATGCCTTTGGTTCCAATAATTTCTGTTTCTACATGGTAACCATGGGAAGCTGTACGGCCAGCCACCAGCAAAGCGGTTACATCATTGTCCAATTTCATAGTAACTGTTCCTAATTCCAATTCATTCAGCTCATTCAATTCCGGCGCAGCTTTATTCGTTCCTGTTGCCCAAACAGTCGAAATTTCTGATTTGGTCAGCCATCTGATCACATCAATATCATGGACGCTCATATCCAGGAACAGCCCGCCGCTTGGACTCTTCTTAGCAAAGTTGACAAAGCTGTCTAACCCTTGGATTGGATCAATACTATAGGAACGAATTAACGAAATATCTCCAATTTGTCCGCTATCTATCATTTCTTTCGCATATAGATAATCTTCATCAAATCTTCTCATAAATCCTAAGTGAAAAATGCGGTCACTTTTCTCAATTTCATCTATCGTTTGCTTGATATCTTCTACTTCTAAACCAATTGGCTTTTCACAAAAAATATGCAAATTCTTCTTCAATGCTAAACGAATATGCTCTGTATGGAATCCAGAAGGTGTAACAATGCAAACAGCATCTAACTCCGTTTGTTCCAGCATTTCCTCATAATTTGTGTAAACATTTGGGACTTTATATTTTTCCTTTACCTGTTTATTTACTTCCTCATCTAAATTAGAAACCGCTGTCAATTCGACTCCTTTTAGATTATAGATATTTTCTGCATGAATCAGTCCTAGTCTTCCTAATCCTGCAACACCAATTTTAAGCGTTTTCATTTGAAATTCTCCTTTGTTAAACTTATAGATATGTTCACTTACGTTGTTACTATGTTATATACTATTATAAAAATTAATATTTAGTCAAGTTTCTATCAATTTATGATTAATTTATTGTTATCTTTTGTAATCAATTGATTAGTATCTGCATGTTTAAATTCGCTGGACACCTCTTTTTTTCATAAAAAAATCCTGTAATGGCATATACCAATTACAGGATAATCTTTTTCTATGATTTATTTTTTTAAATGAAGCTCTGCTAATTCCTGCGCCATATCACAAATCATTTGAGCATTTGTCACATGATCCATCGCATGAATGACATAAATATTGATATCTGTCTGCTGCTCACGGCTGTTCAGTTGCAAAAGCTCCGTCTGTTTTTTATGAGCAGCTATCAAATGCTTTTTAGCATCAGCGATGCCTGCTTCATATCCTTTTATATCTTGTTCTTTTGCAAGACCTAATGCCTGATAAGCTAACGTTTTTGCTTGAGAAGCTTCTGTAATCAAAGGCATAAATACTTCTATATCGATCGCCATTGTTACGCCTCTCTTATCTGTTCAAAAATGCTGTAAACATTCATGCTGTTATAGTCTTTCACTGAAATTTTAGCGACTTTTGCATTTGTTGATGCTTCGTAATTCTCAGCGCTATGATGAATTTGGGGCCCTAATAATACAACATCTATATTATGCTCTTTCACGTAATCCAAGCCTTCTTCCAGACTTTTAGATTGAATATCGATACCTTGCCCTTTTTCTTGCGCAAGTTCATTTAATTTTTTTACTAATAAACTGGTTGTGATCCCTGCTTCACATACTACAATCACTTTTTCCATCCGTTACACCTCTTTTTTAGTTATATTCGTCACACTGATTCGTGCAATTAAAATATGGAAATAGAAATTTCTTGATGATTGTGCACCCTTTCACAGTGTGAAGTTTTATTTTATATTAAAGAGTTTACCCTAAGAATGCAATTTTTCTGCATACAATCATTTTTTATGAAGAGTATTACAAAATCAATTTGGATAAATTACTTCATATTGATTTTGTTCACTATGTGTTATATATGCTTTCGGAGGTTCCTGATCCGTTATTAAATAATCAATGTCATCAAAATTACAATAGGTAGTCAATGCATACTTATCAAATTTTGTATGGTCTACAAGAATAAATACTTGCTCACTTTTTTGGATTACTTTTGCCTTTACTTGTGTTTCTAAAGGAGATGAATTCGTTATTCCTTTATCCAGTGAAAGTCCTGTCGAAGCCATAAAAGCTTTATTAAAATTATATTTTTGGATTACTTCTGCGCTTTCTGTTCCGACGTAAGATCTTGTAGAACGCTCGAAAACCCCGCCTGTTGAATAAATGTTTAAATTGGGATAAGCACTGGCATCCAATGTGAAATCGAGATTGTTGGTCACAATAGTAATATTTTTATACTTGATAAAATCAAGCAATTCTACGGTAGTGGTTCCTGAATCAAGAAATATAATATCCCCATCCTCAATAAATTCCGCTGCTAATTTTGCAAGCTTTTGTTTTTCATGGAATTGCTTAACTTTCCGGTCTTGATACGGAACGGTCAGCGGTTTTGAAATAGACACCCCGCCGTAAACCTTCACCAATTGTTCTTCATCTACAAGCTCCTGAATGTCCCGTCGGATTGTATTTTTAGAAACCCCAAATCGATCTACAAGTTCATCAAGTGATACAGATTCTTTTTCTTTCACATATTCAAGTATTGCAGTTACCCGCTGCGCTTTCATCATATAGCATTCTCCTTCTAAGAATTTATTACTGCCGACCTTCCCCCACTGTCCCCCGAATCACTAATCTCGGAGCTAATACGATTCGCTGCTTCACTTTTTCCGTTCCATTTATTTCCTCTACTAAGAGCTGAACAATTTTTTCAGCCATCTCCTCCGTCGGTTGTGCAACAGTTGTTAACTGAGGGTAGCACATTTGAGCCAGAATAGAATTATCAAAACCAACAATAGATACATCATCAGGAATCATCAGACCTGCTTCCCGAACTCCTTGCATGGCACCAATTGCCAAAGGTTCTGTAGATGCAAAAATTGCCGTTGGCGGCTCTTGCATGTTAACCAGCTTCCCAGCTGACTGCGAAGCATCCATAAAGCTGGAATTATCTATTGAAATAAGTGATTTGCTCGCTTCCATTTGCTCATCCTCCAACGCCTGCTTATACCCGTCTACCCTTGCCTTTACAGATGAAAAATACATATCCTCTGTTATCATCGCAATCCGCTGATGACCTTTTTTTATTAAATAAGAGGTTGCTTCATAAGCTCCTAAATAATCATTTACTAAAACTGTATTCAAAGGCAGCGAAGGAACTTCCCGGGATAAAAGCGCAATAGGAATATTACTGTTTTTCAACTCCTGTAACGCCTTCGCATTTTTCAAGCCGGTCGCAATAATAATACCATCTACATATTTTTTACGAAGAATAGCAATATACTCTTTTTCTTTAACAAGATTATTATCTGTACTGCAAACAATTAAGCTGAACCCATATTTGCGTCCATTATCTTCAATTTTCCTGGCAATTTCTGCAGAAAAAGGATCAGCGATAGATGGAATTAATAATCCAATTGTTTGCAGCCTTTTCTGCAATGCAGGTGCAGCAATTGGCTGATAACTTAGCTTCTGCATACTTGCCTCTACTTTTTTCTTCGTTTTATCTGCAATACTGCCCGTGCCGTTCATTACTTTAGAAACGGTGGAAATAGAAACTCCAGCCTCTTTAGCTACATCATAAATTGTCGGTCGCTTCTCTTTCAAGAACATTTCCCTACTTTCTTATCATGTATCGTTTTCTTATCATTAAGTAACTTTAATTCTACAGTAAACAACCTGAGTACGCCATAGATGTAAAACGGTTCTTATTTCACTATTCTTTAAAATCATTAGAAAACTTGGTTGTCACCAGGCCTTTAGGTGACAACCTTAGTTACACTTATGCAGTAAGAAAGTTTATACTTTCTTACCTGCTAAAAAAGCCTGATATAGTCGCAAACTACACCAAGCTTTTTTTTCCATTCTATCTTGTTTCCCTACACAGCTTTGTTCTGCTGCGAGTTCGCCTGTTTATCTTCCCAATACTTTTCAATTTCTTCTAATGTTTTCCCTTTTGTCTCAGGGACAAGCTTTAGAACAAACAATAGCGCGAGTACACACATAATGCCATAGAAAGTATAAGCAAATCCTGCCCCAAATTCTAATAAAGACGGGAACGTAGAAGATATCAACAGATTCGAACCCCAGTTTGCCACAACAGTGATTGCCATAATCTGGCCTCTTACCTTATTAGGGAACAGTTCTGAGGCTAATACCCACATCAACGGACCAAATGATAGATTATAGAATGCCACAAAAATCAAGATAAAGATAAGTGCGCCAATCCCCATTTGATCAAGATATGCTAGTGCAGCAACACCAAACATTCCTACAGCCATACCAACGGAACCTACAATCATTAATAATCTTCTTCCAACTCTGTCAACTAACAGCATTGCAATTAATACAAAGATAAAGTTAACAATTCCGATGATTACCGTTTGAAACATCGATCCATCTGAACTCGCACCCATTTCCGCAAAAATTCTTGGAGCATAATATAAGATAACATTGATGCCTACAAATTGTTGAAATGCAGCTAATAAAATACCAACAATGACAACTAATTTCCCATAAGAAAACACTCGAACATTTTTTACATCAACGGTTTGTTTGATTTCTTGATAAATTGCGTTTGCCTTTTCCTTCGAGTTATTCACTTTTTCAAGTATTGTCAGTGCTTCTTGATCTTTATTTTTAGAGATTAAATACCTTGGTGTTTCCGGAACAAGGAATAACAATCCAAAGAATAACAGGGCTGGTATTGCTTCTGAAGCAAACATATACCTCCAGCCTACATCATGAATCCAGCTTAATTCCTGCCCCGCTGCGATTCTCCAGTTAACAAAATACACAAAAGACATCCCGAATATAATCGCTAAATTATTTAATGTTACCAATTTCCCTCTAATATTCGCGGGAGATGTTTCACTAATGTATAAAGGTCCAAGTCCCGACGCTAAACCTACGCCGATTCCACCGATAATACGATAAAAATTAAACATAATGAAAAGTCCCATTGTCTGGTTATCTTTCGTAAAGAATAGAAATTCAGGATAAGCCGATAACAGAGCAGAAACGAAGAATAATACAGCAGCTACTAACAGGGAGTTTTTGCGTCCAATTCTGTTAGAAAGAAATCCGCTGATTAACCCTCCGACAATACAACCAATTAACGCACTGGAAACGGTTAATCCATGTGCGAATGTCCCTAGGCCGAGACTCTCCATAAAATACACTTGCAAGGATTGCTCAGCTCCAGAAATAACAGCTGTGTCATAACCAAACAATAATCCTCCTAAAGCGGCAATCAATGTTAATGTAACAATATATCTTGTATTTTTCTTCATGTATTTACCCCTCTTCCCCTTTTTAAATACCTTCCCGGAAAGCGTTGTCATTCATATGAAGGAAACAGCGCCTTAAAAGCGCTGAAACCTCAGTATTTCTCCCATTCTTTTAACTGTTTTAATGACGCACGATAATATGCTGTAATAACACCTAAGTAGTCTCCTTCTTTCACAGGAGTAAAAGGATTAGGTCCGGCAGCTGTCATTTCCATAATCACAGGACCTGTATAACCGATTTCTCCTAAAACAGCTACCTGTTCTTTTAAATTTGCATGTCCATTACCAATAGCTTGTCTATTGGAGTCAGCAATATGATAAACGCCCAAATTTTCTCCGGCATCCTTCAACGCTTGAACAGATGAGCTTTCTTCAATATTCATATGATAAGCATCTAATAAAATAGTAAGATATTTACTTTGAACCTCATCTATCAATTTTTTTGCTTCTTTTGACGTGACTATTTGATGATTTTCATAACGATTAAGCACCTCATAAACAATAGGCATTTCGAGTTCTTCTGCTTTTTCTACTATTTGCTTTGTACTTTTCACAAGCAATTCCCAGTCTTTATCCGAGTTACCTGAACCTGTTATTTTCCCAACTTCACCATGAAGACAAATTCTACCTGATCCCAGCTCTTTAGCCCAGATTAATAATTCCAGAAAGTAATTAACAGCATCCACTCTGACTTTTTCATCAATACTTGAAATATCAACATTATCCGGTGTCACAGATAAAGCCTTTAAGTTATATTCTTTCAGTAATTCTTTTATTTCCGCAGGGTCATCCTCTAAGTTTCCTTGCACTTCAACACCATCTACACCAATCTCTTCCGCAAGCTTTATCTTTCTCTGTGTATCTACATCTCCAAATGTCCATAAGCATAGCCCATATTCTCTCATTACATTGCTTCCTCCTTTAACTGTAATGAAATAACATCTTCTACTTTTACAGGAAGTCCTGTTTTCACAGACTCAATACTTGCCAGCGCCAAATACAATGCCCATTCTGCATTTTCAATAGATACTTTTGGCGTTACTTCTTCATTTTGTACCGCTTTCACAAAATGCTTTAATTCATCAACATATGCATCAAATAAAAGATCCTGATCATATCTGGTAGTTTGGTAGCTTGCTCCAGCTGTATTAAATTTTTGCATGCTGGATGTTTTGATATCTCCTAACGTAATCATTCCTTCCGAACCAAATACTTCCGCACGTACATCGTATCCATATTTAGCCTGAAAGCTGGCATCCGCTACCGCAATACATCCATTATCAAACGTTATCGTCACCACAGAAGTATCCAATAATCCGTTTTCCTTCAAATCCGGCCGGATAAGCGCATCTGCTTTCGCATATACCTCTACCGGTTTCGCTCCTGGATTTAAGTACATCAACGTATCAAAATCATGAATCAATGTTTCTAAAAATATCGTCCATTCCGGTTTCTTTTCTGGACCAGAAAGCTCTGGATCTCTCGTATTTGAACGAAGCAGCTGTACGTCCCCTAGCTGTCCATCAACAATTTCTTGATGCGCTTGTTCAAAACCCTTTTCAAAACGACGATTAAAACCAACTTGGACCGGTACAGGATTTTTCTTTGCAGCTTTTTTGATCGCTTTCATCTCTTCTATCGAAACTGCCATTGGCTTTTCACAGAAAACGGGCTTTCCATGTTCAATCGCTTGAATAACATTTTCCGAATGTGTTCTTGCTGGAGAAACTATCACAATGGCATCTACTTCAGAATCTTGAATTAAATCTAACGGATTTGTATAAATTTTAGCTTCTTCTCCAATATGTTGTAATACGTTTTCAGCAGATTGTGGAAATGGGTCTGCAATCGCATACAATTTCGCCCCAGGAATACGCTGCGCAATTGTTTGGCCATGAAACGCCCCCATTCTTCCAGCACCTATCAATCCTATATTTAATGTTTTCATAAAAATTCACCCCTTCTTTAGGAAAGTGTTTTCCTTATGACGATGATTATAAACAGGCTTTCAATTCATGTCAATATTAATTTATACAAAATAAATTAGAAATAAAACAAACTATACAGGAAAACACTTTCCCTTTTTTCACCTTTATTATTAGCAAAAAACTCGTATTAGCTCTTCTAATGCCCAAAAAGAAGACAAACCAAAGTCTATCTTTCTATTTCAGTATGTCATTTTTGTTCTAACAAATTTCATAAACACAATCTACTGCTCTTCTGCAGAGCAAATATCTCAATAAACATTAACTTACCCATCCTTCTAAAAGAAAACGTATCCAAAAACACCGTCACATCAACAAAACAATAAAATGCTCAAATAAATTATAAACTTTTGGTCATTTCTTGTTAACTTTTTGGATTCCTTGTGTTATACTCGATGTAAGAAAAGAGGTGATCAACATCAAATCGAAGCGTATCGCTGCATTACAAGAATATATTACGTTCAAGCAAAGAGCTTCTTATGATGAACTCGTTGATAAATTTGCAGTTTCTAAAAATACTATCCGTAATGATGTGCAGGAGTTATGTAAGACCGGTGACATTGTTAAGGTTCATGGCGGAGCAGCTGTTAATCAGCCTGCTGAAAAAAAACAGCAAAACAAAGATATCACCAAGCCTTTAACCTCCTTCACTTACCGGCAGACAAAGAATCTGCCAAATAAACAAAGGATTGCGGAACAGGCTGCCAACTATATTCAAGATGGGGACATTATTTTTATAGATACGGGAACAACCGTATTAGAGCTCATTAAATATATTCAGGACAAACAAATCACGATTGTAACGAATAATATTGATTTCATCCTGAGAACGATGCCTTATGAAAACCTTACTGTTTATAGTTTGGGAGGCGCGCTTAACCGCAGAACGCAGTCGTTTACAACGATTCAGGCACAGGAAATTCTAAAGAATTATAATATTAACAAAGCATTTTTAGCTGCTACTGCGATTTCTATCAAAAATGGCGTAACGAGCTCTATTCCTGTGGAAAGCGAATTGAAATCTTATATAGCGGAACAAATCGAGCAGAAGCTGTTGTTAGTTGATCATCAAAAATTCGATAAAGTCGCTTTAACTACTTATTGCAATCTGAACCAGCTGGATTATCTGATTACAGATCAACGCCCTGGTCAAGCGTATATCGACTATTGTAAGAATTATAATGTCGAGCTTGTTATTGCAAATCAAAATGAAGGAGTGTAGAGATGCCCCTAATTAAAGTTGATTTAATCAAAGGTCGAGAACCGGAGGAAATCAAACAAATTTTGGATGCAGCGCATCAAGTTGTTTTGGAAGCGTTTCATGTCCCTGAGGGTGATCGTTACCAAGTTGTAACACAGCATGAACCCTACGAAATGATTATGAAGGATACCGGGCTCGGCTTTGAGAGAAGTGATAACGTCATCCTTTTTACCGTCATCAGTACACAGCGGACGGACAAGATGAAGAAAGACTTTTATCAGCTTCTGACAGAAAGGTTAGAGCAGCAATGTCAGGTAGATCCAAAGGATGTCATGATTACCTTTGTCACGAATGGCGCCGGAGAATGGAGCTTTGGATTTGGCAAGGCACAATTTTTAACCGGTGACCTCTAGCATTTTTCAACTAAGTTATCTATTTTCTCTAAATTTTTCAGAGAATAAAATATAAATCTACTATATTAAAGGAGGACATATCCTAATGTCTAAAAAACTAAAGAACTTTATCAATGGTGAATGGGTCGAAAGTAAAACAGATAAGTATGAAGATGTTTATAATCCAGCAACAAAAGAAGTATTAGCACAAGTGCCAATCTCTACTCCAGAGGATTTTGAAGATGCTGTGCAGGCAGCTCAGGCTGCTCAAGAAAAATGGAAAAAAGTATCTGTAGCCAAACGTGCCCGCATTCTATTTAAATATCAAAATCTATTAGAAGAGCATAAAGAAGAATTAGCAAAATTAATTACCCAGGAAAACGGAAAAAGTGTTAGCGAAGCACTAGGTGAAGTTGGACGCGGTATTGAAAACGTAGAATTCGCTGCTGGTGCACCGACATTAATGATGGGAGATTCTCTTGCAACAATTGCAACCGATGTAGAAGCTACCAACTATCGTTACCCTGTAGGAGTTGTCGGCGGAATTGCGCCATTTAACTTCCCAATGATGGTCCCTTGCTGGATGTTCCCAATGGCAATTGCTTTAGGTAACTCCTTTATCTTAAAGCCATCAGAAAAAACACCTATTCTTGCAGCCAGACTTGCAGAATTACTGGATGAAGCCGGTCTTCCTAAGGGTGTATTCAGTATTGTAAATGGTGCACATGATGTGGTGAATGGCATTTTAGACCACCCTACTGTAAAAGCAGTATCCTTCGTAGGCTCTAAGCCAGTTGGAGAATATGTATACAAGCGCGGAAGTGAGAATTTAAAACGTGTTCAAGCATTAACTGGCGCGAAAAACCACTCTACGGTATTAGCAGATGCTGACTTAGACCTAGCTACAAAAGAAGTAATCAGCGCTGCATTCGGTTCTGCCGGAGAACGCTGTATGGCTTGTGCGGTGGTAACTGTAGAAGATTCCGTTGCAGATGAATTTATCGCAAAATTAAAAGAAGCATCTGACAACATCAAAATGGGTAATGGCCTGGATGAAGGTGTCTTCTTAGGACCGGTTATCCGCGACGAAGCAAAACAACGTACACTGGGTTATATCGAAAAAGGAATCGAAGAAGGCGCTACGTTAGTTCGCGACGGACGTAACGAACAAAATGAGGATGGCTACTTTGTCGGACCAACGATTTTTGATGGCGTATCTCAAGATATGACAATATGGAAGGATGAGATTTTTGCTCCAGTGTTATCTGTCGTACGTGTGAAAAACCTAAAAGAAGCAGTGGAATTCGCTAACCAATCTGAATTCGCTAACGGTGCTTGCCTATTCACTACAAGCGCATTATCTGTACGCTATTTCCGTGAAAACATCGATGCAGGTATGTTAGGAATCAACTTAGGTGTACCAGCACCGATGGCATTCTTCCCATTCTCCGGATGGAAGTCTTCTTTCTACGGTACATTGCATGCAAATGGAAAAGACAGTGTCGATTTCTATACACGTAAAAAAGTAGTAACCGCCCGTTACCCTGAACCAGATTTTTCATAATGCATTAAAGCAGATTACTAGATTTTAAATAAAACATGAGGCTGGGCATTTTATCTCCAGCCAATGTTGTCAGGTTAATAAATTTATAAAAAATATATTTGATACAAGTAGGATAGTGATAATACTAACTAGCGGAGGAAAAATACGGAGACTCCTGCGGGAAAGCGCAGTGGGAAGACCCCGCAGGGAAAAAGTGCTCTTCTTTTTACCGAGGAGGCTGAGCTCAAGCCCGCGGAAAGCGTAGTGTTTTTCCGCAGCGGCATATTAACCTGACCACATTGCTTTTCACTCTAGTCCCAGCCTCATCCCATGTCGAAAGGAGTTCTTTATGAGTCATTTATTAAGAAAACCTGAAAATAACAAATTAGCAGACGGCGTAACACTTGTTCATGAAGTGACAGAAGAAAATTCCGACCTTCATTATGTCGGTTTTAAAGTAGTAGATTTAGAACCAAATACCAGCTATGACGAAAAGCTGACGAACTTAGAGCTTTGTGTTGTCGCATTAACAGGAAAAATCACTGTCACAGATGGCTATCAAAGCTTCTCTGATATTGGTACCCGCGAAAGCGTATTTGAACGTAAACCGACAGACAGTGTTTATGTTTCCCATAATAAAACAGTTACCATTACAGCTAACACGAAAGCTCGTGTAGCATTATGCTTTGCTCCATCTGATAAAGAGCTGCCGACCAAACTGATTAAAGCAGAGGATAACGGCGTAGAGCATCGCGGAAAATATAATAATAAACGGCAAGTACACAATATTTTACCGGACTCTGATCCTTCCGCAAACAGCTTGCTTGTTGTAGAAGTGTTTACAGAAACAGCTAACTGGTCCAGCTACCCTCCGCATAAGCATGACCAGGACAATCTTCCAAACGAGTCCTTCTTAGAAGAAAGCTATTATCACGAAATGGACCCGCCGCAAGGGTTTGTTTTCCAGCGTGTATATACAGAGGACCGTTCTTTAGATGAGACCATGGCTGTAGAAAATGCCAATGTTGTTCTTGTTCCTAAAGGCTACCATCCAGTAGGCGTGCCAGACGGCTATGCCTCTTACTATTTAAATGTCATGGCCGGGCCGGAACGCATCTGGAAATTCCATAACGAAAAAGATCATGAATGGATTATTGATCGAGACTAATCATTTTTGAATCGTCCCCCTCTCCTCTATTCTTATAGAAAGAGGCGAGGGCGATTCTCCTATGAAAATAAACCGTAATGAAAAAGGAGCGAAATGCATGGCACTTACATTTAATCAAGATAGAGAATACGATATTATTGCGATTGGCCGCGCTGCGATTGACTTGAATGCAAACGAATACAACCGTCCGATGGAAGAAACAATGACTTTCACAAAATACGTTGGCGGTTCTCCGGCAAATATTGCTATTGGCAGTTCAAAATTAGGGCTGAAAGCTGGATTTATCGGCAAAATCTCAGAAGACCAGCACGGAAACTTTATCAAACAATACATGGAGGAAAAAGGGATTGACACCTCTCATATCGTTTACGATACAGAAGGACATAAATCCGGACTTACTTTCACAGAAATTCTAAGCCCGGAAGAATGCAGCATTTTAATGTATCGTGATCAAGTAGCGGATCTTTATTTAGATTCCACCGAAGTAAGCGAAGATTATATAAAAAAAGCGAAAATCCTTCTTGTTTCCGGTACCGCACTGGCACAGAGCCCTTCTCGTGAAGCGGTATTGCAAGCAGTTCAATATGCAAAAAAGAATGATGTCAAAGTTATCTTTGAATTAGATCACCGTCCATATACATGGAAATCTGCTGAGGAAACAGCAGTATATTACTCTCTCGTTGCAGAGCTTTCCGATGTCGTTATCGGTACGCGTGACGAATACGATGTGATGGAAAACCTGGATTCAGAAGGCGACAATGAAAAAACAGTCCAGCACTTATTCCAGCATAATACCGAGCTTGTTGTCATCAAGCATGGTGTCGACGGTTCCTATGCCTATGAGCCAGATGGTACCGTTCACCGCGGACAGGCATACAAAACAAAAGTGTTAAAAACATTTGGCGCAGGCGATTCCTATGCATCTGCATTTCTTTACGCACTTGTTACAGGAAAAGACTATGAAACTGCATTGAAATTCGGCAGTGCATCTGCTTCCATCGTTGTCAGCAAGCACAGTTCTTCCGAAGCGATGCCGACTGTAGAAGAAATTGAACAGCTTATTCGCGAGCGTTCTTAAATTTAGATACGAAAGGTAGGTTGAATAAAATGGGTGAAAAAATCCGTTTAACTACTGCACAAGCATTGGTAAAGTTTTTGAATCAGCAATATATTTCTGTAGACGGCGTAGAAACGCCTTTTGTAGAAGGTGTTTTCCATATTTATGGCCATGGAAATGTTTTAGGCTTAGGAGAAGCACTTGAAAATAATCCTGGACGTCTAAAAAGCTATCAAGGAAAGAATGAACAAGGAATGGCACATGCAGCAACAGCTTTTGCCAGACAAAATCTCCGTCAAAAGATTTTTGCTGTGTCCGCATCTGCAGGACCAGGCTCAGCGAATATGGTAACAGCAGCTGGAACTGCTTTTGCAAATAATATCCCGGTGCTATTCTTACCGGCAGATACATTTGCCACCAGACAGCCCGACCCTGTACTGCAGCAATTAGAGCATGAACACAGTACAGATTTAACAACCAACGAAGCATTCAAAGCTGTTTCAAGATATTGGGACCGTATTGATCGTCCGGAACAGTTGATGAGTGCGTTAATCCGAGCATTTGAAGTATTAACGAATCCGGCAACAACTGGACCAGCAACGATTTGCTTACCTCAGGATGTAGAAGCGATGGCATATGATTATCCAGTCAACTTTTTCAATAAACGCGTTCACTATGTAGACCGTAAATTACCGACGCAGCGTGAATTAGACGGAGCAATTGCAGCCATTAAACAAAGCAAACGCCCGGTACTGTTAGTCGGCGGCGGTGCTAAATATTCAGAGGCAAGAGAGGAATTAGTAGCACTGTCTGAAAAAGCAAATATTCCCATCGTAGAAACACATGCCGGGAAATCAACCGTGGAGTTTACTCATCCGAATAATCTTGGCGGAAATGGTATTTTAGGTACCTCCGCTGCGAACAAAGCAGTGATGAACGCCGACTTGATTATCGGAATCGGTACAAGATATACAGATTTCACAACGTCATCCAGAACGTTGTTTGACTTTGACAAGACAACATTTTTAAATATCAATGTAAACCGCGGGCAGGCTTATAAATTTGACGGTTTCCAAGTGGTGGCTGACGCCAAAGCAGCATTGCAATCAATCAATAAAAATATTGGCGATTACCAATCAAGCTATGGAGAAGAAACAGCTTCCCTGAAACAAGAGTGGGAAAATGAGCGCAATCGCTTAGCTGCAACAGAATTCAATCGCAATGATTTTAAACCTGAAATCGCGGATCATTTCAATCAAGAGATTTTAAATGATTATGCAGATGCGCTAAAAACAGAATTAACACAAACGGAAGCATTAATTAGAGTCAATGATGTGGTTGACAGCGATGCTATTGTGATTTCTTCCGCAGGATCACTGCCAGGAGATATGCAGCGGATTTGGAATGCCAATGTGGCAAACACGTTCCATTTAGAATATGGCTACTCTTGTATGGGATACGAAATCGCAGGAGCACTGGGAGCTAAATTAGCGAAGCCTGAACAGGAATCGTATGCAGTTGTAGGAGACGGAAGCTTCTTAATGCTTCACTCTGAAATTGTAACAGCTCTTCAATATGATAAAAAAATCAACCTGCTGCTATTCGATAATTCCGGGTTTGGATGCATCAATAACTTACAAATGGATCACGGAAATGGAAGCACAGGAACAGAATTCCGTAATGCGAATAACGAAATCATGAACATTGATTACGCTAAAATCGGAGAAGGATATGGCTTAAAAACCTATTCTGTCAATAACCTAAAAGATTTAACAGCAGCTGTGGAAGATGCTAAAAAACAAACGGTATCCACGCTGATTGAAATAAAAGTGCTGCCAAAAACAATGACAGACGGCTACGATGGTAGCTGGTGGAATGTTGGAGTAGCAGAAGTTTCCGAAAAGGAAAGTGTACAAAAAGCTGCCGCAGAAAGACAACAAATTCTCGATAATGCAAGACAATATTAATGGAAGCTGGATGTGATGAATGATGGGAAAACAGGATATCCATTGGGGAATAGCACCAATCGGCTGGCGAAATGACGATATGCCGGAAATCGGAAAAGACAATACCCTATCGCATCTATTGAGCGATATCGTTGTTGCCGGATTTGAAGGCACAGAAGTCGGCGGTTTCTTCCCTGATGCGAAAACATTAAAAAAAGAAATAAAGCTCCGCAACTTAAAGATTGCCGGACAATGGTTCTCCAGTTTTATTATTCAAGATGGCGTGGAGAAAGCATCGGAAGCATTCCGTGAGCACTGCGCTTATTTAAAAGAAGTGGATGCTGCGGTTGCTGTTGTATCCGAACAAACCTACAGTATTCAAGGCTTACCTAAAAATGTTTTTGCTGATAAGCCCACTTTTTCAGATGAAGAATGGAATCAGCTTACAGAAGGCTTGAACGTACTCGGCGAAGTCGCTGACAGTTACGGCTTAAAGCTTGTATATCATCACCATCTCGGAACCGGCGTACAGACGTTGGCAGAAGTCGACCGCTTGATGAAAAATACCGACCCGGGACTGGTTCACTTGCTTTACGATACAGGTCACATTTACGCCTCTGATAAAGCATACATGCCGTTATTAGAGAAGCACATCGACCGGATTAAACATGTGCATTTTAAAGATATTCGGGACAATATCATGAAAACGAGCGAAAAGGACGGTCTATCCTTCCGCTCTGCCTTTCTTGCCGGAATGTTTACGGTACCTGGCGATGGCGGTATCGACTTTAAAAAAGTATATGACAAGCTGCTGGAAAATAACTACCAGGGCTGGATTGTGATTGAAGCAGAGCAGGATCCGGAAATTGCGCATCCGCTTGAATATGCTTTAAAGGCCCGCAAGTATATTAACGAAAACGTATTGAACGAAAAAGTCACAAACTAAATGAGGATGTTCACTTTAAAAGCAGTATGTTAGAGTGAACCTCTTCATGAAATGTACGGCATATTTAATTATAAAAAGAATGGAGGTGAAAGAATGACATTTGTATCATTAAAAGAGCTGATGCCTGAAGCAAAGAAAAACCAGTATGCTGTCGGCCAATTTAATATCAATACCTTTCAATGGGCAGAAGCCACATTACGCGCAGCAGAAAAAGAAAAATCTCCCGTTATTTTAGCTTCCACGGATCGTATCGTAGACTACCTTGGCGGATTTAAATTGATTGCTGCCACTACCAAAAAAATGGTAGAAGAAATGGGAATTACCGTACCTGTCGTTCTGCACCTCGACCATGGTTTATCGGTAGAACGCTGTAAAGAAGCTGTTGATGCAGGCTACAGCTCTGTTATGTATGATGGCTCGAAGCTGCCTTTGGAAGAAAATATCGCCAACAGCAAAGAGGTTGTCGACTATGCAAATAAACAGCATGTCTCTGTGGAAGCAGAAATCGGTTCTGTTGGCGGTACAGAGGATGGCATCACTTCAGGCATCAAATACGCGGACCCAAACGAGTGTTATCGGCTTGTAGAAGAAACCGGAGTAGATCTGCTTGCAGCCGCGCTTGGATCGGTTCATGGCGTTTATCAGGGTGAACCAAAGCTGGCATTTGATTTAATGCAGGAAATCTCTGACAACCTGAATGAGGTTCCTCTGGCTCTGCATGGCGGTTCTGGTATTCCTGCCCACCAAATTGTAAAAGCCATTGAATACGGGCATGCCAAAATCAATGTAAATACCGAATGCAATCAAGCATGGACAAAAGCAGTACGTGACTACCTGGAGCAGCATCCAGATTCCCATAAGATCCCGGAAATTATGACAACAGGGATGAATGCAATTGAAAGAGTAGTAATAGAAAAAATGCATTTATTTGGTTCTTCCAATAAAGCATAAGTCCATATTATCAGAACAACTGTCGCTTCACATAGACAGTTACAGACTTGGAGGAATGACAATGACAAAAGTAGTTGTAGGCATCATTGGCGCTGGACGTATCGGACAGCTGCATGCTAAAAATATTCTGCTATCCGATAAATACCAGTTAAAAGCAATTTCTGATGTATACACCGATCACTTGAAGGATATCGATTATTTAAAGGCTGTTCCTGTTATCACACAGAATGCAGATGATATTCTTAATGACCCAGAAATCGATGCTGTTTTTATCTGCTCAAGCACGGATACCCATATTGATTTTATTACAAAAGCAGCAAAGAATAACAAGCATATTTTCTGCGAAAAGCCAATCAGCTTTGATATTGAAAAAACAAAAGAAACCTTGGAAGTGATTAAAGAAACAGGCGTCAAATTCCAAGTAGGTTTTAACCGCCGTTTCGATACACATTTCAGAAAAGCACATGATGTTGTCCGCAATGGTGATATTGGTACACCGCATGTTATTAAAATCACTTCCCGTGATCCGGAAGCTCCGCCAGAAGAATATGTAAAACGCTCCGGCGGCCTATTTATCGATATGGCGATCCATGATTTCGATATGATTCGTTACTTATCCGGTCAAGATGTGAAAAACATTACCGTAAAAGCGTCTTCTCTGGTAGATGATCGTTTTTCACGCAATGATGATGTAGATACAGCCATTATCACCCTCACCTTTGCAGATGATTCTCTGGGAGTAATTGATAACAGCCGCCAAGCAGTATACGGCTATGACCAGCGTATCGAAGTATTCGGCAATAACGGCATGGTCCAGGTAGAAAATCAGAAGCCGACCAATGTAAAAGTAAGCACAAATGCTGCGGTTACCGAGGACAAGCCAATGTATTTCTTCCTTGAGCGTTATAATGAAGGATACATCGCGGAAATCCATGATTTTGCCCAATCTATTTTAGAAGATAAACCCGTCGTGGCAAAATTCGAGGACGGGCTACAGGCTGAGCTGTTAGCAAAAGCTGCGAAACTTTCCTGGAAAGAGAATCGTACGGTTGAATTGAGTGAGCTTCGTTAATATGAGATGACTTTAACTTTTAAATTGATAAAAAGAAAAGACGAGCAACTTATTGCTTGCCTTTTCTTTTTATCTGTAAATAAGAGACGATGCTTTACCTCTCAAAGTATTTGTAATCCAAACCCTCATTTTTCTAACATACGGCTATGTCTTTGAAACAAGAACAACACCGCCATAACCGTTACTAACGCAAATATTCCTGTAAAATAAAACACTTCACTTAAACCAGTATGCTCCGCAATACTGCCTGCAGCCAGCGGTCCCAAAAAGATACCCACTGCATAAAAAGATTGAAAAAATCCCATTGCTGACATCTTTAAGTACGCGGGACTGCAGCGAACAACCTCATCTAACAAAATAGGAAACACAAAACCAAGTGCCAAACCAATCACAAAATGAACCATAGATAATGTAAGCAGCGTCTCCGTCAATGGAACCAGCAGCAGAAAGATACCAGTTATTCCAAAACAACTCCAAAGTATTCGTCTATTGTGTCTGCTGTCTATTTTTATAAAGACTAAACTTAGAGAAGCTAATGCGTGTGGAATAAAAAATGCACTAACTAACCAAATGAATGCTGTTTCAGATACGCCATTTTCAGCAGCTATAATTGGACTGAAACCAAAGATAGTGATAAACAAGATAGCATGAGCAGCAAGTGATAAAAACGTAATCATTTTCAATCCAGGTAATGTTAATAAAACACGTAAATGAGATAATAAATTAAAATCTGTATTTGACATCGATTCGGGCTGTTGTAAATCTTTAATCTGCCATGCCAATAGAATTCCTGCCACGGAAGCAATCGCTCCAATCCAAAACGGTGCGTTCCAGCCAAGTTGCTCAACGATAAATCCACTGATTGCCATACTTGCAAACTGTGTAGCTACAGTAATAAATTGCAATGTTCCCATTGCTTTGGCAGATTGACCTGTTCCAAAATAGTATGTATACAAAACCGTAGCCATTACCCACATAGACGCAGTAACTCCAGCCATCAATCGTGCAAGCATAATCATTAAAAATGAATCGAAATAAACTAAAATCAGGCAACTAAGAAGTGATACGGCAAATCCTCCTACAAATAACTGTTTTCTTAATTTACTTAAATAATCCGATAAAATTCCGAGCGGCAGTCTTAATAGGATTTGAGTGATACCGTAGCTTCCGATAATAACACCCACTGCAGTATACGAAAACCCTTTTGATTGCAGGTACACACCGAAAACGGGTGAATAAATATAAGTAGCAAACCAAAAACAAAATATAGCTGCTAGAAAAATGACATGGTCTTTTTTTAGTATTACTCTTTCTTCCCTCTTTTGAACATATGCTATATTTGACATAAAATCCTCCCTACCTATACATGGATATACATTTTTTTCATATCCGTCCATAAGAAATTACAAATATTCCTATCCATATGCCGTGGACAGGAATATTATTTGATTAATTGATTGACTGCTTATAGTCATTGATTTTTTGTTATCCTAACGCTTCTGTTAAAATTCCAAAAATATATCAGACTTCTACCTTTGCTTCTCTATAAAAACTCGGGCATTCAGGTAAATCAATAGGAATAATCTTTCCTGAATTTTTCGCTTCCAGGCAAGCATCCACTGTCATAGAAACAACATAACCATCCCAAGCTGATGGTCCATTCATTTCACCTTTTACCGTTGCGTCTATCCATTCTTGTATTTCTACATCATACGCATCAATAAAACGAGGCTTCCAATCCGTTAAAATATCGGAAGAAAGTTTAGCATCTTTACGAACTATGACACTGGCAGGCTCTGGCAGATTAGCAATTCCAGTATCTCCAACTACTTGGCATTGAACATCATAACCATATTGACAATTAACAAATACTTCTGCGTCAATGCGAATACCTTCTTTTGTTTCTAATAATATCATGTAAGGATCCTGCATCCCATCATTTGCAAAACGAGTTCTCCTCGGCTGGATTACTTGAACAGATACATAATCATCCTGAAGCAGCCATCTTAAAATATCAATTTCATGCACAAAAGAATCTGTAATTGGCATATCTCCATAAAATGCAGGTGCATTTTGATTCCGATGAGCACAATGAAGCATCAATGGAGTACCAATCTGATTCTCTTCAATGGTTTTTTTCAAGGCACGATAACCCTGATCATATCTTCGCATAAACCCTACTGTTACTAATTGCTTTCCACTTTCAACTTCAGCTTTTACAATACGTTTACAACCTTCAGCTGTAGTAGCAAGCGGTTTTTCGCAAAACACAGGTTTTCCAGCTGCAATAGAAGCTAACACAAATTCCTCATGCGTCGGCCCCCAGGACGTTACAACTACCGCATCCACATTGGGAGATTGTATTAATGCATGACCATCTTAAAGATTTCTGCATTTAGATTTTCCGTTTCTACAACAGCTTCTGCCTGTTCTGGATTTACATCCGTTACAGCAATAATTTCCCCTCCGGTCAGCGTATTTGTAATCCGATGGATATGATCCTTTCCGATTGCTCCTGTACCAATAACTCCTATTTTTAATACCATTCTAATTCCTCCCTATATAATTAAAATACCTTTAAAATGTTCTTGCTTTTTTAGACTTTTATAAACATCTATTTGGGATAGAACGGCAGTTTCACAGTCAGTGTATTCTGCCGTATCCGCACCCGCCTGCACCAATTAAGAAATCAAATATTCCCATCCTTCTATCATGGACAGGAATATTATTTGGATAATTGATTACTAATTACCTAAATAACCATTGATTTTTTCTACTTCTTCTTCTGCCGTTTCACTTGTAACTACGTTGACTTCTGCAAAAATTTCATCATCTACCTCTTCACCTTCAAGCGCTTTGTAGGCAGATTCAATGGATGTGTATCCCATTTGATAAGGATCGTAAGCTACATCTGCATTTAATTTTCCATCAACTATCGCTTGAAGTGCATCTGGTGTTCCATCAAACCCAATAACCGGGATATCCGTTCTTGCGTTATTATCCAACCCTTGGTGTGCTCCAAGCGCCATTTCATCGTTTGTTGCAAAAATAGCTTTAATATCTAAATCATTTGTTAGAAAATCTTCTGTAATATTTACTGCTCTCACACGATCACTTTGTCCATCCTGTACAACGATTTCAATATCTTTCTCTTCCAATGCATCTTGAAATCCGTTTGTACGATCATCATGTACTTTTGCTCCAAGCTGCCCACGAATAATTGCTACGGTATCTCCATCTTCCAATTGTTCACTGATATACTCTCCAGCAAGTTTGCCAGCCTCATAATTTTCTACACCTACAAATGTTACTTTATCAGTAAACTCTTCTATATCTGCATCTGCTAAAACGACAGGAACATCCTGGTTAGAAGCCTGCTGTAAAGCTGGCAGCATCGCTTCTGGCAAACTCGGCGCAACTACTAAAGCATCTGCTCCCGCAGAAAGCTGATCTTCAACGATTTTTACTTGCTCTTCAAACATCGTTTCCTCAGCAGGCCCTAGCACATCTAATGAAATTCCTAAATCATCTGCTGCGGCTTCGGCACCAGCTTTATGCAATTGCCAATAATCAGAGCTTAATGTCATATAAACCGATGCCATTTTATAGGACTCATTTCCACTCCCGTTCGAAGCTTCCCCAGAATTTTCATTCGTACATGCAGCTAAAAACAAAAGCAGTGAAGTAATAATTAAAAAAACTATTCTTTTCATTATAAAACCTCCACAATTTTATATTTAAAAAAGTATAAAATCCAATTCGGTCTTCTTTAACATCGGAAAATTCTAATAATATACTTCCTAATGTTAAAATTATTTTATTTAGAATAATTTTAATGCTATTCTAAATAGCTGTTACTTAACTCGATTTCCTCTTCTACGTTTTCACTAGTAATCACTTTTGCTCCAGAATCTATTCTGTCTTCTACATCTTCTCCTTGCAGTGCTTGGTAAGCAGATTCAACAGCTGAATACCCCATTTGATAAGGATCCTGAGCAATTTCTGCCGTTATTTTTCCATCCATAACTGCCTGCAAACCATCTGGAGTGCCATCAAAACCAATTAAAGGAATGTCTGTTTTCCCTTGATTTTCTAGCCCTTGATATGTTCCTAATGCCATTTCATCCGACGTTGCAAATACTGCTTTTATATCATCATCACTAGTCAATATATTTTCCATAATATTTACTGCCTTCACCCGATCACTTTGAGCATCTTGAACAATAAATTCCAGGTTTTTCTCATCCAAAGCATCTTGAAATCCATTTGTACGCTCATCATGTACTTTTGCTCCCAGTTGTCCACGGATAATCGCTACTTTGTCTCCTTCTTCCAATTGATCACTAATATACTCACCTGCTAATTTACCAGCATCGTAATTCTCTGTGCCTATAAAGGTAACTTTACCTTCAAAATCTTCCACATCCGCATCTGCCAATACGACAGGAATGTCCATCCCTTCAGCCTGATTTAAGATTGGCAGCATCGCTTCTGGCAGACTTGGGGCAACAATGATAGCATCCGCTCCTGAAGAAATTTGATCTTCAACAATTTTAACCTGCTCCTCAAACATCGTTTCTTCTGCTGGTCCTAACACTTCTAAAGAAATCCCAAGGTCTGCCGCAGCATCCTCAGCACCAGCTTTATGCATCTGCCAATAATCAGAATTTAACGCCATGAGTACAGTAGCAAATTTATAAGATTCACTGCCATCTTCACTCGCATTAGAGTCTTCAGACGAACATGCAGCTAAAGCTGACAAAAGTAATACCATGGTGAAAATAACTAAATAGTTAAATCTTTTCATATCGATTCTCCTTTGGTTATCATTATTAAAATAAAATTCTGATATATGCAGCAGCTGGCTTATGAACATTATTGAAATCTACAAAGTTCATCATCTCTTCTTGGATCAAACCCGCTAATTTTTTAGATTGTTCAGGAATAATTGCAAGGATTTTTTACAATATACATACTTCTTTAGACACTCCATAATGAAAAGCATTTGTTGAGGCAATAGCTGCTAAATCAACGTTCGTATCTATCATTACTTTTCCTAGTAAGATGTCAAACATTGATAATTTAATTGTTTGTGAGCCTTCCCCATCCAGCCAACATCAATAAAACCAATTTTCACCTTTTTAACTCATACACTCCTCTCTGTTGTCTAGTTTTTCTAAAGAATTTATAGACAATGAAAATTTATTTCTCTAAAATACCATTAATTTCATCAAGCGTTTCTCCAGCATTTTCTTCTGTTAGTATTTCCACATCAATATCAATTTCCTTATCAATCATTTCCCCCTCAATAGCCTTTAATGCGTTTTCTACCCCCTGATACCCCATTTGATATGGGCTTTGAGCAACTGTTGCAGTCAGTCCGCCATTACTAATCGAGTCTAATGCATCACTCGTTCCATCAACCCCAATAATTGGTATATCTAAATTTTGCGCACTTACTGCTTCAAAGGCTCCCATCGCCATTTCATCATTCGCTGCAAACACTCCTTGAATATCTGGATGGGCTGTTAAAATATTCTCCATTGTATTTACTGCCTTTGCACGGTCAAAATCAGCAGCTTGAGAGGCAACAATATTTATCCCTTGCTCTTCCATTACATCGTTCACTCCGCTAACTCTTTCCTCACTTACCGCCGCACCTGAAACCCCTTCTAAAATCGCAACTTCATCTCCTTCTGATAAATCAGAGGATAAAAGTTTCGCAGCTTCTTGCCCAGCTGTATAATTGTTTGTTCCAATGTAAGTCGTTTTTTCTTCCCAATCTAAATCTGTATCAATCAGCAAGACTGGTATATCCTTTTCTCGATACCGCTGAAGGACTGGCGTTTGTTCTTCTGTACTAGGCATTGCAACAAGTGCATCTGGCTCTTCAACTAATAAATCTTCTAAAATATTAATAATCTCTGTTGTATTTGTCTGTGTAGAGGCAGCCTGAAAAGTACCATTTACATCAAAATCTTCAAATGCCTGTTTTGCTCCTGCCTCAGCCAATTTAAAATATTCCTGATCCGACCCTTTTAAAACTACTGCAATAATAGGTTTCCCCTCTCCGCCCGCACTTGATGATGAATCACTTGCATCACCGTCTTCTGCACAAGCTGCAAGCGTTAATATAGCTACTAAAAATACAGTTAATAGATAATATTTGATTTTTGTCATTATACTCATTACCTCTTTTACTAATTTATAGTTATTCTTTAATAGAGATACTGTTGCTTTTTTCTGAAACATTAATCCATACTTTTTTAGCAGCTGACTCTTCAATGGATTCTAGCAAAATCTGATTGCGTAAGCCGTCTTCAAAATTTGGTCTAGGACTACTCCCTTGCTCAATGCCATTAAAAAAATCAGATAAGAGGTTAATAAAGGTATGTTCATAGCCAATAATATGTCCCACTGGCCAATACGCCTCAGCATATGGGTGATATTTTTCCGTACAGTTAATCGTTCTGTACCCTCGGATACCAGGTTCATCATCTGTAAAATATACTTCCAGATTATTTAAATTCTCTAAATCCCAGCGAATCGAACCTTTTTCCCCATTAATTTCAAAGCGATTCCCATTCAAATTTCCTCCAGCAAGTTTCGTTGCTTCGAATGTTCCAATTGCACCATTTTCAAAACGGGCAATCAGTGCTGCTGCATCTTCAACAGTTACATCTTCCATCTGCTTCTTATCTGCTTCATTCTGATTTTCAGATTCAGCTGCTGGCCTCTGATTTACAAAGGTTTCTGTCAAAGCTGCAACCTCTTGAAATTCTCCTACTAAAAATCTTGCTAAATCCAAATTGTGTGAGCCAATATCTCCCAGAACGCCTAACCCTGTTATTTCTTTCCTTGTCCTCCAAGTAATGGGGGATTCTGTATCTAAATATACATCCTGCAAGTAAGTCCCTCGGACATGGTTGATTTTCCCTAAACGATTCTGCTCAATAAGTCGTTTAGCAAACTGCACTGCCGGAGCAAAACGATAATTGTGGCAAATCATATGAATGCTCCCACTTTTACATGCAGCATCATACATCTCTTTCGCTTGCCTCGTATTCATCGCAAGTGGTTTCTCACAAATAATATGTTTTCCTGCCTTCGCTGCTGCTATTGCCATCTCGTAGTGCATATTGTTTGGAGTAGCTATATCGATCATATCGATATCATCACGTTCAATCAGTTTCCTCCAGTCCGTCTCATAAGATTCCCAGCCAAATGCTTGAGCCGCTTCTTTTACCTTTGCTTCGTTTCGTCCAGAAATTGCCTTCATAACTGGAACAACATTCAAATTAAAGAAAAATGGCAAGTTGCGATATGCATTACTGTGAGCTTTACCCATAAACTTGTAGCCAATCATTCCGACTCTTATTTCCTTCTTTTCCTCACTCAATAGATTCGACTCCTCCCATTTTTATATTTCTGATATTAACTAGTATGAAATACACTTTAATCCTGCTCATTCCGGATATACTACAATTTTTATTGCCTCACCTTTCCTCATATTTTCAATACCTTCATGAATTTGATTTAATGTGATCTTATGAGTAATAAGCTCTTCTAAATTGAGCAAATTAGCTTCTAAAATCTTGATTACTTTTGGAAAATCAAAGTTTTGTATATAAGTTCCTTTGATCGTAATTTCATTTCTTGTAATATCATATTGTTTGATAGCTGGTGCAACATGTTCATTCATCCCTAAAACTAATACTTGCCCTCCTTTCCGAACCAGTTCAACTGCCTGGTTCATTAAAGCACCCACGCAATCAACCACCACATCCGCTCCAATAGTTGTTTCAGCTTTAACTACTTCGTAAATATCCTCCTGTTTCGGGTTGACCGTCCGTGTTGCTCCAGATTTTTCTGAAAATCTCAGACGATAATCAGAGAAGTCAGAGCAAATTATTTTTCCTGCTCCTGCAGCTTTTGCTACTTGCGTAAACAGTTGTCCCATTGGACCAGTTCCCAAAATGACAACACTATCTCCTGGCTGAATATTTATTTTTTCACTGCCGTTAATAACGCAAGATAAGGGTTCTGCCAGTACCGCTACTTCTGGCGGTACTTCTTTTGACACTTTAAATACATTTTTTGCTGGCAGGACACTGTATGAAGCCCATCCTCCATCTTTAAAAATTCCTATACTTGAACTGTTATCACACATATTTACTAATCCCATACCACAGTATTCACATTCGCCGCATGTAGTAGTCGGGTCTACTATGACACGGTCTCCCACCTTTACATTTCCTACTTCCTTTCCTATTTCCACAATTTCTCCAACATATTCATGCCCTAAAACGGATCCTGGAGTTGCTGGATGCCCTGGCGGATCAGCTAATATATGGACATCTGTCCCGCAAATACTGGCTGCTTCCACTTTAATTTTCACTTCATTTTCTGTTACTCGATCAGGTTCATTTCTATCTTGTAATTCTAATTTTCCAATTTCTTTAAATACTCCTGCTTGCATGAATTAATGCCTCCTGCTAACCAAATTTCAAAAAATATAAAATTTTATTATCACAATATTCCGTCTTTAAAACTCTTGCTTTTAATAGAGTTAATAATAGATAATCAAAATTCTTTCGTATCCACAAAATAAAAGACTATTTTATTTCTTTGTTCCTTTTCTGCGTAATACATCAACATATACCGCTAAAATAATAACAATACCAATTACAACGGTCTGTAAATCAGAAGACGTACCAATTAAATTCAAACCGTTACGAAGAACCGCGATAATTAATGCTCCAATCAATGTGCCAACTACCGTGCCTACTCCGCCGAAGAAACTCGCTCCGCCGATAATAACAGCGGCAATTGCATCCAACTCATATGTTAACCCCGCTATTGGAGATGCTGAATTGGTTCTTCCAATTAGAACTAATCCTCCAAGTGCCGCCATAAAACCACTTACTGTATATACAATAATGAGAACACGGTCCACCGGAATCCCAGATAGACGTGCAGCTTCTTTATTCCCGCCAATAGCATAAATATATCTTCCAGTCGCTGTTCTATTTAAGAAAACATGCATAAGAACCGCTACAATAATAACTAATATAAAACTTACTGGAACGATATTGATACTTTCTTGTCCAACATAGTTAATTAATAGTGGGAAACCAAAAATAGGTGATGCACCTGTTACAATAAGCGCCAGACCACGGTATACATTCATTGTTCCTAAGGTTGAGATGAACGGATGTGGTAAACGCAGCTTTGTTAATAATAAACCGTTAATTAACCCGGCTGCCGCTCCTGCTAATAACAAAACAATTAAACCTATTACTGGCGTCATCCCCCAAGATACAGTAACAATTCCGCCTAAAACAATGGATAGCGCCAAAATAGAACCAACAGATAAATCAATTCCAGCAGTGATAATAGGTAAAAGCATCCCCAGAGACAATAGGGCGTTGATGGATGCTTGTCTGGCAACATTCATCAAGTTATCTACCGTAATAAAACTCGGAGCAAGAATGGTAAGAATAACGGATAAACCAATTAAGCCAAACAATGCACCAAACTTATCTAAAACTGCTCTTGCATCCCATTTTTTCTTAGGATCTTTCGATGGTTTCGGCGGCTTTCCATCTTTTTGCTCTTCAATTTTTTCATCAATATCTTTTACTCTTTCTTCCATTTCAAATCACCCTCCTGTCGCAGCTCTCATAATAATTTCTTGATTCGCTTCTTTCACTTTAAAGTCACCTGTAATTTCCCCTTCGTGCATGACCAGAATACGATCGCACATTCCTAAAATCTCCGGCAGTTCCGAAGAAACAATAATCACACATGCACCTAATTTCACTAATTCATTGATTAAATTATAAACTTCAACTTTTGCACCTACATCAATACCTCGAGTCGGTTCATCAAAAATAAATACTTTTGCCTGAGTAAACAGCCACTTGGCAATGACTACTTTCTGCTGGTTCCCTCCGCTTAAATTCTGAGCAAGTAAATTAATATTATTCGGTTTGATTTTCAAACTTTCAACATAAGTGTTCGAAACATTTTTTTGCTTCCTTATACTGAGCAGTCCATTTCTTTTAATTTCTTTTAATTTAGCGATGGTTTTATTAAAATGTAGCGGCTGATCAAGAAAAAGCCCTTCCCCCTTTCTATCTTCTGTAATAAATGCAAGTCCTTCTCGAATAGCCTGCTTTGGATTTGTAATTTTCTTTTTCTTTCCGAAAATATAGATATCTCCAGATTCAATACTGTCTGCTGCAAAAATTCCTCTCATCAATTCTGTGCGTCCTGCACCGACCAACCCAGAGAAACCTAGTATTTCTCCCGTATATGCAGTGAAATTAATTTCTTTTGATTCACTATTTAGTTTGAAATTTTCTATTCTTAATCCTTCTTCTCCTCTTGAAGAATTCAGCTTGGGAAATTTATTATCTAGCGTTCTGCCAACCATCAGGGCAATCATTTCGTCAACAGATGTATTTTCAACTTTAACGGTATCTATCTTTGCTCCATCGCGCAGAATGGTAATGCTATCTCCAATTCGTTTGATTTCCTCCAGGCGGTGTGATATATATATAAACGTAATCCCTTGTCCCCGCAAACGCTCCACTGTCAGTAACAGCTGTTCTGTTTCACTGCCGCTTAAACTCGAAGTGGGCTCGTCCATGATAATCAACCTGGCATTAAGAGAAAGCGCTTTAGCAATTTCCACTAGTTGTTGCCGTCCTACACCAAGATTCTGTACAAGTTCATCCGGATCCGTATTCTGTCCGAGTCTGCTCATTAACTTTTTGGCTTTCTCTCTCATTGTTGTACGATCAAGCAGTGAAAACTTGTTTCCTTTCTTTTGCTCGTGACCTAAAAATATATTTTCCATAACTGATAATTCAGGAATAAGATTCAGTTCCTGGTAAATTGTCGCAATTCCAGCATCAATGGCATCCTTGGGTGCATTCACTTCTAAAACTTGATTATCCCAATATACATCGCCAGTATCCTTTGTATAAGCTCCTGTTAATATTTTTATAATCGTTGATTTCCCTGCGCCATTCTCCCCTAGTAATACATGAACCTCTCCTTCTTTCACGCCCAAATTAATATCATGAAGAACTTGGACGCCCGAGAAGGACTTACTGACATTTTTCATTTCTAAAAGCAAAAGAATCGCCCCTTTCTTTTTTGTTTGTTCTTTGCTTTTTTACTCATGCCAAAGTATCTAAATCAAAATGTAATACACTAAGTCTACAAAACCGAAAAGAAAAAGCGCTTAATCATTATCATTAAAGAAATCGCTTACAATTTATATTTATAAAAAGTAATTTTTATTCATTAAAAACAGGGTATCAGTATAATAACAAATAAATTTCTAAAATAAAATATCTAATTAAGCGCTTAATCATAAAACCATTTTAGCTAAGTATATTTACAAAGTCAAGACTATTTTAAATCTTCTTGTTTTTACCTCTATATAATTACAGTTACAATTACCTTATTGAATTACTGTGCTAACATTATTTAGCCAAGACAAGCGGAGAAAAGACTACATAAGAAGCTACTACAATTACCAAAATGACAAGACCAGTCCATCTGACATGCTTCCACGGAGTAATATCCACTTTGCTTTGATATTTTTCAAATTGGAAATCATCTTTTTCCGGCCTCTTTTGGCTATAGAAATATATAATAGCTAAATCCGCCAAAAATAGAACACTCCAAACATATAGATAATGGATATCTGGGATTACCACTTTAGACAAAGCATATAGCACTATGTGGAATATAAATGCTATTTTTGCGCCAAGAGCAGATGTCTTTTTAGAATAGAAGCCGACTACGATAATAGCTAAGAGCGGCATACTATATAGACCATTAAACTCTTGAAGTACAGCAAACAATCCTTGTGGAAAGAGAGAGATAAATGGCGCGATAACAATTACCATAATACCAATAATGATGGTTAACACTCTCCCTGCGAGAGCAATCTGTCTATTTGTAGCCTGCTTATTTATGACAGGCTTATAAAAATCAAGACTAAATAAAGTCACTGTAGCACTTAAAGCCCCGACAAAAGAACTCATAATTGCTCCAAATACAACCGCCCCAAATAGTCCAGCAGCCCAATTAGGTAATACTTCAGCTACTAATGCAGGATAGGCAAGATCCATTTGAATTCCATCGCCAAATATATTATAGGCGATAACACCAGGCAGAACTAAGAAGAACAAGCCTGAAATTTTAAAGAATCCAACAAATATGGCACCTTTTTGTGCTTCTTTTAAATTTTTCGCTGCTAATGCTTTTTGAACAATCATTTGGTTTGTACACCAGAAGTATAAGTTATTAAAAAACATTCCTAAAAATAATGTTGGCCAAGGCACCATTGCTGAATCTACCGCTCCCCAGGCGTTTAATTTTTCAGGCGTGTTCGCTAAAAGCTTATCTAAGCCAGTGAAAAAGCTATTCTCTCCAAGTGCAATCAGAGCCAATACCGTAATGGTCATTCCCCCGAGAAGCAGACCAACAGCATAGATTGAATCACTATGTGCAATAAGGGAAAGCCCGCCGACAAATAAATAGATAACTCCTACCAAACCAATAATCGTAGAAATAATAACAACAGCAGTTGTTCTACTAATACCCAAGTATTGGTCAAGTCCGAATAAATCATTAAATATCAGCGCCCCTGAATATAAAACAACAGGCATAAAGCTGACTATATAAGTAAATATAAAGAGAATCGAAACAATTCTTTTAGTAAACGTATCATATCTTATTTCAATAAAATCAGATATCGTATTTACACCATATTTAAAATATTTCGGCAAAAAGACCCATGCCAGCAAAACAATAGCAACAGAAGAGGTCACTTCCCATGCCATTACTTCCATGCCTGCCACATAACTTTGACCATTTTGTCCCACTAGCTGCTCTGTCGAGAGGTTAGTCATAATAATCGTCATACCAACCGTTGCACCGACAAGCGATCTACCTCCCAAAAAGTAACCTTCAGAACTTTTTTTATCTATGCTTCTGGTTCGAAAAAATGCATAGATGTATATGAATACTAATACTAATATAAAGCTGATAATGCTAAACAAATTCAAAAAAACCTCTCCTTCATGCACTTAAATTATTATCTAAGTGTTAAAACAAGAAAATATTTAGTAAAATCCACATCGTTACACTAACTTTAAATACTTTTTAATACTGAATCGTTATATAAAGATTGATAACTTCTTTCTATATAACGTGTAATCTCAATGGAATCCTCTGCATCATAGATCGGTTTCTTACCTTCTATAATACAATCCTGGAAGTGCTCTATCTGATTCAAATATTGATCCGATTGAAAGGTTTCCAATAAAATGATATTTCCATCGATATCTTTCACAATCACTTTACCTCTTTGATCAGCAGATACATCTGGACGAAATGCGGATTCAACCAATAGAGATCCTTTAGGACCGATAGCTTCATATCGATCTATAAATGGTAATTCCATCGAAGCAGATACTTCTGCCGTTCGATGCTGTTCATCAATAAAGACCGTTGTAGACGTTAAATCTACATTATAATCCGGATGAATATTTCCACTCATTGACACTTTTATTGGCTTCATTCCAAAAATTTGCGTAACAGCATGAACGCCATAGCAGCCGACATCCCACATAGCACCGCCGCCAAGTTCTTGGTTAAGCCTAATATCATTTTCATGATGAAGCATCCAGGAAAAATGTGCTTTTAAATGACGGAATTCACCTATTATTTTTGAATCTAATAGTTCTTTCACTCTTTGGTGCTGTTGATGATATTGATACATAAATGCTTCTATAAAAATAACATTATTTTCATCGGCAGCTGCTTTTATCTCCACCATTCCCTCAACTGTAAGCGCTGCCGGTTTTTCTAATAAAACATGTTTCTCCGCGTTTAAAGCTTTCACAGCCCACTCCTTATGCAGCGCATTTGGCAGTGGAATGTAAACAGCATCAATGGAATCATCGTTTAACATTTCTTCATACGTATCATAGATTTCAGGTGTATTGAATCGTTCTGCTTTTTCTTTTGTTCTTGATGCTACTGCAGAAACGAAGGCTCTCTCTGATCTTCTGATAGCGGGGACGACCTGTTCATATGCTATATTCGCAGCACCTAGAATACCCCAGTTTATTTTTTTCATTACTTTCCCTCCAAAGAATTACCTAATAGATTCTACAATTTTACTTTATCCAATTGTTTCACTTTTACCGGTTTTCCTAAATCTAAGGATTCTTTTGCTGCTTCAGCAATACGCTGGGCCATAATGCCATCTTTAAATGTACACGAAATTTTATCATCATTTTTGATAGCAGCAAAAAACTCAGCTATTTCTTGAATATAAGCATCATTATACCTTTCAAGGAAAAAGTACAGTGGGTTATCTTGATTTATACCGACTGCGGATTGGACTTCTACTCTCGTATTTGTTTCATTATTTACATTTACAAACCCCTTTGTTCCAAATGCTTCAAGACGCTGATCATAACCATAGACAGCTTGACGGCTATTATCAATAACCCCCATCGCACCATTAGCAAACTTTAAAGAAGTAATTGCTGTATCAATATCGTCCAATTCTTTAATCTCCGGATTCACTAAGGCTGTTCCTTGAGAAAAAACTTCAATGACTTCTGATCCTGAAATAAATCGAGCCATATCAAAATCATGGATAGTCATATCAGCAAATAAACCGCCAGATTTTGATACATAATCCAAGGTGGGCGGAGCTGGATCTCTTGATGTAATTTTTAGGATGTGTAAATCTCCAATTTCTTTAGCCTCTACTAATCTTTTGACCTTATCAAAATTTGGGTCATACCTTCTGTTAAAGCCAATTTGAAATTTCACATTAGCTTGTTTAACCGCTTCATAAGCCTCTAAAGATTCTGCATCTGAAAAACTAATTGGTTTTTCACAAAAAATATGCTTCCCTGCTTTGGCAGCGTCTTTAATAATAGCGGCATGGGTATCCGTTGGAGAACAAACTAGTATGGCATCTATTTCTGTATCATTTAATATGTCCTGATAGTTCTTAGTAAGGTATTCTGCTCCAGTTGTTTCAAACCAATCACCTAAATGTTCTGTGAAAACATCAGAGATTGTTTTCACGTGTATACCTGTAAAATGCTTTAAATTATTTACGTGCAATTGACCAATTCTTCCCGCTCCAATAACACCGACCGTTATGTCATTACTGCTCACCCTATGATTCCCCCTTTTATTTTAGCCGGGAAAAATCTCTTTGATTTCATTACACTGCGTTTTCAGCCAATTAACCAAAGAGATCTTTTCTCTACAGCTGTTTATTATTCTTCTAAATTCACAACTACTGTTACCGTCTCAACTAATTCTTGAATAGCGTAAGCAGGACCTTCTTTTCCATTCCCGCTCTCTTTTACACCGCCATATGGCATTTGGTCCGCACGAAAGCTTGATGTGTCATTAACAATAACGCCGCCAACCTCCAGTAAGTAAGGAATTTGGTAAGATAATTTTAAATCGGAAGTATAAATTCCTGCTTGCAAACCGTATTTCGAATCGTTTACTAACGCAACAGCTTCTTCTATCGTATCGTACGAAGAAACAGAAACGATTGGAGCAAAGGCTTCTTCATCAACGATTTTCAGCCCTTTTTTAACATTTGTCAGAACAGCAGGCTGAACCACGCTTCCTTCTCTCTTGCCACCAGTCAGAACAACAGCTCCTGCAGATACCGCTTCATCTATCCATGATTCAATACGCTTAGCTTCTTTTTCGCTGATCATTGGACCGACATTGGTATCTTTATTTAAAGGGTCTCCTACTTTTAATTGAGCAACTTCTCTTACTAAAGTATCTAAAAAGGCTTCTTTGATGGAATCATGGACAAAAACCCGTTGAACAGAAATACAAACCTGACCCGCATTTACGTTTGCCATTCTTGCAATTTTTTTTGCTGCTTTTTCCACATCTGTATCATGATGGACAATGGTTGCCGAGTTTGAACCCAGCTCTAAAGTAGCTTTACGCAATCCGATAGTTTGTTGAATATGTTTCCCAATAGCCGGAGAGCCGGTAAAGGTATAATGGACAATTCGTTCATCATTTAATAATTGCTCGCCAACTGTTCGTCCGCTGCCGACAACGCATTGCACATAACCTTTTGGAACGCCGGCTTCCTCTAGTAATTGACATAATTTCACGGTTGTCGTAGCAGTATCTGAAGCAGGCTTTATAATAATTGGATTGCCTGCAGCTAATGCAGGACCTACTTTATGAACGACAAGATTTAACGGGAAATTAAATGGAGTTATTGCAGCAACCACGCCAACTGGTTTTTTTACTGTATATAAAAACCTTCCCGGAGCATTGTAATTTGGAATAATTTCACCGGTTAATTTCTTCGCTTCTTCTGCTGCAACCTGCAATGTCGAAACGGATCTTGTAACTTCTACATTTGCATCTGAAATCGGCTTACCGCCTTCTATAGCAATTGTTTCCGCCAATGCAGCCTGATTTTGCTTTAATAAATCAGCTGCACGCATTAAAACCTCATAGCGCTGTTCTACCGGGAAATCTATTTCCTTATGCGCTGTAACTGCTGCATTAATCGCCTGATCCACAATTTTTTCATCTGCCAATGCAATTTCTGAAAATAATTCACCCGTATATTTATTAAAAACCTGATGCGTTCCTTCTGTTTCGATCCATTCCCCATTAATAAACAATTTTTCTTTTAAAATGCTGCTTTGCATCCTATCAACTCCCATTTCCTTAAAGTGAACCTTCCTTTTTCATTTTATTGAAAACGAATTCAAAGAAACTGACATGTAACAGAGCGTACGGAAACTCTCTGCTACATGCTTGTTTTATATTATTTTTTCTTTAATACTTGTTTCACTGCATCTGCAACATGATTGGGAGAAATCTCGTATTTATCTAACATCGCTTCATTTGGCCCAGATTCTGAGTTCCGATCCTTCACCCCTACACGAACCACTGGTACAGGTTTTTCTTCAACCAATGTCTCTGCTACAGCACTTCCTAATCCGCCAATAATACTGTGTTCCTCTGCTGTTACAATGGCTCCCGTTTTTTCAGCAGCCTTTACAATTGCTTCCGTATCTAACGGCTTAATTGACGGCATATGAAGCACTTCTACAGAAATACCTTCTTCTTCTAATTTTTCTGCAGCTTCAACAGAACGGCTGGTCTGTGTGCCAGTAGAAATAATCGTTGCATCTGTTCCTTCTTTAAGGGTTACAGCTTTACCAAGTTCAAACGTATAATCATCATCGAAAAGAATAGGATACGCGTCTCTTGCTACACGAATATAAACTGGTCCATCATATTGATGTGCAAACTCCATTACTTTTTCCACTTCTTTACTATCTCCTGGAGCAAGTACAACCATATTCGCCAAGGTACGGAAAATAGCGATATCTTCTAAGGATTGATGTGTTTTTCCGGTTAACCCTGTCAGTAATCCACTGTAACCGCCAATCATTTTTACATTTAATTTTGGCTGTGCGATTTGAACTTGAATTTGGTCAATAGATCTTTTAGACAAAAATGCGGCAAAACTAAATGTCCATGGCTGTATTCCTGTTGTCGCTAAACCGGCTGCAGCACTCATCATATTTTGTTCAGCAATCCCCATTTGCAGGAATTTCTCCGGGTTATTGTCTGCAACAACATCAGCCTTTGTTGATGTCCCTAAATCTCCGTCCAAAACATATACGTTCTCATCTTCTTGAGATAACCGCAGCATTGTTTTACTTAGTCCATCTCTCATGGTTTGTTTTTCAGCAGATAAAATTGTCTTCATGTTGTTATACCCCCGCTTCCAATTCTTTAAGACCTAGCTCTAGTTCTTCATCTGTCGGTACTCTGGAATGCCATTTTATGGTATCCTCCATAAAGGAGACACCTTTTCCTTTCACTGTATTTGCAATAATGATAGTTGGCTTTCCTGAAACCTGTTTTGCCTCGTGAAATGCATTTGTGATTTCTTCATGATTATGGCCATCTATATCAATAACATGCCATCCGAATGCTTCCCAGCGTCCATGGGCATTGACAGCAGGTATTTCCCGCTTCCCGTTGCCAGCATCCCAGCCGAATTGTTGGATTTTATTATTATCTAAAATGGCAACAAGATTATCCAGCTTATATTTTGAAGCGACATCTGCCGCTTCCCATACCTGACCTTCTTGAGATTCTCCATCACCAACGATGCAGTAAGTACGGAACTCTTTATTCTGCAGTTTTGCTCCAAGAGCCATTCCTACAGCTGCTGATATCCCTTGGCCAAGCGATCCAGTAGACATATCTAATCCCGGCAGAATGGTCATATCCGGGTGTGCTTGCAGGCGAGAATCTAGCGAATCAAATGTTTTCAATTCTTCGATTGGAAAAAATCCTCGAACGGCTAACGCGGCGTATAAACCGATTGCTGAATGCCCTTTGGATAATACAAATCGGTCTCTATTATCATTGTCTGGATCCTCCGTAGATACATTCAATTCATTGAAATAAAGGTTTATGAATAGATCCATTGCCGACATTGGTCCGCCAATATGACCCGCTCCAGCGTGATTTACCGCTTTAATAAGCTGCTTACGAGCCTCCTTGGATTTGTTAATTAGTAAATCTTTTTGTTCTTCTTGAAGTAATGTACTCATTTTCTACTCCTCCTAAAAACATTTTGGTTAAGCGCTTAATCTTATGCTTATAAGTATAACATCAGCTAACAAATTAGCCAATGTTTTTATTCTTATTTCTCAGATTACATTTAGTTATATTAAATCACTGTTTTCTCTGTATCTTTCTTTAACTCTACCTTTTTACCTGAAAGAAATGATTCTGTTGCTGCTGAAGCAATTTCTAAAGCTGCTTTTCCATCAGCAGCAGTACAGTTTGGTGTTTTTCCCTGCTGAACAGAACTAATAAAATGAATCATTTCTAACAAATAAGCATTCTGAAAACGGGATGGAAAATCCTGAATTAAATCATGGGTACTTCCTTTATTGGTTAATAATTTTACATCGGTAGAACGCATCGAACCAATCTGGATAGCTCCTTCTGTTCCGACAACTTCTCCCCGGATGTCATAAGCATATGGAGCGATGCGCATGGTTTCAACATCACCTGTTGCACCACCATCAAAGGTTAAATAAGTTAAGCCTTGATCGACATCATTATATTTCTCCATAAATTGATTGGACTCTAGTAAAATACTTCCCGTAGATTGAACAGAAGATACATCCTGTCCCATTAAAAAACGGGCAATATCATAGTCGTGGATAGCTACATCCAGGAAAATCCCTCCGCTGTGTTTAATAAATTCTTCATGCGGAACATTTCCATCTCTGCTTGCTGCTTTAAAATATAATGGCTTTCCAATATCTCCAGCTGCGATGCTCTTTTTCGCTTCCGCATAAGCAGGATCAAATCTTCTCATAAATCCAACTTGACAGAATACATTCTCCTGTTGCAGCGTGTTAATGACTTTGTCAGCATCACTTAATTCTTGAGTTAATGGCTTTTCTACAAAAACATGCTTCCCATTTTTAGCTGCACGTGTAATTAAATTTGCATGCGTTGATGTTGGTGTAACAATCACAACTGCATCAATCGTGTCATCATGAAATGCAACATCTGGCTCTTGTGACCAATTGCTTACACCAAGCTCTTTCGCAACCTGTTCTGCTCTTCCAGCTAATGGGTCGATAACGGTAACAAGCTCTGCCCCTTTTACCTGATATGCTAAATTTTCTGCGTGCCAGTATCCTAATCTTCCCAGCCCTAGTACTGCGCAACGAATTACCTCTTTCATTTGATTCATCCTCCCTGCTGTCATTTCATCACGAATGTTTTGTTTTATCTGATGTGGTTATTTTTTCGATTGTATCCTGAATGAATTGCTTCGACTTTTTAGCATACTCATATGGATTATGGTCAATTGGGTCTTGCTCTCCCTCAATCAAAGCCCATCCAGAATAATTATTTTTGATTAAAAGTTCAAAAATCGGCTCAAAATCAAGTACACCGTCTCCCGGTACTGTAAACATTCCGCTTCGAATGCACTTCCTAATCGGAAATTTCTCTGCTCTAGCTTGGTTTAAAACTTCTTGACGTACGTCTTTTAAATGAACATATTTCACACGATGGAAATATTTTTCTAAAAGTGTCAACGGGGCATTTCCGCCATAATAGCCATGTCCCGTATCGTAAAGAAGCGACACAAGGTTTTCATCTGTCATGTCCATCAGTTTAGCAATTTCCTCCGGCTGCTCCACTACTGTTCCTGCATGATGATGATAAACGAGATCCATATCATTATCCTTGGCGATTTGGCCTGCTTGATGCAGTCCTTCCACAAAGTATTTCCAGCCTTCTTCGTCCAAACGTTTTACATCTGTTTCATCCTGACCGCGCCGTGGATCCTGATTCAGGATGGAACCGCCAATCTCAGCTGTACTAATCACTTTACAGCCAAATTCCTTTAAAAACGCTGCATGCTCCCGATAAGCCTTCAACTCTTCTTTATGCCGCTTTGGATCTGAGAACAACACAGATTTCCATTGCGTTGTCAGTTGTAAGCCGTGCTGTTGAAGCGCTTGTTTCAGATCTTGCTTAGCTGCGGGGAATTTTCTGCTTACTTCTGTACCTTTAAATCCTAGGGCAGATATCTCAGACATGACTTGCTCATACGTATAAAAATCTCCATGCTCTAAGACATCCTCACCAACCCAATTTATCGGATGGATTCCTAATTGAAATGGCAGTTTTTCTAAGCTCATAATTTACCTTCCTTTCTTAACCAAAATTAGATGAAGGCTGCCTGTTCATTTAGAGGCAGCCCCCTATCACATCTAATTTTTCTCCAACAACCATTCGTGGTCTTTATCATTCGTAAACTTCCATTCGCGAACTGGACCAGCCATCACATTCAAATAGTATAATTTGTATCCTGGTGGATTCGAAACAGGGTGATACCCTTTTGGCACAAGGACCAAATCACCATCTTTTACAACAATTGTTTCATTGAGTGATTTATCATCCGTATAAACACGTTGAATTGCAAAAGCATTTTCTGGAGAATTGGTACGGTGATAATATGTTTCCTCCAGATAGCTTTCCTCAGGCAGTTTTTCCTGATCATGCTTATGCGGTGGATAACTGGACCAATTCCCTTCCGGTGTGAATACTTCAAATATAAATAGGCTGTCTGCCGGCTTATCCGCAGGTAATATATTATGAATTTCTCTTTCTAAACTTCCGTAACCGCGTCTTGCTACCGCCACATCTTCCGGCGTAATTAACCGAGCTTCATAAGTTCCTTTCCCTGGAGCAGAGCACACAGCAATTTCTAAATCCGTAAGTGCCTTTAAGTTAATCTGATCATTAGAAGACACATAAACCGTATATGCAGGCGAATCATCAAATACACTTGTTCTTTTGCCGATATTGTCCCAGGAACTTGAATTGGTTGAAGCATCTGCTTTACCGGATAGCAGTACAACTGCTACTTCCCTGTCTCCAGTTTCTTTTGTAAAAGATTGACCTTCCTGCAGTTGATATACTTCAAATCCAACGTATCCCCATCCAGCATCTTCCGGAGACACCTTAATAACGCTTCCATCCGCCTCTGGTGTTTGTTTTGGTTTTACTAATAATTCTGACATAATTATCCTCCTTCATTCTATCTAAAGCTTAGTATTTTCTTGCTTGATTCAATTTTTCTTCCATATTTTCATAGGCGTTTTTTACAGATTCGCTATTTGAAATCTCTGCAACACCCAGACGCCACCATGAATCATAGCCCTCCACTTTACTAGGAAGTGTTTTAATATGAATCAAAGTAGATATCGTATCCTGTTTTGCTTTTTTCAATGCATCGCGGAGCTCTTCTACGGTATTGGCTGTATATCCTTTTGCCCCTAAGCTTCTCGCATGTGCGGCAAAATCAATTTCCATATAATCACCGCTTAATTGATTCGTAGATTGTTCCCGGTAGCGGAATTCATTTCCGAAGCCTTCACTTCCTTGTCCTACCTGCAATCCATGAATACATTGGAAACCATGGTTATCAAATAGAATAATATTGATTTTTTGTTTTTCTTGAAGACTGGTTACAAGCTCTGAATGCATCATCAGGTAACTTCCATCACCTACAAGAGTATAAGCTTCCCGTTCCGGTTCAGCCATTTTAATTCCCAGCGCTGCCTGGACTTCATATCCCATTGTTGAGAAACCATACTCCATATGATAGGTTTTCGGATGTTTACTTCTCCACAGCTTCAGTAAATCTCCTGGAAGACTGCCAGCTGCACATGTGATAATATCCTTCTCATCAATAAATTGATTAAGCTCCCCGATTACCTGAGACTGCTCTAACCCTTCTTCACTTTTCAGATTAAATAAGCGATCTACTTCATTATCCCAAGCTTCTTTTAAGCTGGTCAGCTCATTTTCATCATAAGCCGTTTTGTAATTTACTTTCTGTAGTTGTTCTCCTAATTGATTTAATGCTGTTTTAGCATCTGACACCAGCAGTTGAGATTCCATTTTCATTGCATCAAAGGAACTGACATTAATATTTAAAAACGAAACATCTGGATTTTGAAAAGCTACTTTTGATGATGTTGAGAAATCCGTAAGCCTTGTTCCAACTGCAATAATTAAATCTGCATCTTTGCTGAGTACATTAGATGCTTTGGAGCCATTTGCTCCAACTCCTCCCATATTTAATGGATGGTTCCATGCAATAGCACTTTTGCCTGCCTGTGTTTCCCCAACAGGGATTTCAAATCTTTCTGCAAACTGCTTTAACGCTTCCGCAGCGAATGAATAGTGTGTACCTCCGCCAGCGATAATAAAAGGTTTTTTCTTCGATTTAATTAGTTCAACCGCCCGTTCAAGCGTTACTTCACTCGGTGTTCTTCTTTCTATTACATGAACACGCTTTTTAAAGAATTCAACTGGATAATCAAAAGCTTCCGCCTGAACATCCTGCGGCAGTGCTAACGTAACTGCTCCTGTTTCAACTGGGTCTGTTAAAACGCGCATTGCATTAATTGCTGCTGTCATCAGCTGTTCCGGACGAACGATCCGGTCCCAATATCTGCTTACCGACTTAAAAGCATCCGTAGCAGAAACGGTATAATCCGATGGGTTTTCAATTTGCTGTAAAACCGGGTCAGGCTGCCTGGTAGCAAAATTATCACTAGGTAAAAGAAGTACTGGGATACGATTAACCGTAGCTGTTCCAGCTGCCGTTACCATATTTAAAGCCCCCGGACCAATAGATGTGGTACACGCAAAAATCTCCAGTCGATTTTTTTGCTTTGCATATGCCGTTGCAGCATGTACCATCCCCTGTTCATTTTTTCCTTGAAGAAGCGGCAGATTACTTTCCTGTCTTTCTAAAGCCTCTGCTAAGCCTGTCGCATTTCCATGTCCGAAAATACCAAACATCCCTTTGATAAATTTTCGTTCTTCTCCATCGAATTCAATATATTGATTGTCAAGGAATTTTAACAAAGCTTGTCCCATGGTAAGTCGAATTGTTTGCGGTTTTACTTCAACACTTTCATTTGCATATTGAATAGATTCCATTTTTCATTCCTCCTTATAAGTAAACAATCTCTTGCTTTTTAAATGACTCTGTCGCTGCAATAGATACCTCTAAAGATTTTTTTCCATCCACTTCATCCACGGTTGGCTTCACTTGATTTTGGATACATTCAATAAAATGCTTTACTTCTTCCAAGAAAGCGTCTTCAAATTTTGTGATAAAATCAGGAATATTATCATGATAGCTTTTATTGTCTTGTAATATAATATTGTTATGGTGCTGCAGAGAACCAATTTGAATAGACCCTTCTGTACCAACTACCTCACCGCGAACATCGTAGCCAAAGCTGGAATTTCTGCTTCCTTCTATCTGTGCAACGCCTTTATTATGGAAGTTTAGTACCGAAATAGACTGGTCTACATCCTCATACTTCTTCATAAAAGGATGGACGAGCACTTCTCCAAACGATTGCACGGATTTCACTTCATCTCCAATTAAAAATCTCGCAATATCGTATTCATGAATATTTAAATCTATAAATATACCTCCGCTAGTTTTGATAAAAGATTCTGGCGGAGAGCCTGGATCTCTGCTTATTCCTTTGAAATATAGCGGCTGACCAATATCTCCATTTACAATACGAGATTTCGCAGTCACGTAGGCCGGGTCAAACCTTCTCATAAAGCCAACCTGACAGTATACACCGTTTTCTTTCACTTCTTTGATTACCTCAGATGCCTGCTCCAGCGTTTCTGTCACCGGCTTATCTACAAAAATATGTTTCTTGCTTCTTGCTGCCTGAATAATTAAATCTGCATGTGTATTCGTTGGAGTTACGATAATAACTGCATCAATATTTTCATCTTCAAATATTTCCTTTAAATCATTCGTCCATCGGGAAATCCCCAGCTCTTCAGCAGCTCTCTTGGCACTTTCTATTCTCGAAGCTGCAACAGCAACCACTTCAGCTCCTTTAACGCCAGTTTCAATGTTTTTTGCGTGAACAATACCCAGCCTGCCCACACCGATAACAGCACAGCGTACCTTTTTCATTTCATCACTACCTTTCCTCGAATTATTTACGTTTAAGCGTTTTATCAAAACAGCAAAAAATATTAAATAACTCGTTGATAAATTGGAAGACCTTCCTTCATAGGAACAACCATCTCTCCTTGAATAATTGGAGAAGCATAGGATTTAAATTCCTTTTTCATTGTATTTTCTTTCTGATTATACCAATTTCTCGGAATAAACTTTTCTTTGCCAACTACTTGCGATAAAAGTATCTTTTGATAAGAAACATCGTAATCCTCGTCACTTTCCTCTCTCTTCAACCCTACCATAACACCGCTGTATGCAGCATGTGCCAATAAAACCGCATGTATTCCCAGTTTGTAAGCTTCATCTACATCTGTTTTAGAAGCAAGTGTCATACTGCTTCTTTGCCACACGCTGGCTGTTATATAGCGCGCTTTGATATCAGCCTGTTCTTCAATGGTATCTTTTAAATAAGAAGATACCCCTCCTAATTTCGGCCTCCCTAATGCATCATAAGCCAAATCGTCACATACCAGCTGTCCATTTTCTTTTCGAATTCCTTCTGCTGCAACGAGTATTGTATTTCTTTTTTCCTTGTGAGCATTGGTGAGTTTTTTTAAACATGTTTCCATGTGAAAAGGAACTTCTGGAATATAAATCAACAATTGGCTGTTTCCCTGTAAATAATCTTCAGCCAAAGAGCAAGCACCGGCAAGCCAGCCCGTATGCCTTCCCATCGTTTCAATAATAGTAACGCCATTACTTTCTGGATAACTGATCATATCCATATTGACATCAAGCACGGATGTAGCCAGAAATTTCGCTGTACTCCCATAACCCGGCGTGTGATCCGTCCCAATCAAATCGTTATCAATGGACTTAGGAACGCCAATAACGGTTAGTTCATAGCCAGCGTGTTTTGCAGCATCATCTACCATTTTTGCAACATTCATGGAACCATTTCCGCCAATGTAGAAGAAATATCTGATTTGATTCTTTTTTAAAACTTGGATAATCTTTTCTAAGTCTGTTTCTACCAATTTATGACGCCAGGTTCCAAGTGCTGCCCCAGGGGTCCAACGTAATTGGTAACGTTCACTGGCTGATAAAGAAGATAAAGAAATAAAATCTTCATGTAATAGACCATAAATCCCACCGACAGCCCCATAAATTTCTCCATCGAAGGAATGACTGGTTAAACCATCTACTATACCGATTAATGAATTATTAATAACAGCTGTCGGACCGCCAGATTGAACAATCATTGTATTAAAAGACACTTATTTCTCTCCTTCTCACATTTTGATTAAGCGCTTCACCTTATGGTTATAGTATTCATTTTATGCACTAAAACCAAATAAGTCAATGCTATTTCTTCATTTTTTATTATTAATATAGATGCAGCGGTTAAAAATTAATAATTTTTTATCGCTTCTTTAAGTATGCCAACATCTTTTTTTAAGATTTCTACCGGGTCATCATGAAGTGATGATAATGGCTTTTGATTATAATAATTCTCTATAATATACCAGCCAGAATAACGATGTTTCTTTAACTCCTTTATAGATTCATAAAAATCGGTATCTCCTTCTCCTAGTAGAGCACCGCTCAGATCTTTACCTTTCCCATCTTTTACATGAAGCTGATTGCAAAACAAAGGAATGAACTCTTTAATCATTTTGGGCGTTTCATAGCCTTTATTTAAATAGTAATTCTGCGTGTCAAAATAAAGCTGTAAATTAGGCTTACCAACTTTTTCAAACAAATCCAGTGTTTGAGCCACAGAAAGTACGTTTTCAGCAGCTATTGTAATTCCTTTTTCTAAGCCATAATCACATATATGTTTAAATACTTCTACGACCTTTTGGAAATCAGAAGCTGTTCTTATCTCGCTTTTTTCAAAGGTAGGTATCATCACCACCGGGATATTCATTGCTTTTGCAGTATCAATCCCTTTTTCGACCGCTTCCATTATAATTTTTCTGCTCTTTGATTCATCTGAATCAGTAATACTATAATCATCTGTAACCCTTACCGCAATCGATGGATAGGTAATATTATACTTCTCCGCAGCTTCAAGATATGCTTCTTGAACACTCTTTTTTGATAAAGGAAAATTCTTTTCGTATGAACCCAATTCCAGCTGGATACCTTCTAATCCCAAATCAGCAGCTAACTTACAGCCATAAGGACCTTCAATTGGCAAGGACCATAGACAAATCCCAATTTTATTTCTATTAATAATTAGCCCTCCTCAAATAAAGCGCTTCCAATTTTAGTGAGGATTCTATTTGCAGCCAAGAAATACATATCATTGCGATGCAAGCTATTTGTACAATCCCTCGCCTTTTGATTAAGCGCTTTATCCAAATTATATATTTCTATTGTATTCATTAAAACACAATAAGTCAATCAAAAATGAATAAAGCTTCTTGCTCCATTCATTTTTTGATGTTTATAATTCACTTGTTGATTCTCTTTCAACTAATGTAGGTGTCAATGTCACACGTACATTATCCTCTCTTTCTCCTTTAAACACAGAAATAATTAAATCCATCACTTCTCGTCCCATTAATTGTATAGGCTGTGAAACAGTGGTTAATGGCGGGTCAACAATTGATGCTATATTCGTATTATCGAACCCGACAACTGACAAATCCTCCGGCACTTTTAAGCCTGCTTGTTTCGCCGCTTGAATGGCTCCAATTGCTAATAAATCATTACAAGCAAACATAGCAGTGGCTCTATCTTCACATTGGAGATATCTCTCCGCCACTTTTCTGCCGACATCCATATGATTTTTGTCTATTTCTCCGATAAAATCAATTTCTTGGGCGATTTGCAAATGATGCTTGGACAAGGCATCTTTAAAACCGCGTATTCTTTCCCGGTTGCTATATATATCCACTGCAACCACACTGATTTTCTTATGACCTTTCTCAATTAAATGTTCCGCAGCTATATACCCGCCCATGTAATCATCAATTACTACAGCATTAACAGAGAAATTTGGATAATCTCTAGCTACAATAGCTATGGGGATATCTTCTTTCATTAATTCTTCCACTCTTGTCAGTTTTTCAAAACCAGATGCAAATATAAAGCCGTCTACTCTTTTTTGTTTTAATAAGCCGATATATTTATTTTCTTTATCTTCCTGATAATCTGTACTGCAAATTACAATATTATAACCAAGCTCATGACTGCGGTCTTCAATACTTCTTGCCAGCTCTGAAAAAAAAGGATTAGCTAAATCAGGAATAAGCAGACCAATTGTTTTTGTTTGCTTCCCCATTAATGCAGATGCGATTACATTGGGTTCATAATTCAATGCTTCCATTGCCTCGTAAACCCGTTTTCTTGTTTTTTCACCAATCCTCCCTTTTTTATTGATGACATTTGAAACAGTTGCTATCGATACATTTGCTTCCTTTGCTACATCATATATCGTCACTTTCATCCTACCAGTCCCTCTTCCCATTTCACTAATTCCTTTTCATTTATTTAAGCGCTATTTTATAGTCTATTTAATATATTGTATCCATTGACTTTATGTTTATAGCCCTATTATACATGGTATAACTGGATTTTAAAACTTTCATAAAAGGGAACTGCACTCGATTTAGATAAGTTTTTCTTGATATTCTCGTTTAATAACTCTTTTTTCTTCAATTGAATCATTACTGTCAATAATGGCTTTCCTCAAAAAATAATAATTATTATTCAATATTGATAAATATATCATCGATGTTTGGAATTTCTTTAATTACTCCATATTCCTTTAACCATTTTGCTGTTTCTTCCCATGAAGCTTTTTCTTGTGATCCAAAACCTTGCTCTGATTCCATTTTTGGTAAGAGAATAGACAAGCTTTCTGTTTCTATTTCTTTTTCTAAGGGAAAGTTTCCTTCATCCTGGTGATCAAGCAGGATTTGCAGTGCCTCTTCTTCATTTTCAATCATGAAATCATATCCTTTTCGTGCAGCCCGCCAAAATGCTTCAATATTTTTCTGTTCCTCTTCCCATGTCTCGTCACTGGTAACAGCGACAATTTCATAAAAGTGAGGAACCCCGTAATCTACTGGATTAATAAAATCAATATCATAGCCTTCACTGCGCAGAACTGGCACTTCATGGTTTACATACATACCACTTACAGCATCAACCTGCTCAGAAATAAGAGAAGAACCCAATTCAAATTCCACATTCAGCATATCTACTTTTTCATAATCTCCACCGTCATGTTCAACAATTGTTTGAACAATTGCTTCATTAACAGGAATTCCAGGATACCCTACCTGCTTCCCTTCTAAATCTTTCGGAGAATTTACCGGATCATCGGAACGGTAAACAATGTGATTTAATGGCTCCCGAACAATAGCAGCCACGGATTTAACAGGGATATTTTCATTTGCTCTTGCTGCAATCACATCAGGCTGGTAATATAATCCCATCGTCACATTGCCTGAAGCTGCAAGTGACAGCGGATCTGTCGGATTTGCTGGAAATTGAATATCAACATCGATTCCCTCTTCTTCAAAATACCCTTTCTCTTCTGCTACGTATAGATAACTATGTACAGCATTCGGGTACCAATCAAGCATAATAGAAACGGTATTTGTTTCTTTTACGTTTTTATTATCCTCTGCTATAGATTCTTCCTTTTCATTTCCACAAGCACTTAAACTAATAAAGCTTATTAGAATACCAACTATTATTGATAATTTTTTCATATTAAGATCTTCTCCATTTCAATATATATTTTTCTAATAAAACAACAGTAATAAACAATAAAATTCCAATCAAAGAAAGAAGAACAATTGGAGCAAAAACACCCGCTCCATTAAACTGTGTCATCATCCGACGACTAAAATACCCTAAACCTGCTTGTGCACCCAGCCATTCTCCTATTGCTGCTCCAATCACACTCATCGGCACCGCTACTTTTAGCCCTGAAAAAAAAGATGGCAGTGCAGATGGGACTTCTAATTTGAAAAAAATCTGTCTTTTAGATGCACCTAATGTTTGAAATAATTCTTTCAGCTCTTTGCTTGTTGACCGAAAACCATCGAATGTACTGACGGTAATAGGAAAAAAGGTAATGATAATTGTAACGATAACTTTACTCCAGATGGAATATCCGAACCAAAGTACAAAAATGGGCGCCAATGCAATAATAGGAATAGTTTGTGATGCAATTAAAATCGGATAAATCGCTTGTTGTAATGTTTTAGATAGATTCATGCTTATTGCTAAAGTAACTCCCAGTACCAATGAAATCCCAAGTCCAATGGAAATAACAAGAAGCGTAATAGGAAGATGATGCAACAAGAGCTCTGTTTTTAATTCCCATAGCTTCATCACAATTTCGGTTGGCGCTGGTAAAATAAATGATGTATCAATAAACCGCGCTCCAGCTTCCCATATAAGTAAAAAGATTGTGATCAAAATAATAGAATAAAGATAATTTTTCATGGTTTACACCCTCATCCGAAACTGATCAAGTAAATTATTTTTTAGCTCCGTCACTTCTTTTTTATCTAAATCGTATTGCCGTCTTGGTCGTTCTAAAGGTACGTTAATTTCTTTTAATGTTGTAAATGGGGTATCCGTAATGACGAAAATGCGGTCAGACAAAAATAATGCTTCTGAAATATCATGTGTTATAAACAAAATAGTAGATTGCTGTTGTTCCCACTGTTCTAATAACCATTCCTGCATATATAACCTGGTCATTGCATCTAAGGCTGAAAAAGGTTCGTCCAACAACAACACATTAGATCCGGATAACGTGGCTCTTAAAAAGGAAACCCGTTGCCGCATTCCCCCAGATAATTCATGAGGGTATTTATTCTCGTATCCTTTTAACCCAAAGGCCTCCAGCAAGTTTTGAACAGTTCTTCTATCGAGATGATTTTCCTTTTGCAGTTCCAATGGAAGAGCTGCATTTTGTTGAACAGTCCGCCATGGCATCAATAAATCCTGTTGAGGCATATAACCAACTTTTCCAGAACGATTGGTTACTGGATCCTCGTTTAAATAGATAGTTCCGCTTTTCAGTTCCTCCAATCCGACAATTAGACGGAAAATTGTCGACTTGCCGGACCCACTTGCACCGATAATGCTTACAAATTCACCATCCGCAATAGAAAGATTCATATTTTTTAATATAGGAATTTTCCCTGCATCATTTTTGTAATAGAAATTTACGTTTTGAAACTGAAGAGCTATTTTTTTATTTTGTTCTCTCATCCTTCGTTCTCACCTTCCCTCTAACAAAAAGTGTATTATTATGTCTTAAAAGCAATCATCAACTAATTAAATATGCAAACCTCCTTCCAAATAAAAATACCCCAGACATGAAGCCCAGGGTACATACATTTCCTTATGATAGAAATTACTTTGCATGTTCCCTACGCTGGTCTCAACCAGATCAGGTTCTAAGGGTCTATATCTTACGGATAGTATCTCAACCAGCAACACTGGTCCCCCTACATTCTTATTAAATTGGTATCTCTTTTATTGAATTTATGACATAAGCATTAAAAAACCCATTCAACGAATACAGATGAATGGGAAATGAATACATAACTAGATTATTATCTACTTAAGTAAGTCATCACTTCCCTACGTTAGTCTTAACTAAATCAGGTTATAAGAGTCAAGTTTCCTTTCTCAGCGATAAAAATCGCTCCCCTAGTGATTATAGAAATATGAAATTTTTGATTCTATAAATGAACTTGTATGATTGAAAAATACGTTAAGATTCACAATGTTATTTTCATCAGCCACATCTATAGAGAACTGTAGGAAAAATAACTTAAAGTAGAATCTATTTAAACATATAAAATTATAATATGCAAATTATTCTAATTTATCTTTTAAAATCATGAGATTTGTTTGTATATAAAAGAAGATATATCCGCCTATTTTAATATGTTTTCAGGTGAAATTTGGTGAAATAATATAGGATATACAACGGTATAATAAAATAAAAAGAATAACTTTTACTGAGATACTCCTGTTATATGAGGATAGGAGCATCTATTATTTCTAAAGGTATTTTATAATAAATAAAACAGATTAAAAAGAACAGCTCAGCTTGGCTTACATAGCTGTCCTCTTGTAAACGGGACTCTTGTTACTGGAGAAGTGATATTATTTGGAAATCCTGAAGACAACCTTTTAGAACGAATAAATCCTATAGCTGCAATTAAATTCAATTATTGAGAAACCTAAAAAGTGACTTCCATGGATGCAAAGAAGTCACTTTTTATACGAATTGATTTCCCCTCAATTATTTCCTTTATATGTCCGATAGAAAATTACTGTAACTTTATCATTTATTACAGCAATCATTAACCAGCCAGCTTCTGCTTCCTCTCCTCCTCTTTTTCCTTTCTCCGTACTTCTCTAAATTTATTTGTTTCAGATACAATCACGCCGGATAATAAACAGAGCGCAATCAAGTTGGGCACTGCCATTAATCCATTGAATATATCCGCAAGATCCCATACTAACTGCACAGATTGAACCGCACCAAACAGGATAACCAGACAGAAAATGATTTTATAATAGATTGTATTTCGATCTCCAAAAATATAACCGAAGCATTTCTCCCCATAATAGGACCAGCCCAGAATAGTGGAATAAGCAAAGAAAATAAGGCCGAATACAACAATATAATTACCTAATCCAGGCAAGAAAAAGTCAAAAGCTTCTCCTGTAATGACAGGTGCTGCATCTGCTCCAAATTGCAAATGCAGCCCGCTCATCACCACAACAAGTCCGGTAATCGTACAAACCACGATCGTATCCAGAAATGTTCCTGTCATCGATACTAACGCCTGCCGCCCTGGATAATCCGTCTTCGCTGCCGCTGCCGCAATTGGCGCTGAACCAAGACCCGCTTCATTGGAGAACACCCCGCGGGCAATCCCGTATCGAATCGCTAAACCGATAGCTCCCCCGCCGACAGCTTCCGGATTAAATGCAGCCTCAAAAATAACTGCAAACGCCGCAGGAACTTCCGTAATATTTAAAATAACAATAATCAGTCCGCCAGCTATATAAAACAAAGCCAGAAATGGGACAAAGATAGCAGTTACTCTTCCAATGCCTCTCACTCCGCCAAGCAAAACTAATGCAGTGAGCGCCATCAAGATGATTCCCGTAACCCATGGGTTAATATTAAAAGTAGCTTGTAAGGAACCGGCAACAGTATTCGATTGCGTCATATTTCCAATTCCAAAGGATGCTAAAAAGCCAAACAGCGCAAACAAAACAGCTAACCATTTCCAGCCCAATCCCTTTTCAATATAATACATTGGACCGCCTGATATTTCCCCTTTATGATTGACGGTACGGTATTTAACAGCTAAGATAGCTTCACCATATTTTGTGGCCATCCCAAAAAATGCCGCCAGCCACATCCAAAATAGCGCACCAACACCGCCAAGGAGCACAGCTGAAGCAACTCCAGTCATATTACCAATTCCCAGTGTCGCCGCCATAGCAATCATCAATGATTGGAAATGAGAAATATCTCCTTTTTCGTTTTTGTCTTTATTTTTACTTTTAGAGAATGTTAATTTAAGCGCATAAGGTAAATCTCTTACTTGTAAAAATCCCAGACGCAATGTTAAAAATATTCCCGTTCCTACAATCAGTACGAGCGTAATCGGCCCCCAGACGATACCATTAACCGTATCCACTATTGCCTGTATGCTTTCCACTTCCACATCTCCCCCTTTTCAATTGTCTGTTTTTTCACAAAAATACAATTACAGTAATTGTATTTATTTTACATGAATATCATCTAAAAATCTATGAGAAAATGAAGAAGTGTAAAGTAATTTGACACGGTGTGATAAATTACTGTAAAAAGCGTATAAAGCTGGGCTGGGTGGCCTTATTCATACGCTTTATTACAATTACATTGGAAAGCTTGAACTTATTTATTAAACCCAAGCTCTTCTAAAAATGCGACACTTTTTTTCACATCGGCTAAACTGCTGCCTGCATTTCGAGGATCACGCTCCTGCTCGATCGTGATAAACCCTTCATATTTTAATTTTACAGCTAATAACTCATATATTTCTTTATAATCAATAACACCTTCACCTATAGGACACATTACATTTTCCGCACAGGCATCAAAAAAACGGATTTTTTTATTCATGACTTGTCGGTAGACATCTATATCAATGTCTTTAAAATGAATATAGTCTACACGATGATATAGCTTTTCCAGCCATTCTATCGGATCCATTTTTGAATAAAGTAAATGTCCTGTATCTAAACAAAGACCGGCTACTTCATACGGAATGTCCTCTGTCAGTTTCAATATTTCATCCGAAAATTCAATGTACCCACCGGCATGTGGATGCACCACTGCACGAACACCGTATTCTTGCGCAGCTTTCTTTGCAATTTGGGTAATATGAGAGATCATATTACCCCATGCCTTATTTGATAATCTCTGCGCCTGATCAGGGTGACCTGCTGCATAATCTCTTTCATCATGGCCCCAATCAATCACAATCAGATAAGGTGTCTTAAACTTTTGATTGTCTCCCGCTTGTTCTTGCGGCATCTGCGTGATTAAAGAACAAATAGCCTCTACTTGTTGAAGCAGATTAGGCAGATTGGCCTCGGAGACAAGATCATCAAAGATAGTCCCTGCTACAATCGTAAGTTCATTTTTTTCCAGTTCTTCTTTTAAAACACTTGTATCAAGGGGTAAATAACCGTACGGACCTGTCTCAACCCCTGTAAATCCGGCCAGATGCGCTTCTTTTAAAACGTCTTTCCAATCTGGAAGGTAAGGGTTCTTAGGATCATCAACTCCCCAGCAGCATGGCGCACCCGAAATGTTTATTGTCATGATTCCTTCTGCCTCCTATCATATAATGTTAGTAGTTTTAAATTGCATGATGCTTCTTTGTATCCTTATTGCCAAATGAAAGACGAGTAAATATCTTCCCCCTATACCAAATGGCGACAAGCAGCGTCGCTATCATCCCTAATCCACCTGCAAAATAGAACCCAGATGCGAGACCAAACTGCGAATTAACCACTCCTGCTAAAAATGGACCAACAAATATACCTATTGCATAGATAGATTGATACGCCCCCATAGCTGTTGCTCTTTTTGCAGGTTTAATCGATTGGATAGACATCCCCAGCAGCAGCGGGAAAATCATTCCTAAGGAAAAGCCCTGCAATCCCTGAATGACCAAAAAGATACTCTTCAGCTGTGCGAACGGAATAAGCACAGTAGCTATCGTCACCAGCAAAAAGGCAGCCACCAAGGACTTCCCCTCTCCTAAGCGAGGAATAATCACGTTTCCCATAAAAAGCGTCGCAATCGCGTGCGGCACCATAAAAGCAGCTACAATCCATGTAATCTCACTCGCTTCAAAACCTGTCTGTAACGCAAACGTTGATGTAAAGCCAAACATGGTCGAGAAAATAATACTATGAGCCAATATGGATAACAGAGACACTTTTAATAGCGACGGTTCGCGGATAATATGTATTAATACTTTTAGCTTAATGGGCTCGGAGACTTTCTTATTTTTTGGTTCATAAATAAAGAAAGCCAGCCCCCATCCAATCACACTGAACACACTGCCAATCCAAAATGGCGCCTTCCATCCCCATTCCTCAACAATATAGCCGCTAAAGCTCATCCCAAGAAATTGAGCCAGCACGACAATAAAAGAAATACTTCCCATTGCTATATGCACCTTATCCTCTGAAAAATAAATGGGATATAAGACAGTAAAAGCAACCCATGATGCAGCTGCAAGTCCGGCCAGCGCACGTGCAAACAATAACCATCCAGCCCCATCCATCGTTAGAAATATAAAACAGCTGAGCATGCTAATAAACATGCCAAAGAGGATAAATGGTTTTCTTAGTTTTATGATGTCGGAGGTTATCCCAATTGGCAGCCTAAACAATAATTGGGTTAATCCGTAGCTGCCCAGGATAACCCCGATAAAGGAATATGGAATCCCTGTATGCTCCATATACGGAGATAAGGTTGGAACATACATAAATTGCGGAAACCATAATAAAAACGATACCAGCATAAATAAATTTTTGTTCCTGTTCATTGCTTTTGTCATGGATAACCTACTTTCTAATTATCTTTTTTCTATATATGGATCTGAAATAGTTTTAATCTACTCACTTCCAGTTTAAATAAAAAAACGATAAAAGTATTTATAATTTGCTGACCGTTTTTTGCATTCTGAAGTCAGCTTGTTCTTAAAAAAGCAAGTAGATAAATACCAGCATTTCATTCCCTGCTTAGTATATAAATCAATATATTTATCTTGTGTTCTTCTGATTAAGTATCAAAAAAGCTGTCCTGTCCATCTAGTTTTACAACAAGATTTATCAGGAACAGCTTTTCATTTTAGAAACTGCTTTAGCTTTGCTTATTAAAAGCTCAATGTTTGTTTGAGAGCATCAACAGAGGTCCGGACCCCTGCTTCAGGAGTCATCGTTAAATCTTCCATTTCTAAAGAAACATACCCATCGTATCCCATCATTTTAACGACAGAGAAAAACTCTTTCCACCACTGTAAATCCTGACCGCATCCTACAGCTACATAATTCCAGGCTCTATTTGCTACATCATCGATTTCTTTTGTTTCTAGCAAACCATTTACACCAGATAAGTGCCGTTCTAAACGTACATCTTTACCATGGACATGATGAATCGCATCTCCCAGCTCTCTAGCAGCCAGAATCGGATCTGCTCCCATCCAAATTAAATGACTTGGATCTAAATTCAAGCCCACGATAGGACCTACAGCATTACGTAATCGAAATAATGTTTCTGGATTATAAACCAGCTGTGCACTGAAATTCTCTAGTGCAATTTTCTCGATACCACACGCTTCTGCTTTTTTCACTAACTCCTGCCAATACGGAATAGCCACTTTTTCCCACTGATAATTTGATGCCTCCTTCTGGTATTACAGAGCCAAAATTTTTATGAAAAGAGATTACTAACAATATTATTAGATAAGGTTGGAAATTAAATTCAATAGAAAAAGCGTATGAGCTTGAATATCCTTTCAAGTTCATACGCTTTTCTATCACTTCAAACCTTGATTCATTTGATTTAATCTTCCAACATTACTGCGATTACTCATTCAATCGAAGAACTTTTTTAAGACTCTCACTTCAAGAAATGAAGGAAACATATTATTTCCAAGTGGGAGATGAAAGAATCCCCCACTGAAGGAAGTTTCACTTTATTTGATGCCTGCGTAAGCTTAATGATTTACCCTAAGCCTTTTGCTCACCATGCTTCCGAAAACGCTGTTCTAATTGCTCTAATGTCAGCCCTTTGGTTTCCGGCAAATATCTTGCTGCAAAGGTAATCAATAAAATTCCCAAAGCAACGAATACTAAGAACGTAATCGATAAACCTGTTTTATCCAGCAATACGGGAAAACCTAAACTAATTAAGAAATTAAAAATCCACATACAGAAGACTGCAGTTCCCATTCCTATACCGCGAAAACGGGTCGGGAATATTTCTGACAGCATCAGCCATGTTACCGGAGATATAGCACCTTGTTGAAATGCAAGGAACGTAACCGTTAACGTTAGGACAACATAAGGAAGCGCCGAAGAATCAACAAGCACATTTCCAAATATCGCAATAAGAAGCAAGGCACTTGTTGTTCCAATTTGTCCGACAATCAGCATAGGGCGCCGGCCTACTTTTCCAAGAAGCCAGATTCCAAGAAAAGTTGCTAACACCGAGATAACTCCATTAGCAATATTTGCTACTAAGGCAGCTTGCGTCGCAAACCCTGCATCCCGGAGGATCTGTGTTCCGTAATACATAATCGAATTTACGCCAGTACCTTGCTGGACAAGCGATATACCAATCCCAAGGAATAGAATACGACGTACCCACTTTAGCTGAAGCATGTTCTTAAACGTTGTTTTTTCTTTCTCATTTTCTTTCGCAAAGGATTCTTTAATCTCATTCAATTCAATCTGTGCTTCTTCCTCGCTGCGAACTCTGCGAAGAACCTCCAAAGCTTCATCTGTTCGATTCTTTGACACAAGCCAACGAGGGCTTTCTGGCATTTTTAACATTCCAAAGAATAACAATACTGCTGGAATTGCTGCAATAACTAACATATAACGCCATACTTCTGGAATAACATCTGCCATGTTACCAAGTATCGCATTAACAATGAAAGCTATCAATTGTCCTGATACAATCATCAGCTCATTGATGGTAACTAATTTCCCCCTTCTGTTAGCAGGAGACATCTCTGCCAGATAACCAGGCACCGCTACAGAAGCTCCCCCTACGGCAACTCCTAAGGCGAAACGAGAAATAACCATAACTGTTATGTTAGGGGCTAGTGTACAGCCAAGCGTAGCAAAAAAGAATAACAGAGCTAAATAAACAATATTTTTACGACGTCCTAAATAATCAGCCAGCCGGCCTCCTGTCACAGCACCAACTGCAGCTCCAAGCAGAAGCGCACTTGCCACCAATCCTTGTGTAAATGAGTTTAAATCAAGTGACTCGGCCATAAAAGGCAGCGCACCGTTTACAACACCTGTGTCATATCCAAAAAGAAGCCCGCCTAATGTCGAAACCATAATAACCTTAATTAAAAATGAGTTTTGTTTTGTGTTCACTTTCTCTTTCCTCCCTTGAAGATACCCCTTTAAAGCGTACACTTAATAAAGCGCTTACAATCATATTCAACCGCTTTTCTTCATACATGGTTTATCCACCAGTTTTTTTAAGGGTAATATCAAGCATACAAACTGTTATGTATACCTGATATTACGGAGTAAACATCTATATCTCTAACCTTCTATTTTTACATGCTATTTATTAATCCAAATGTAAACCCTCTTTAATAGATTTCAACGTTAATTCATTGGACCACTCCGGTCGATCCGGATAAGCAAATACCGCATTTGTCACAATCCCATCAAACTTCATTTCTCTTAGCTTCTTATATAGCGCATCAAAATTGATTTCTCCCTCGCCTGGATTTAAATGCTGGTGAATGGTCACATTAGCACCGGGAGGATTGATAATGTAACGCAGCCCAAATGCTGCTTTATGATTCAGCGTATCTGCAATCAATACATGGTCAAGCAAGTCGCCAGCTTCCTCCAAATGTTGCTCCACATCTCCAATCCCATCATCATAGAAGAAAGCATGCGGTACAGAATAAACCAGCTTGATCCAATCTTTATCTAACGCACGAATCATACGGACTGCTTCCGTATTCAGTTCAATAAAATCATGCGGATGCGATTGGATATTTAACCTGATTCCTTCTTTTTCAAAAAGAGGCATCAATTCATCCATTGATTTCACGAATGCTGCTTCACTGTCTGTCGGACGTGTTTTATCTCCAGCAAATTCTGTATTCATCAAATCGACATCCAGCTCAGAGGTGATTTCGATACAGCGCTTCCAATTTCTAACCGCTGCTTCCCTTACTTCTTCTACGGGAGAAGACCATTGCTGCACAGGAAGTACCGATGAAATTTTCACGCCGGCATCGGAGCAATATCTCTTTAAATCTTTGATTAACTGCTTATCGACTTTTGGATATTGATTGAACCAGATAAAATCCTCCCGCGGGGAAAGCTCCACATACTCATAACCTAACCGAGCAACATTCTCAATCGTATCCCTTAAGTTCGTATTATCACGATAATGTGATGGATCATAAGCTAAACGCATTCTATTCATCTCCTTTAAAAATTTGTCTGATACTATTTTTGTTTCATCACCTTTAAACAGTATGTTCTGCTTTAGCCTCTTGATAAAAAGCTGGCTGTTCAGGCATTTCTATTGGAACGATTTTTCCTGTTTGTTTCGCTTCAATACTTGCATCCGTTGTCACTGCTACAACATAACCATCCCATGCTGACGGACCATGCACCTCACCTTTGACCGTAGAATTGATCCACTCTTGTAATTCAACATCATATGCTTCGATAAAGCGTTCTTTCCAGTTTACTAGAATATCAGTGGAAAGCTTGGCTTGACTGCGCATTTGAAGGCTAGGCGGTTCCGGTAAATTAGCTATGCCCGTCTCCCCGACAACCTTACATTGAATATCATATCCATATTGACAGTTAACAAAAATCTCCGTATCGATACGAATCCCTTTTTTCGTTTCTAATAATATAATAATCGGGTCTTGCAGCCCTTCTTCAGCAAGGTTTGTTCTTCTTGGCTGGATAACCTGTGTAGAAACATAATCATCCTGAATCAGCCATCTCAGCACATCAATTTCATGTACAAACGAATCCGTAATTGCCATATCACCGCTAAAATTCGTAACAGAAGGTGCTCTGTGTGCACAATGCAGCATCAACGGTTCACCAACCTTGTTATTATCGACAGCCTGTTTCAACGTACGATATCCTTTATCATATCGTCTCATAAAACCTACCTGTACCAGCTGTTTCCCATATTCCATTTCAGCTTCTACGATTCGCTTACACCCCTCTGCTGTTGTCGCAAGCGGCTTTTCACAAAATACAGGTTTTCCAGCTGCAATCGAAGCTAACACAAACTCTTCATGAGTTGGCCCCCAAGATGTGACAATGACGGCATCTACTTCATCCGCTTGAATCAAATCATGACCATTATCGTACACTTTCGCCTGCAGACTTTCGCGTTCCACAACTGCATGTGCCTGTTCACTATTTACATCGGTTACAGCGACAATCTCTCCTCCTGTCAGAGAGTGTGTAATTCTATGAATATGATCCTGCCCAATTGCTCCTGTTCCGATAACACCTATTCTTAAAACCATAAAAGTTACCTGCCCTTCCTTTATTGGATTAACATACCGATTACTTTTTAGAAGCATCACTTATTCAACATATTGAATGCGTTTTCTTTTTATAGAAGAATGAAGCTCGCTCTACTCACAAACAAATGGATACCCTTCTGTTTTTAAAGACTTATAGAAACAGAAATAATCATAGCTTTCCAATGATAAGTGATGCATTCCTTTTGTACAGCGTATATTACATTTTTTGAAATCGATTACTATTTCAAAAATAATTAATAAATAATCAAAATATACCCATGAAGTAATCATATCTATTGGTATATTATAGAGAAAGATATTTAAATTGTATTTGCATAATTCAGCCATTTTTTTGCATTTTCAGGACATGGCTGGGGAGGGCAGTTCAGACTTAGTAAAGAAATATTTGGCATTGGTAGGATGTATTTCGCCGGTAAAAAGAAAATCGTTAATTATTTCTTCCATATACAAAAGAAATATAGGACAGCTTTTTTTAAATCAAAATATATTTGAAGCATTCATTTCATTAAAAAACTCTTTCCCAGCTTTTATATTAGGAAAGAGTTTTTTAATACATGTATATATTGTTTTAGGGAAGATTTTGTATTTACCTTATTTAGCTTTCCTTAAATTCAGATTCCACCGTCCCTTGATATATCTTTCTATATTTCGCTGGAGGAGTTCGTATAATCTGCGTAAATACTTTTGTAAAATAATGCAGGCTGGAAAATCCACAAGCCGTAGCGATATCTTTAATCGACATCTTGGTTCCTCGTAAATATTCCGTAGCTAAACTCAGACGCTCTTCCTGTAAAATCTCTGTAAATGTCTTGCCCGTCTCCTCTCTGATCAACCGGGACAAATGGCGCTTCGAAACATAGAAGTCATCTGCGACCTCTGATATTTTAAGATTTTTTTGCAGATTGTCCTTTATATAAAGATTAACTCGATAAACTAAAATTTTTCTTTCATCAAAATCATCATCATTATCTTTTAAACTGGATTCCTGTTCAGGTAATGGGTAAAAGGAGTCGAATATAGCAGGCAGTAAATTAGAAGCAAGCTGTTTAAGCATATCTTCTTTCCATCTATGTTCTACATCTATCGCAGACTGATAGAGTGCTTTCCATAAATAAGCATGTATCGCTTCTTCTTGCGAATGGATGACAGGCTGCACCTCTTGCTGCAAATCTTGTATATAATGTCTCCATTTCTTAGCTGAATCACTTTCTTTTAATTCAAATGCAAAATATAAATAATACATTCCTTGTGCACTGGATATTTTATGTTCCTGATTAGGCTGCGTCAAAATAAGAGAGTGCGGAGCCAGCGGGTAACTAACATCCCTTTCCTGGTATTCTCCAGTTCCGCCAAGTACATAAGACACCTCAAAAAAACTGTGTACATGCGCTTTTGTGCCAAAATGACGCTGCCATCCTCCCCAATAATAAACTCGAAACTCAGCTCCATATATCGAAATAGAAGTAACATATTTATTTAAATCTTTTTTTCCTTCAAATAGATTTTTCATCCTTTTATACAACCTTTCCCATGAAGTTAAAAAGCTCTAACGCATTTTCTAAAAAGACAAGAAGCTTTTTAACAGCACCCGGAATCAATCGGTGTCAAGCATATATAGAAGTATTCCAATTTATATTGATAACAAGCTTTTTATCCCTTTGTGTAAGAATAAACAGAGGCTGTCACCTAAATAATAAGTAACAGCCATTCATTTCATGCAGCAGCTTACAAAGCAAAAATATCGCTGATTGCTTTATACTCTTCATCTGAAATAGCAACATCTAATGTTTGCAGGTTATTTTGCACTTGCGAGCCGTTCTTTGCTCCAGGAATAACAACATCAATGGCATCATTAGCCAAATACCAAGCTAATATTAAATGAGGAATTTCCACCTGTTTAGCTGCAGCAATCTCTCGCAGCTTCTCCACCCTGGCAAGATTCTTCCGGAAGGACTCTCCCTGAAAATGGTCAAAACCATTGCGTAAATCCCCTTCTGGGAACGTCGTATTTTCATCGTATTTGCCAGCGAGCAACCCAGAAGCAAGCGGAAAGAATGGAATAAAGGAGATGTCATTTTCTTTCGTATAATCAAAAAATGTTTGCTCCGCATCTCTTTGGATCAAATTATATAAATCTTGGACGACATCCACATATCCGTCTTTGTTTGCCTCTTTTAACTGATCCAATGAAAAATTGGAAACACCGATAGAACGGATTTTTCCTGCATCCTTCAATTCTTTCAATGCACCAACCGCCTCATCTTTAGGCGTATTTTCATCGGGATTATGAATATAAAATAAATCAATATAATCTGTTTGTATACGCTTTAACGCATCATCTACAGCTTGCTTTAAAAATGCCGGAGAATTATCAAACTGCACCTCTCCATCTACAAACTTATGAGCAGCCTTTGTGGCGACGACTACTTCTTGACGCTTGCCCATGTCTTTCACGACTTTTCCTACTAACTCTTCCGAATAACCCGGTCCATAAATAAAAGAAGTATCTAAAAAATCTACGCCGTGATTGATGGCATCCCGAACCATATCCATTCCTTGTTCATCCTTCAGATTCGGGTATAGGTTATGACCTCCAACTGCATTGGTTCCTAATCCTATCGGGTTAACAACTAAATCTGTTTTTGCGATCTGCACTTTTTGTACCATGTTTCCTCCTCCTCTAATCTATGAATGAATGCTAGCTGCGATAGATTTCAGTGTCGTTTCTTTCGCTGTTCGAATCACTTCCTCCGCAGGCATTTGATAATACTCCGGACGGAACAATTCAACAGAGACAAGATCTTCTTTATAACCAATCTCTTTTACTGTCTGCAGCAACTTCTCCAGATCAATGACACCTTCCCCAGGCCAGACACGATGTTCGTCCCGAAGTACTCCGACAGGGTAATCCTCTGTATCATCGATATGTAAAATAAAGATTTTCTCTCCATCCGCCTTCTTCAGAAATTCAAAATCTGAATTCATTGCATGAAAGTGAAAACAGTCAAAAACTAAACCAACACTTTTTCTGTCTACCGTATCAATAATATCATAAGCCTGTTCAAAGGTATTAATTGTACATTCCGGATGCCCAACAAATTCCAATGCCACCTTCACATCTTGCGCTTCTGCTATGTCCGCGAATTGGTTCAACATACTGACTGCACTCACTTTAATATCTTCCTTAAGAAGCGCCTGATCAGTTACTAATGGCACCACGACCACATAAGCAGCTCCCAGCTCATTGGCGTTATCCACCATCGTTTTAAATTCTTCGATGACTTGTTCCTCGTCCTCGCGGTTATTGAAATATACCAGCGCATTTAAAGCGATTGGTTTAATATGATGGTTTTGGAAATAATCTTGTAATTCTTCCATCGAATGGTCTCGCAAGTATTCCGGCAATTTATCCATTGTGCGAATCTCGATATAGTCATAGCCATGCTTCTCACAGTATTCGAGATCCTTGGCAAGGTTTGAATTCTCTAATGTAGTTGCTTGGTTATAGCAGAGTTTCATTTTTTTATCCTCCTTGTAGATAATAGGCGTCCTATCACATGTTTGCTTTGTATTGGTATACACCTTCCATTAAAGCGCTTGCATTATTTTTGGAAATATAATGCAACCTGTGAATGATTGCAATAAGTTACTATTATCTTCTTGTGAATTTATTGTTATGTTTTTCAGTCTAAATCAAGGAAGAGGATAAATATTTATAATTTGATGCCTATCTTTTGTATTATGGAGACAATATTGATTAAATAATATCCATTCCATTTAAAAAGCGTATGAACTTAAGTAACGATACACTTAGTTCATACGCTTTTTATTATTAATACATTTGAAACGTTTCTTTCTATTTTGTCGAACCCTTCAATTCATTAAAATTGAGAAGTTATACTTTTTTGTATAAACCTTCTAAAAGAATTATTTACAGTTGTTCCTGTAATTCAAGTAAATTATTAAAACTAATTTGATAGCTTTCCATCATCCCGCCATCTAAAAAACTGCGATCTTGTTCTACTACATACCATTCCGTACCATTCGCCTCACCCCATTGTAATATTGGAACAAAGTCAATAATACCCGTTCCAATCTCAGCTAAAGATTCAGGGTAAGTTAATCTCTTATCTGATTTTATATCTTTCAAGTGCATGATAGGCATTTTTTCTGGAAATCGTTTAATCACAGACAGCGGATCAATTTCAGCATATTGAACCCAGTACGTATCTACTTCAGGATAAATAAAACAGTTTCCCTCAGGCATCATCAAATAATTATAGGCAGTACGATTGTCAACTTTTGATAAAAATTCAAATTCATGGTTGTGATAGCCCACTCGAAATCCTAGACTATTGAGTCGCATAGCCAAATCAAGCAATGAACTCTTTACATATCTATATCCTTCTTCATTTTGTAATTCTTCAGGTAACGAATTGCAAAAAATATCTTTTGTACCAAACAATAATCCTTCATATATTACTTTATCTGTATCATTAAGCATTCTGTCAAGTGAGACATGCATTCCAGCTACTCTCATTCCTGTCTCTTTAAGTACTGCAGCAATATGTTCTGCACTATTACCGCGAAGTCCATCTATCTGAACAGCTTGCCATCCCATTTTTCGCAGCTCTCGTATAGTTCCACCGAAATCCACTTCAAGCTCACGTCTGAATGAATATAATTCCACAGCAAACTTATTGCGAATATCTTTCAATTTAGTCACCTCATTTTTTCTATAAAGGATTATTTAGTCTTAACTTAAATTAAGTTCTATTCTTTTAAATCAAGCCAACGAACTTCATCATCCGTTAATAAAATTTTCGTTGCATCGTAAGAGGACAATAATTCGTTACTATTTTCTGGTCCAATAACCGCCGCTGTCGGGAATGTCTGACACAATACATAAGCAAGAGAAATTTGAATAGGTGTTACCTTTTTTTTGTCTGCTAACTCTTCCGCACGTCGATATCGTTCCCAGTTGGCTTCACTATAATAAACTTCGACCATCTCTACATCATCTTTAATATCCGGTGTAAATCGACCAGAGAAAAATCCACCCGCTTGAGACGACCAAGCTAATAAAGGTGTATTTGAGTTTTGATGCCAACGTATCATCTCATCATTTGCAGACACACAATTTTCCCAACGAGGGCGATTCACTTTAGCAAGACTTAAGTTTGGACTATTAAAAGTAAAAGGCGTTAACTTATGCTCTGCCGCATATTTATTAGCTTCAATAATTCGTGCTATTTCCCAATTTGATGCACCAATGGCATAGACCAGACCCTTTTCAACCTGCTTATGAAGACTTTCCATAATAGGACCAACTTCCTTAGTTGGGTCATCCCGGTGCAAAGCGAATAGTTCGACATGATCTGTATCTAGTGTTTCCAAACTGGTATAAAGATCGTCTTCAATTGCCTCTGGAGTCACTCTAGCCACATCTGGATTTTCACGTGTCGGGTGACACGCTTTCGTATGAATAACTAGACTATCTCTATTCCTCCGCAACTTCATCCAACTTGCTAACGTTTTCTCACTATGTCGATATTGCCTTGCTGTATCAAATGAATTTCCACCTATTTCAATAAATTTATCCAGTACTGGGGCAGCAAAATCCATATTATCCGGTCTCAGGAAATCTCCTGAACCCATCAATAGATTAGAAACACTAATGGTAATATTTTTCCCATCTTTTTTCCCTTGAATATCTATATATTTCATCTGATTACGTCCCTTCTTCTTTCATTATAGTTTGCTGGCAGCTGCATCATCGATGTACAGTACAGCATGTTTTGAATTCTTAACAAGAGTAGACGGGATATCCGCAGTTGGTTCTGTATTGATTGTCAGCTCCACTATGTCTGCTTTCTTTTCACCATTTGCCATTAACATTACTTCAGCAGCCTCCGTAATATGTTGAATACCAAGTGAAATCCCTCGTGTTACATTCATTTCTTCATCAAAATATTTTACTGAAACCTTCTTAGTTACTGGGGCAAGATCGATGACGTGGCAATATGTATCCACTCTTACACCAGGTTCGTTGAAACCAATATGTCCGTTCATCCCAATTCCTAACAGCATAAAATCAATCCCTTCATGCTTCGCAACAAAGTGGTCTACTCTTTTACATTCTGCGTCCATGTCTATAGCCAAACCATCAAAAAAACAAATTTGTGAATCATCTATATTTGGGATACGATCAAAAAAATGATCAAATAGTGTTTGCTTACAACTTCCATTCGTTTCTTTACCAAGACCAACCCATTCATCAAGACTGACAAACGAGCATTTCCCAAAATCAACTTCTCCCTGATTAGCTGCTTCTGCTAAATAGTTTAAAGTCATAAGCGGGGTATCTCCTCCAGCAAAGCATAATAAACTATCAGGTTTCTTTTTTACTATTTCAATAATATGTTTCCCTGCTGATTCCGCCATTAATTCAGTTGTAAGAAACTTCTTAATATTCATATTAGTAATCTCCTTTTTTACTTATACTGCCTTATGAAATAATAATTTGATTCCTTCAATTTTAGAAACACTAGAAATTACAGTTTTCATAAACTTTAAGGTATTTTCTAAATTAAATAAGGTAATATTATCAATTAAATTTAAGTAGCTAGTTTTAAAAATCCAAATCAAGCTCTTGATGTGCTTTTTCTCTTTCGTTAAGAATCCTTTCCTCTTTCATTGCACTGCGTTCATACATTTTGAAAAACGGATAATACATACAAACAGCTGCCGCTAACACGACAAAACTAAGAATAACAGCTTTCCAGTCCATCGTTGCTAAATATTGAGCAAACGGAATTGGTGTTCCGCCTACATTGACCACTGGCGGCCGAACTATCCCCCAATGAAATATGAACCATTGACAAACTGCTAGAATAGGAGTCCCCATGACAAATGGGATAAACAAATAAGGATTAAAGCATATTGGCAAACCAAAAACGACCGGCTCTGATATGGTAAAAATTGCTGGAACAGCCGAAGCTTTTCCTACCGCTTTAATTTTTTGAGATTTACTAAATAATGCTAGGATTACTAAAGCTCCAGTAATCCCTGATCCGGAAAAACCCATGAAATAATCCCAAAAGTTTGGTGCAAACACATGTGGAATCGGTTCTCCAGCTGCAAAAGCAGCGGCATTTCGTCCAAGGTATTGAGTCATAAACGGCAATACAAAACCAATCAAAATTGCATAACCATTCAATCCAATAAACCAGAATAGCATTTCTAAAAAACAAATCAGGAAAACTGCATAAGGTGTATCAATACTATTAATTGCGGGCGCCAGCATGGTTGTAAATGCTTCAGGAATGATTTGCCCATTGGTCACACTTTGTACACCTGCACTTAGAAATACTGCAACAAATAAAACAACTACCATAGGAATAATCGATTCAAATGTTGCGGAAATCCCTTCGGGCAATCCTTTTAATCGAATCGTAATATTATTTTTCATAAATACATTTAACACTTCAACCGTAACTAATGAGGCAAAAATTGCGATAAACAAACCTCTTGAATCCAGAAACTGTGTATCTAAACTTCCATCAATTATTTTCGTATTTAAAATTAATGTCACCAATACCCCAGCTATTACACCGTGCAAAACAGGAACTTTCATCTGTTTTGCATGATTATATGAAATTGTGACGGCACAGTATATTGATAATAATCCAAATGTAAACTGGAATGGCAATTGCAGCATATCATTGTAATCTACAAAAAAGTTCTTTATTGCTGTTCCTTCAGGAAACATATTTCCAATTGATGAGATTATTAAGGAAAAAGAACCGATAATCAGTACTGAGATAAGCGCGATCATCCCATTCTTAATTGATGCTACATGGCGTTGTTTTTCTATTCTTGCTGCAATTGGCTCAAAATGCTTCTCCATAAAGGATATAAAGCCATCCATTTTTCGATTTTTTCCACTTCTCGACATATAGATATCCCCCTATTTTTCAGCAGACTCTAATTTCATGATAATAGCATCTTTCAAAATATTCCCGCCATTAACAGTTCCGTAATCTTGAGTATCAATAACTTGAATAGGTTTCTCCACTTCATCAGCTAGCTTTTTAAGTTCAGCAAATTTATGCTTAATTTGTGGACCTACCATAATTACATCGAAATCCTCTATATATTCCTGTATCTCTCCAGCTGGATGCGCCTCAATCCGAATATCAACGTTTTTTAATTTTTCACTTTTCACTGCAATTTCTTTCATTTTGGTTACCATTACCCCTGTTGAAGCACCTAGATTACAAACCAATAAAATATACAATCTATCAATATTCATATTCTGCTCCACCTTTATTTTCAATTTGTTTTTTTAAATCTACATACATAGATATCATTTCTTCCACCAGTGTCATCATTAAAATGGTATTCATTAATGTATCTTGAGCATGAATGAGTAAAACCGAAAAATCAGCAGTTTCTCCTTGTGCCTCTTTAACAATTAAGTTAGTTTGTACATCATGAGCCTCATTTACTTGTTTTTTTGCTGTATTAATTAATACTTCTACTTGTTGAAAGTTACCTTTTTTCGCCATCTGTAAGGCTTCAATCAACGTTGAAAATGCATCTCCTGCTAATGAAATAATTTTGAAAGAAACTTGTTCAGTATTCATTAAACTCCACCTTTTTTATACAATTGTTGCTTTTACAAGCTGATAGATTTCCTGTTTGGACCTTGCTTCTGTAAGCAAGCGAATTTTTTCTGAATTCAGTGCTAGTTGCGCAAGTCTCTCTACTAACAGATATGCCTCTTTCGATTGGAAAGCCATGGTAAAAATGACTTGTACGGGGACATTATATCGGTCATAGAAAGAAACACCTTTATTTAAAACAGTTACTCCTAAACTATCCTGTAATACACCATCTTCCGGCCCTGCATGTGCTAAAACTACACCAGGTGCGACCGTCATATAAGAACCATATTTTCTAATGCTTTTCATAATATTTTCATAATATCTCGGTTCAATACAATCCATTGCTATTAAATTGTCAGTACCAAGTGCAATTGCTTGCCGCCATGTATTTGCCTTTTCACCATAAACAACTGTTTCTGGTGAAAAAATAAAATCGGGAACAACTTCTCTACTGGCTTCGTATTCATCATTAGTGAGTACCTCTAGTAAATCCGATTCCAGTTTGCTTAGATTAGTAATATGGCCATTATCCATCATAAGCTGTATGATTTTGCTAAATTTATTTAACGGTTGAATGGATTGAACTTTCATTTTCAGCTGTAAATGCTTTTGAAGTAATTTGATATCATCCAAATAAAGGTAACTATTAATACGCAGAATTTTTTCGGAACGAATATCTGGAATATTTACCGTACTCAGCACATAATCATATTTTTCTATCGTTTCCTTATCAAGTAATCTAAGTGGCATGGTATCAATTCGTTCGAATTCGAACATTTTCTTTATTTGCGCTCCTATCATACTTGCCACGGCTGTTCCTTCTACACACACAATAAGAATAGCCGGTTTTGTCTTTTGATTTGTTTTGAACTTCTCCATTTCAGAAAAAAAATAGATGGCAAGAAAGGAAATTTCCTGATTGCTCACAGTTACTTTAATAATCGGCTCTAATTCTTTGCAAATTTGGGACGTCACAAGAAATATTTCATGATTAGTTTTCATAAATTGTTCAAATATGGGGTTTTCAATTGTTATATTTTCTCGTAATCTTTTTACCATGAATATGACATGATTCTTAATTTGCTCTAAAAACTTACTATTTCCCTTAAAGAAATCTACTTTATATACCTCTCCTACTTTTTTGCAGAGTTCTCTTGTAAATAATTCAATTTCCTCTTCCTGATTCTTACTGTCTGATTGCATAACACTATTAAGTAGGATTTTTAAGCTGTTTTTGTATTTTGGCTCTATTTTAGATAATGCATTTGATATATTTTCAAAGTCTCCTTCTACTTTAGTAACAATTTTAAATAACAAAGCTAAAAGTGTGAGATATGTTTGGTCATCCATGCCTCTATTTAAATTAGTCTCCAGCCGATGACTGATTTCAACTGCTCTCTGTAAATACTCATATTCAAATAAATTATAAAAAAACAATTCACCATGTTTCGAAACAATCCTGTCATCATTAATAAAATTATAAAATTCTCTAATATTAATGCTGCGAATCAGTATCTTAGCAAAAGTAATGCACTTCAATAATGTATCACCAGTGATATAGTGACCTTTTCTTTTTTTATGCTCTAAGTTTAAATCTTCTAGAAAAACCTCCCCTTCAATAGCTCTTATATGATTTAAGATTGTTGTTCGAGAAAGAAAAAGGACTTCTTCAAAATAAGCGGTTGGAATGACCTCTTCTGAAATTAACATTTTCAGCTTCAAAAAATTCTGGATTTCTTCTTGTGAATACTGATATTTTTTTGGCGTCATACGCTGTTTAAATATAGACAATATTGGACGAATACTTTTCTTTTCAACTAAAAATACTCCTTTACGCGGATGTCTAGTCAAAGGTTCAAGCTTATTTTCTTCCATGAATCTATCAATTTTGCTCAAACTATAACGTACGTTTCTCTCATTAGTTTCTACTTGTTCGGCAATCTTTGCTATATTCATGTAACCATCTTGCATAAGCAAAATATCAATAATCTCTATACATCGCTGATCCAATTTCATCTGTATTCACCTCCTCTTTCTTATCTCTTTCCAAGTATAATAATTTAAAAAAACGCTTTCAATAAGGGTTATAACACTTTTTGTCGTAGAATCACCGTCAAAAGATAACTATGTAAAGATTTCTCAACTAACAAAAATGAAGTGTCTTACACCTCGACACGCAAAAATAGCTCTTCCAATTTTATTATTTCTAATCTAAAAAGCACATAAAAAATGAGCCTTCTAAAGAAGACTTTTTAGAAAATAAATCTATTTGTACCATTTTCATACTGTATTCAACACATATATTTTTATAATTTAAGAGCAGTTTAGTAAAAAAATTTTTTTATTTTCAATTTATAATTTTATATTGATAATGGCTTGATTCCACTAAAAAAACCATACTTATTTGAATTATAAAATGCTTGAAATCAAAAAAGCATAGGAACTTATACATTATAATAGTTCATATGCTATGCTTTTGATAATGTAAATTTCTATATAATAAATTCTTCATTCAAAATTTGTAAATATACAGAATTGATAACCTAACCAAACAATTATTTAAATTTCATCATATACGCCTTCTGAAATACATCACCAGCTTCTAACCGGTTAACACCAAACTTCTCTTTAAAGTCTCCCGTCGTATCATGCATATCCGCAATACCACACCAAGGCTCGATACAAACAAATGGTGCAATACTATTATTTTCTTCATTATATTTAGACCAGATTCCTACAAACGGAAAGTCTGTAAATTCAACATCTACGCCACGATCAGATTTTGCTGAGACAAGCTCTATACGATCGATATGACTGTATATCATAGCATCCTTTGCAAACAGCTCTGGCTGCAGTGTTATGTCTGGAAGCTGATTACGGACTCCTTTCTCATGAACCAATGCATTTTCCAAGCCATATTCCATTACCTCTTTATTTGGAGCAGGAGTAAATTTCAATTGGTAATCCTCTAATCCTTCATTTTCTAAAAGCGGGATTCGAAAAGCGGGATGAGCGCCAATTGAAAAATACATTTCCCCGCTATTTTTGTTTTCTATTTTCCAATCAACGGAAAGCGAATCCTGGTTGAGGGAATAAGTGATTGTTGCTTTAAATTCATATGGATAAACTTCTTTAAAACGTCCATCCGAAGCTGCCTCAAATGCAACATGCTCTGTCGAATGTGAGCCAAGTTCAAATTCAACATCTCTTAAAAATCCATGCTGAGACATGTCATATGTTTTTCCGTCTAATTGATATTGGTCTCCTTTTAAACGCCCAACAATCGGGAATAATACCGGTGAAACACGTCCCCAATAGGCACTGTCTCCCGTCCACATATAGCTTAAGTTATTCTTTTTATGCTCGACAGCCCGTATTTCAGCACCATTACTTTCTATTTCAACTTTTAGCCAATCGTTTTCTATGATTTGTTTCACTGTGGTTCATCCTTTCTGGAATTAAAGAGTTGATGGAGAAGTGGTTATATACTTTAATCTTAATGTTTGGGGAGTGGGGTGTCTAGTTTGGCTTTCTAATATATAATTCCTCGTTTCAAATGATTTTTTTAATAATTCTTCTAGCTCATCATAATTTTTAAAAACAGTTTTTTTTTATCCTATAATTTAAATCAATTAATTCCCTTGAAGAACTTAACCAGGGTCTACCTAATCTAACTTCCTCATTATGTTTTACTATCCATATAAATTCTGCTGTACCATAAAAAAAGAAATACAGACGCCAATTTTTAACCCTTCTTGTACTACTACTTCTATTTTTAGGAACTTTTCTTTTTTATTTAAAGAAACAGAATATCCGATATTTTCTATTATTCCTATAAATAACTTCATCAACCTCAATATAAATCAGCTTATCTTTTTCTTCAATTCTTTATGAACTATACTTATTCGACAGTTCTTCATATTTTTTACATGGTATCTTATGACTCTTCACTTACAATGGAGAAGAAAAAATAATTATTTTCGCTTTTTCATAAAACTGCACAAAACTACATATTAATTTTGAAAGCGGTTAGACATATAATGAATATAATCGAAAAATGTAGGAGGCATCTTTATGGGAAATAGTTGGTTAGATATAGAAAATAAAGTGGTCATTGTAACTGGGGGTTCATCAGGTATTGGCAGACAAATTGTTCAATCTCTTTTAGATAATAAAGCAGTTGTATATAATGCAGATTTACGTGACAATCCAATTGATCATTCATATTATCATTTTAAAGAAACAAATGTGGCTGATGAAGAGGCTGTTCGTAGTACGGTTCAATCAATTTTTGATGAACAATCTCAAATTGATGTATTAGTGAATAATGCAGGTATCAACTTACCAAGACTATTAGTAGATGCAAAAGAAGAAAAGCCGGAATATGAAATTAATATGAAAGATTTGGATTTGATGCTAGGTGTCAACTTAAAAGGACCCGTTCTTTTTAGCCAAGAAGTGTCTCGTTATTTTATCAAATCAAAAAAAGGCGTTATTATTAATATTTCTAGTGAAGCTGGGCAAGAAGGGTCAGAAGGTCAAAGCATTTATTCCGCTACTAAAGCGGCTCTAATTGGTTTCACAAGAAGCTGGGCAAAGGAATTAGGAAAGCACAACATCCGTGTTGTTGCAATCGCACCAGGAATTTTAGAGGAAACAGGATTGAGAACACAGCAATATGAAGAAGCGCTTGCTTATACAAGAAATACAACTGTGGATCAATTAAATGGTGATTACTCTAAGTCCATTCCAATTCGTCGTGTCGGCCAATTAGCAGAAGTTGCTGATTTGGTATGTTATTTAAGTTCTGAGAAGTCAAGCTATATCACTGGAACAACAATTAATATCTCTGGGGGTAAATCAAGAGGTTAATCCCCGAGTTAGGTTAGGGGAGAAGTTATGGAGCTTAATAAGAAGCATTTGAAAATAGTAGAAGTGCTTATATCGGAAAATATTTCAGCTGAAAAACTTTCCCATTTATTGAATATATCGCAACGAACGTTGTCCAATTATGTAGCTCAGATTAATGATTATTTTGAAGGCACTTCTCAAATTATAAAGGAACATCACATTCTGTCGATATTCATCCTTGATGAAAGTAGGTTTTCGGACCTCTTAGAGACATGGAGGAAAGAATTAAAGAGATATGAAAGCGAATTGAATCATCGGCAGGATACTGTTTTTCATCATTTATTAAAACATCAGAAGAGCACAATTGATGATATTGCTGAAGAGTTGTTCTTAAGCAAAGGTGTTGTCAATAATATTATAGCTGAATTAAAAGAAAAGCTGCATTCTTATCCAGTGGATATTAAAGGGACACAGAATGTTGGCTTACAACTGGAAGGGAACGAAATTGCCATTCGCAAAGTAATTATTGAACAGTTCCCTAATAGTTATCACGAACAACCGCTTCCTGATCAAATTGAACATCATTTACTGAATTTAAAAAAGAAATATAACTTAGATGATTCGTCATCTTCCAGATTGCGATTAGCTACACAAGTAACAATGGCCAGGCTTGAAAGTGGAATTTTTATCGAAACAGACTTGGATATTGACCAACAGGTATTTGAATCAGAAGACTTTCAAAGTTTTCAAGCATTGAAGGAAGCAATTGCAGATAGGTATAATCTAGAAAACGTTAATCAAGAAATTTTTGTTATTGTTCTTCAACTACTTGGACGCAGAGCTTCCATTATAGATGAAATAATTAATGAAAATGAGCATTCGATGCTTGAGCGTATTATAAAGAATACGATTAAAGATATCAATTATTACTACACGATTAAAATTGATGAAGCCATGTTTAGTAAAGATATTCAGCTTCACATCAAACATTTAATTAACCGTTTGATTTTCAGTGTAAAGGTAAATAACAACTTGATGGAGGATGTACAGCAACGTTTTCCGTTTGCATATGAGCTATCAAGTGTTCTAGCCGAAAATATAAAAAAAGAAATAAATATGGAAGTTCCTATTAATGAGCTTAGTTTTCTTTCATTATATTTTAGTGTGTATCTGGAACAGTTAGAACAGAAAATACGTGACATTAAATCGGTTGCTGTTATTACAAACCAAGGCTTAAGCGCATCGAAACTGCTAACAACAAATTTACAGAAAATCTTTAGTAATCAAATTGACATTGAGGTATTTAATGAAGATGTGCTAAAAACAGAGAATATCAAACAATTTGATTTGATTGTTTCTACTGTTTGGACAAACCGTCTATTTAATAAAGTAGTCTATATCGAGAATATACTGGATACACAATTACTGAAATTAAAAATCGAGCAATTCTTAGTTTATAAAGATGTTAAGAATAAAAAGTTATTCAATCAAAGTGTTCTTGTAGATTTTATTGAAGAAAAAGATTTTTATCATGTCGATACGTTTGATTGCTATGAAGATGTTATTCGATTTTTATCTGGTGAGTTAATCAAAGAAGGAAAAGTTGATGAAGAATTTACAAAGCGTATTATAACACGGGAACAAATGAAATCAACGGTTATGGGTGATTTGGCGTTTCCCCATGTGAGTCATCATCAAGACGGTATTTGTATAAAAGTTGCTTTGTTAGATAGCCCCTTAAGCGATTATCAGAATGTCACTATTGTCATCTTATTAGCTACACCGGATCAAACTGGTAATGAAGCAGTGTTAATTAGAGTATATGAAGAAGTGTTGGCGATGACCACTAATGGTTATCTACTTAATAAAATGACTAAAGATATGGATTATACTTCGTTTGCATATATTTTGAATCAAGAAATGAGGAAATAGCTTATGTTTTTTATTATGCTGATTATTATTTTAGCAGTTGGTTTTGTTGTCCAATATTTATTTGGTTTTGTCCAAATCAAGCATTTCACTAAGCATTATACGGAGTTGAGAGAAAAGGGTCGTGTAGCTATTGGAAGACGACCAGCAATTATTAGATCAGGAACGCTTGTGTTATTTCAATTAAATAATAAAAATGAAATCGAAGAAGCACGTTATATGCAAGGAGTGACAGTGTTTTCCAGATTTAAGCAATTGAAGGGATTAGAAGGAAAAAAGATGAATAAGCTCAAGGAAGAAGATTTCATAGACTATAATAAGCTTTTAAAACGTGCCATTGTTGATGCACAACATACATTTAATGTAGTGCAGGCTGGTGGAGAAATCGAACAAATTCCTTCACCAATGATGAAAGTTGTAAATAAAGTAAATAAAATGTTCACAAAGAAAGGGGTCAAGAAACATGGACTTCATAGTTAAATTAGCGGAAGGATTTATCAACCTCTTCCAAACAGGTGCAGATACGTTTATTGGGTGGATGGGATCCATCGTTCCATTAGTTTTAATGCTTCTCATCGCAATGAATACATTAATCCAATTAATTGGAGAAAATCGTATTAATAGAATTGCTCAAAAATCAGCAGGAAATCCATTATTAAGATATATGGTGCTGCCATTCTTAGGTTCATTTATGCTGGCAAATCCAATGCTTCACTCTTTAGGGCGATTTTTACCAGAAAAGTACAAGCCAAGCTATTTTGCTGCAGCAGGACAGTTCGCACATACAAGTAACGGTATTTTCCCTCATATTAACCCGGCAGAATTATTTATTTTCTTAGGTATTGCAAGCGGGATTCAACAATTGGGATTACCTATGACAGATTTAGCAATTCGCTATTTACTGGTTGGTTTAGTAATGAACTTTATTGGTGGCTGGGTAACTGACTTTACAACAAGTTATGTAGAAAAACAACAAAAAGTAAAATTAAGTAAAAAAGTTCATATAGAGGGGTAGGTGTAAAGCCATGAGTAAAAAAGTCAAAATAGTTAAAGGTTCTGGCGGGTTCGGCGGTCCTTTAGTAATCGGTGTAAATGGTAAAAAAGATAAAGTAATGTATGTGACAGGCGGTCATAAACCTGCTATTGTAGATAAAATATGTGAAATTACCGGCGCTTCTGCGGTAAACGGCTTTGAAACTTCCGTACCAGAAGACGAAATTATGGTTGCTGTTATTGACTGTGGAGGTACATTACGCTGTGGTATTTACCCCCAAAAAGGTATCCCGACAGTTAATATTATGGCGACAGGAAAAAGCGGTCCATTAAGACAGTATATTACAGAAGATATTTATGTATCGAATGTAGATGTGGATCAGGTAAGTGTTGTTGGGGAAGAGGAAGGTACTGACCAAGCTTCTAAGACGGTTCAGCAGGCTTCTTCTGAGGAAACAGAGAAGGAAGAAAAGACAGAGCAAGAAACAACCTATTCTAAAGATAAAAAAATTATGGAAACACGTGCGGAGCAAGAAAACAAAAGCTTGCTTACCAAAATTGGGTTAGGGGCAGGGAAAGTAATTAACACTTTCTATCAGGCCTCCCGTGATGCTGTAGAAACGATGCTGCACACTGTTATTCCTTTTATGGGATTCGTTGCCCTGCTAATTGGTATCATTCAAGGCTCTGGAATCGGTGATTTATTTGCTAATATTATGTCTCCACTGGCAGGAAACATTTGGGGACTAATGGTTATCGGCTTTGTATGTTCTTTGCCTTTCCTAAGCCCATTACTCGGGCCTGGCGGAGTTATTGGACAAGTATTAGGAACATTAATTGGTGTAGAGATCGGTAAAGGGAACATCCCTCCAAACCTAGCATTACCAGCATTATTTGCTATCAATACTCAAAATGCTGCTGACTTTATCCCTGTAGGTTTAGGTCTTGCAGAAGCAGAAACAAAAACAATTGAAGTCGGTGTACCATCTGTCCTGTATTCCAGATTCTTAAATGGTGTACCGAGAGTATTTGTCGCCTGGCTGGCAAGCTTTGGGCTGTATAAATAATAAATGAAAAGATAAGAGATTAATAAACTTAGGAGTGTTTTAACATGTATCAAACAACAATTAAAAGTATCGGAAAAGACGCAAAAGCATTTGAAGCAGAAAAAATGATGGTTTTATTTGGAGATAATGCACCAAATGAACTAGCAGATTTTTGCTACGTGATAGATTTAGTGTCTGTCGATGAAGATATTGCAGTAGGAGACATATTAAAGTTAGATAATGTTTCTTATCAGATCACAAGTGTTGGTGATGCAGTAAGAAAAAATTTAAATGATTTAGGTCATATCACATTGAAATTTGATGGCAGCACTACAGCGGGGCAATCAGGTTCACTTTATTTAGAAGAGAAAGAAATTGTTGATGTGAAACCTGGCAGTACGATTACGATAGAAAAATAAACCATAGATTAAAAATAAGATTCCCCATAAGCGAACAGGAAGGCCTAAAGTTTATGGGGATTTTTTGGTTTCTATTTTTTAATAATTGTTTTATCAATAATAAAATTTCCTTGACTCGTCCTTTCAATGATTGGATAATTTTTACTTTTCAACCAATCATTTAATTTTTCAAAGCTATAACCAAGTTGTCTTCTAGTTAAGTCGTACTTTTTTTCAACATCTTTACTCGTGATATTAGGGTTGATCATTAATTCTTTTAATATTTTATTACCACGTTCATCAAGCTGTATCATTTACCTCCTCCCCTCCCTTCTAAATTTATTTTAACACCTATATTATCTCTGTAAATGCGCTTTCGTATCAATTTTTGGAAAGGGCTGTGTACAAGACTGTGATTTACTATTTATTAAATTTGACGGTGAATTGATCTCAAATAACCGAGAACCTTCCTCTGGCATAATGTAAAACAATTATTAACTAACATTGGTTATATAGGCACTGAATCTAACTATCATTCAAAAGCAATGACAATTGCTTCAAAGGTTTAAAGCATCTTAAATTACTTTATGTGATTTTGAGATTTTTGGAAGAATATGAATGATATATTGTATTTCAACTTCTTCCGTCAATTTTACACTCCATTTATTGGTCTAAATTTTTTGTCTGTATAATCTGCAATTACTCTTTCTCAGCAATTCTGTGATTAATACTCTTTTATGAATTGAAGGTCAGAAATAGCATTCTATTCTGGTCAAATTTTTCTTGACTATATTTCAACATTCAATTATTGAAATTTAAATATTGACCTGAAATGCTTTTCATACATTATGGTTTACTTTAAGGAGGAGATAAAAAATGAATGAGAAAAAAATCATCTTTTTTGATATTGATGGGACACTGGTGACAGAAGATAAAATCATACCTGAGAGCACCAAAACAGTCATCCAGTATTTACAAGAGAAAGGGCATTACACGGTGATAGCTACTGGGAGGGCGCCTAATATGTTTCAACATATTCAAAAAGAATTAAATATTTCCTCTTATATAGCTTTTAATGGACAGCTAGTGGTATGTGACGGTATCGAGGTTCATTCGGAGTCATTAGATTCAACATTTATTCATGATATTACAACATTTGCCACTCAACATAACCATGCAATTGGTTTTGGAAACCATAAAGATCTTATTATTACACATGCTGACCATCCACTTGCGAAGGATAATTTTTTACATTTAAAACTGGACTATCCTGCAGTTGATCCAGATTATTATAAGCAGAACACAGTAAATCAGTTAAATTTATTCTGCACAGAACAAGAAGAAATCATCTATAAAGAAAAATACACAGATTATAAGTTTGTTCGTTGGGGATACTTTGGAGCAGATGTATTGCCTGCGGACTCTTCCAAAGCTATAGGAATTCAAAAATTTATCGAGTATACAGGCGCAGCTATAGAGAATGTCTATGCCTTTGGGGATGGTAAGAATGATATAGAGATGCTGTCATCAGTAAAAAATGGCGTTGCTATGGGAAATGCAGTCAGTGAATTAAAAGACGTCGCTTCTTATGTCACAACAGATTGTAATCAAGATGGGATTTTATATGGTTTACAGCATTTGGGGCTTATTGATTCTTCATTTGTAAATTATCATTTCGATTTGTCTAGAGCAAAAATTTAAATATAGTTGGATAACTTGTATTGGTCTTTTTTGAGTAGCTTTAAAGCATGGAATAATGAACCAAATCGTTCTATTAATAAAATACAGCATAAACCTTTAATTAACTGGGTTTATGACTGTATTATTTTTGAAGAGTTATCGCGCTTTGTTTCTTTTAATTTAATAGGTACAGAAACTTAGTATAAGAGTCCACAACGAAAAACCACCATCCAATGAGAATAGATGATAGTTTTTCGTAAATAGCTTCTTCTCAAATTATATGTGTTATGATTTCTAGAGCAGCGCTATTAGATGGAATATCCACTTCTAAAGCACCAATAACCATAGTATTATTTCCTACACATATGCTGCAATTTCCTTTTCATTTACCAAAATATATATCCAAAAACTAATAGGAATGTCGGTCATTCTGCATTATTTCATTTTATAATCCTGTTTTAAAATCAATTCCTGAAAGATCTGCTTCCTCTTCCTCTTCTTCCACTTTATTCTCTTCATGTTCTTTTACTGCCGGTTTCCATACAGATAATGTAATACCTGTTACAATAATTCCGACACCTAAACAAAGAAGGAAATACATAGGCTGAATCATTAACGGGACCACCAGTAATCCGCCGTGAGGTACAGTGCTGCCTACTCCAAGTGTCATGGATAGACCGCCGCCGACTGCCGACCCTAATGAGCAGGAGGTAACGACACGGATAATATCTCTTGCAGCAATAGGAATAACACCTTCTGTAATCATACATATTCCCATCGGAACCGCAGCTTTCAACGCTTCTTTTTCCATTTTTGTATATTTATAACGCGTTATCAAAAAAGACAAAGCAATGCCAAATGGAGGAACCATAGAACCGATAAACTTAACTGCCTGCGGTCCATAAACACCATCAACCAGTAATCCATCTGCAAAAAGAGACATTGTCTTATTTACGGGACCACCAAAGTCAAAACTTGCCATCGCGCCAAGAATAGAACCCATAATAAAATTGGATCCGCCTTCCATATTCTCAAGCATTGTTAATAATGTACCCTGCAAAGCAGATATAGGCTGTCCAATGATAGTAATCATTAGGAGCCCGCTGATAACGGTTGTAATTACTGGAATAATCATTACCGGCATCAGCCCAAGCATGCTTTTCGGTACTTTGATATATTTTTTGACCAAAAGGACGACATACCCTACTAGGAAACCACCGATAATCCCGCCTATAAAACCACTTTCAATTTCATTCGCAATAAAACCGATGACGAGTCCAGGTGCAAGCCCGGGTCTATCTGAAATAGACATGGCTATAGCTGCTGAAATCAATGGAACCACTAACGTCATACCCCAACCGCCGATTTGATTTAAATAAAAAGGAATTGTCCCTTCCTTCTCTGCAACATCAATACCGCCAAATATTTGGCCTAATGCTATACATATTCCCGCCGCTACGATAAGCGGAATCATATAAGATATTCCTGTAAGTAAATGCTTCTTGATTACAACACCAGCCTTTTTCACCATTTCCCCTCCTATTCCGTCGCAGCATTTAGTTCATCTTCTATTTTCTTTACTAGTGCTTTAGGCGATTTCATAGCAATATGCGTAGGAATCTGGATTACTTTTTTGTCTTTAAATCTGTCTCTTCCTGTAATGCTGATGTCCGCCGCTATAATCACAACATCAGCTTCTGCAACTTCTTTTGTTGTTAACTCATCTTCAGTTCCAATTGTTCCCTGCGTTTCAATCTTCACGATGTGTCCAGCTTCTTCCGCAGCTTTCACCAGCTTTTCTTTCGCTAAATAAGTGTGTGCTATTCCCGCTGTACAAGCTGCTACTCCAACAATCTTCATACATATGCCTCCTTGTGAATTAATCTTTTTTTAATAACTGAACAAGATTATTTTCTAGTTTTCTTTTTGCAAAGCACGAATAATTTCATTTGCATTATCGGCGTTCTTAACTTGATAACAAACGTTTTCATCTGCCAGTGCCCCTGCAATTTTAGCCAAAAGCTTTAAATGAAAGTTATTCTTATCATTTTCAGTAACCGCAAATAAGATAATTGTCTGAACAGGCTCTTCATCCAACGTTTCCCATTCCAAACCGTTCTTCGATCTTCCAATCGCTATGGAAGTTTTTTGGACACCTGTTGATTTCCCGTGAGGAATAGCAATACCATTACCAATTCCAGTCAATCCTTGCTCTTCACGCTCAAAAACATCCTCCAAAAAAGTTTCCTTTGATTCGATTGCTCCGTTAGAAATCAGCAAATCAGTCAGTTTTTCAATCGCTTCACTCTTTGACTGAACATCCATTTTTAAGTCGATAGCTGTTTCATCAATCAATTCGGACAAATCTATTTCCAATTCTTCCATCACACATAGCTCCTTTATAATTCGTTAGAATAAAATAGAAAAGGAATTTTTGTATTATTTTGCTCCTAAACAATAAAGAGAAGCCTTATTAGAGGAACCAAACAAATCCATTTTATTTCTTAATACTTCCTTCGCTGCCTTATTTGCTTCCGGGAACAGAATATCTGGCTCAAAATCATCTGGTTTTTCGGCTAATGTCGTACGCAGCTGATTGAAAAATGCCCGTTTCATATCACTGGATAAATTAATTTTAGCAATTCCATACTTTGTTGAGTTGCGTATATCCTCATCTGGATTATCAGAACCTCCGTGCAGAACAAGAGGAATATCCAATTTGTTATTGATTTTTTCCAAACGGTCTAATTGAATCTCTGGCTTTAAATTTTTCGGATAAAAACCATGTGAAGTCCCAATAGCAACTGCTAACGTATCGCAGTTCGTACGTTCTACAAATTCTTGCGCCTGATCAGGGTCTGTATATAAAATTTGGGCTGCTCCTCCTTCTGAACTTCCTTCATTTTCCCCAATAGTTCCTAATTCAGCTTCTACTGAAACGCCTACTGCATGAGCAACTTCTACAGCTCTCTTCGTCAATTCAATATTTTCTTCAAATGGTAAATGCGACCCGTCAATCATTACAGATGTGTAGCCATTTCGAATCGCCCGCAGTGTCCCTTCAATGGTTCCGCAATGATCCTGATGAATGACAACGGGAACTTTTGCTTTATGAGCAGCTTCTCTTGCATAAGCAACAAAGTCATCTCCTACCAGATCAAGCTCATTGGGATGGATTTGAATAATTGCCGGTGAATTTTTTTCTTCGGCAGTTTCTATAATCGCTCTTAACAACTCACTGTTGGAAACATTGTAAGAACCCACTGCAAATTTATTTTTATATGCTACGTCTAGAATTTCTTTCATTGTCATTAACAATTTTATTCCTCCAATATATCATTGTAAATTTTCCATAAATTCTTCATATGAATTTGTAGATAATAGATTTTCAACTGTTGATTTATTTTTCATTAATTGATAGATTTCTCGATAAATATATTCATATTTCAATTTATCTTTTTCGCTTAAAATGAGTAAAAATACTAAACGAACAGAACGTTCTCCCCAGGAAATTCTTTGCTGATTTACTCCAATATAAATGTAAGATTCTTTTTCATTTGTTGAAAAAAGCGGATGTGGTAATGCAATTTCATTACCGATATCTGTGGGAGACAGATTCTCCCGATCCAGTATGCCATTGAAGTAACGCTGCAGGCGAAAATGATCAACCATCTTCTCTAAAAAATTTTCTTTTGTTGACTCATTGAGATAGATTAATTTTTCCTCACTCACCCGATCTTTTAATATACCGAAAGTGATATTTTGCTTGATGGAGGCCAAATCATCTGCCTGCAGAAATTCATTGACTACGATTACTTTTTTATTGATATTTTTAATCGGTAATTGGGAAATAACCAAGGATACATTTTCAGGCAGCTTGTGCAGTTCATCGATAGAATAAATGTCAATCACTTCAATCTGTCTAAAGTGGTTCTCAATCTTCTGTTTACTTAGTGTAGCCAGAACGTGATTTTCTTTGAAAATAACAGCTGCCTTGATTTTCAGATCATTCATCCTTTCAATAGCTGCTTCAATATGAAGCGCAATATACCCCACCTCGTTTTCAGGAATATGGACAGAAACTCGGCTGCTTATTAACTTTGAAAAAACAACAGCCATTTGATATGCTTGGATATATTCTGATTTAATAAAGGATAAAAACGGATTATTTATTAAAGCTTTATATGTTAATGGATAGATTATTCTTTTTATATGAGCCTGCAAACCATTAACCAGCTGGTGATCTTCCCAAAAATCATACCCATATTTATCACCTAAAACAGCTAGTGATTCATTAATTTGTAAGTCGATATTTTTAAACAGATGATTATCCTTTATCCCATTGGAATCAGGAAATACCTTCCACCCTATTAGTTGAACCGCTAGAAATGAAGATTCTCTTAAAAGTAGTTCGCCATCTGGCAGACCTTCTTTTTTCAAAATAGCTTGGGCTGCAGAATTCTCTTTCAATGATTGGTCGTCTTGACTCAGGTCTAATTCAAATTTAGAAATGGCTTTTTGATTTAAACGATATTTTTGTATTAAAACTGCCACAATCAGCATAGACTTAACTTGTATATTTAGGGATACACCATATTGTTCCAAAACCTCGTCTAAATGCGCCATGGTATCGTCAATTTGTCTTTCTTCAAACCACCATTTTGTAAAAAGCTCTCTTAATTCATGTCTTAATTCATCTTTTGTCGCAAAATCTCTTTTTACAAAATGAGCTAATAATAAACGTTTGTCTATTTCATTCCCAATCATACGTATGCCTGAGAATGTCTCTGTTTCAAGCGTAATCTCAAGTTGCTGACTGCTTATCAACTCAGTGATTCGATTCAAATCAGAATTAATCGTCTGTGCAGAAACATGTAAACAATCCGCTATTTCCTGATAAGACATCCAAGAATCCGCTTCCATTAACAATTGAACAATATAAAAAGCACGTTGATTAAACTCAAAATAATCCTGTTTCTTAAAAACCTCCATTTTTCCTTCAAGCTTATAGCCCAGACGGTTATTTGAACTTATTTCCGCATCTGCAAGGTAATTTTCATTTAAATACCGAATATCACTTCTTATTGTCCTCGTGCTTACTCCCAACTTTTCACTAAGCACGTCTCCACCAACATATTTCCCCTCCTGTTCATACATTTTTAATAACTGGAGTAAACGGGCATGACGCTCTTTCACTTAGTTCGCCTCCTAAATTCATTATAAATACACCTTAATTTCCACCGCTATACTGAATCGTTTCCTGACTATTAAGGAAGCGTTTTCAATAATTGCAAATATACGCTTCGTCAAATAAAAAGTAATTAGATAGTGTAAATAAAGGTTGTCGTATTCTATTTTGAATGATATAGAAATAAATTGAGAAATAAATTGTGCGCAGACTGAGAAGGTAAGCATTTCCACATTGCTCGTCTAATAGAGAAGATTATCAGGATTTCTATTAACCGGCGTATTTATCTGAATACACGACAGATATAAAAAGACATCCCTTAGGGTATCTCTCCTAGGAAAGTTCTTTCATTTACTATATGTGTAACTACAGTCATTTTTTAAGTTTTTCAATACTAATATCTCTTTCATATTCTTTCTTTTATGAATAGTATACTTGTACCTTTAATGTTTCTTCTGCAACTGGTATTTTGACATCATGAAACTCCAAAATATACTTTTCTCTAATGAAAAAAAGACCATTTAACAATTTGCTATGCAAATTCTTAAAATAGCCTCTTTACGTTTTATGATAATACTTTCCCTGTCATTTCCTCATAATCATTACGCATTATTTCCCATGATTTTTCAATATCTTCATTTAGTCCAAATAAACCGCTTCGACCTACAATATAGATATCAGGACCAGCCGCATCAATTCTTTTAAATGATTTGCGATTAGATGAACCATCCATTTCAATGACGTATTGATAACCTTTTTCTTCCCGTAATTCTCTTAATGCCACAATTTTATCTAAGGTGCTTTCGATAAAACGTTGCCCTGCAAACCCTGGATCAATTGTCATAATTGTAATCTTATCGACTAACTCAATATAAGGGTTAATGGCATCAATTGGGGTTTCCGGATTCAGCACCACTCCTGCTTTTAGCCCAGCATCATGTATTTGATCAATTAATCGAAATGCTAAACCATCAAGTACTTCTGCATGCATACAAATCCATTCACACTTCATATCAACTAATTGTTGCACCCAAAAGCTTGGATCTTTTACCATAAGATGAGCAGACATAGGTAAATCACTTATTTTACGCACTTCTTCGATAAACCATGGAGATAGCGTAATATTAGGTACATAATGGCCATCCATAATATCAATATGGTAAGAGTCTACATGATTATTTAAAAAAGTAATTTGTTCTTTAAATTTATCTAAGTCCATCGTCATTAGTGACGGTGAAAATTCTACTTTTCTCATATTCTACTAATCCTCCGTTTATTTACGATTATATTGAAAAGTTCTCCAGTATCCCTTTAGTCTCTATAGCTTTTTTCAGTGTTTAGAAAAAGTTTCATTATTATATTAATAAATTTTAATATCATCTAAATCAATATCTTCTTCTTCCACTTCTGTTTCTACGCTCGCTTCGTCTTTAGATACATCTTTCTTGATTAAAGCCAATGTTACTCCCGTTACAAGAATATTGACTAATAGTGCAATAACTCCTGACATCGGATTAGTCATCGTTGGTAACATTAATACTCCGCCGAATGGTACTGTTGCATCAGCTCCTAACATCATCGATACTGCTCCACCTGCAGCTCCGCCAACAGCTGTTGCAATCACACAACGAATGATATCATTCATAACAATTGGAATGACACCTTCCACAATATTAATAAAGCCCATTGGAACTGCCGATTTTAACGTCTCTGTTTCTAATGGTTTATAGATTTTTTTTCCAAACAATTTTGCTATAAAATATGCTAATCCAAAACCGACCGGTGTTGCTGTGTTTACTAATTGTAATGCTGTAATCGGGCCATTGAGACCCTCTGCCTGCATGGTCAATACAAAGGCAAATACAGTTTTATTAATTGGACCGCCGTAGTCAACCCCGCTCAATATACCTACAACGCCACCAAATGCTAATAAAGAAGAAGATCCTAAATTATTTAAAGCACTCGTTAACATTGATGTAAAAGCAGCAATCGGTACACCAATAATGTAAACCATGATTAAACCGCCAATAATAGAAGTAAAAAATGGAACGATTAACGTCGGCATTAATCCTTTAGCCCACTTAGGCACTTTAAAGTATTTTAAAATACTTATAGCAAGATAACCTGATAAGAACCCGCCTAAAATTCCGCCAATGAAGCCAGCTTCAATGGCATTAGCAGTTAAACCGATAATAAAACCTGGAGCGATCCCTGGTTTTCCAGCAATGGAGTATGAAATCCCTGTAGAGATAACTACCGGTAATAAACCGAGACCTGCTCCTCCCATTGTTGCTAAAGCATCCCAAATGGAAAACTCACCTTGTACCAATATATCCTGGCTTGTACCTCCAAATCCCATACCAATTGCTATTAAGAAACCTGCTCCACAAACGATTGGAATCAGATATGAAATTGCCGTTAATAGATGACCTTTAAGGTTTAATTCTCTAAAAAATTTCTTCATTTGCCACCCTCCTATACCATTCTTTGATTACTTTATCCAACAACTTCTTTTGCTTTTTCAATTAGTTTGTTTGGTGACTTTACAGCAATCTCTGTTGATACTTGAATAGTTCGCTTCCCCTCAAAACGTTCTTGCCCAGAAACTTTCACATCCGCTGCTATAATAACAATATCAGCTTCTGCAATCTGTTCCGCTGTTAATTCGTTTTCTATTCCAATAGTTCCTTGTGTCTCTATATGAATTTGATGCCCTGCTTTCTTTCCGGCATTTTCAAGTTTTTCTTGTGCAATATACGTATGAGCAATCCCTACAGTACATGCTGCAACTCCTACAATTTTCATCCTTTTCTCTCCCTTATATTAATTACTAAAAGCTTCTTTCGCTTCTTCCCTCTTTGAAGCATGGAGTAATTTTTTGATTACTTCATCATTACCTAATTTTCTTGCAAATAAAGATAATAATTTCAGATGATTTTGCGCACCTTCATTGTCGTTTCCTACAGCAAAAAGAATGATTCCTTTCACGCCATTTCCATCCAGTGTTTCCCATGGAATTTCTTCTTCACTAATTCCAATAGCCACTCCTAATTTCTGCACAAAATCACTTTTTCCATGAGGAATTGCAATGTAATTTCCGATTCCTGTCTGTCCTTCTGCTTCTCGATCATAAATATCTTTCATAAATCCTTCTATATCTGTGATATACTCATTTTCTAAAAGTAAATTTGCCAATTCTATTAATGCTTCTTCTTTACTTTTAGCATTCATATTTATTTTGATCGTATTTACATCTATAATGTCTTTTACATCCATACTTTCCCCTCCATTTAATAAAAAGTTTATTGATTTTTATTTACTACCTCTTCTGCTTTCTCAATAAGTTTATTTGGTGATTTCACAGCAATTTCTGTTGGCACTTGAATGGTTCGTTTCCCTTCAAAACGTTCTTGTCCAGAAATTTTTACATCTGCTGCCAAGATAACAATATCAGCTTCTGCAATCTGTTCTGCTGTTAATTCGTTTTCTGTCCCAATAGTTCCTTGTGTCTCTATATGAATTTGATGCCCTGCTTTCTTTCCGGCATTTTCAAGTTTTTCTTGTGCAATATATGTGTGAGCAATTCCTACAGTACATGCTGCAACTCCTACAATTTTCATCATGTTTCCTCCTCTAAAATGTAATGATTTCTTTATATAAACTTGATGGTTCTTCGGCATTTAATAAACGGTTTAAATAATCTTCATCTGCTAAAGATCTTGTAAATAAAGAGATTTTTTTCTTTATTTCCTCTTGTTCATCTGCCTTTAATAAGATAATAATGATTAGTCGAATATCTTCTATATTGTTATCCCAACACAATATTGGCTTTGTTAATCTAAGAAATACAATTTGACTTTCCTCAAGCAGATTACTTTCCATATGCGGCAGCAAAACATGTTCTGCTATTAATGGGCTTCCAACCTTTTCCCGCTCGTTCAATTGATGAATAATAGCTTGTCGTTGCTGATAAGAATGATGCGGACAGGCGATGGTAGAAATAAAATCATATACCTGCTCTTTCGTTTCTAAAGTACTATTGAAATAAACTTGGTAAAATGAATTATCGTTCATGATAAATCTCCTCTATTTTACTTTGAAGCCTTTTTTGGTCATCCATTGTAAACATGGCACTTACTAATAAAGAGTGAACAAATATTGGGTCTCCAATATGAACCGTGCTTAGAATCAGTTCAATATCAGCATATTTTTCTTTAAACATTTGCATATTTCGGGAAGCTACGACATCTACAATTTCTAATTCAGGAAATTTTTTAGCTACTTTTGCTTTTAAGAGTTCTGAAGTTCCAATTCCTGTTGTGCACATGATAAGCGTTTTGATAGGGCGCTGATGCTGGCTTGTCTCAATAATTTTTGCGAAATATAGCGTGATAAAACCATTTTCATCATCATTTATTACCGGCAAATCAAGCTTCTCACTTACTAGCTCAGAAACTTTTGTTACCCCTGCGAATATTTCTTCATAGGTTATTTTAATTTGACTTAACAAATTGTTTTTAATTCTAATTTTATGTTCTAATCTATTCAGCATTGGTTTAATATGGTTAGCCAAATCTATAAAAATCGATTGGCTATCTATATTTATACCTAATTTGGTGCCCATTTCATCAATATACAATTTAGTCACTTTAATAACTTCTGAGGAAAAAGTTGACGTGGAACCAACAACCCCTTCCATTCTCGATGACACCAAGTATTGATAAAGAAAATAAATTTCAATTTCCGGCAATGTATTATTCAAATATTGTTCAATATGATGGACCGTAGTCTTCGCAACCTGATATAAAATATTATTTTCTCTCATATTCTCTATTTCTTCAGGGGATACCGCATCTGGAAACAATAGATATGGATTTTTCCTTGAACGACTTAACAAGATATAAAGATGCGAAAAAATATTTACGTTATATGGATAAGGGATTGTTATATTTAAATCTTTTTCAATGCTCCTTATTTGGTCTAAAATAAATAAAACGTCATATTTATTAAAATTAAGTTCCGGGTTATTTTTTAAATCATCAATATCAATAATATTAAATATTTCAATAATGTCCTTAATTGCCTTTCTAATGTTAATTTCTTCTCCTAATATAGCCAGCTTTCTATTTTTTCGTTCTAACACCAAGCTGTACTTTTTAAGCTCTTCACTCATTATTTGTTCATCATTCGATACAACGGAGTCTCCCACATAATAGTTGCTATACAAGTGATAGATATTTATAGGTTTCGGAGAAGACAATAACAATTCTTCCATAATTCGTTTACGCCTCTCACGAGGAGAAAAAGCGTCTGCTTTGTATTGTTTATTTCTTTTTTGATAATTAATAAATTTTTCGTAATCCAATTTGTAGCCTCTCCCTTTCTCAGAGAGAATTAAAGAACCGCTTTCATATTCATCATTAATTTTTTTTATTAAACGATAAACTGTTTTTTGAGAAGCGTTTAATATTTTAGCTATATCATCTGATGTAACGTAATCTTGATTTTTGGAAAGAAACAGTAACAGTTTTTGTTCACGATTATTTTTTGAACTCACAGCACCCCTCCTTGTCATATTTATATTAACTTAATTTGCAGAAAACGCTTTACTGATAATTGACCGTTGCAACGGTCAGTTATCTGACATCCTTTAGAGTTAAGGTAAATGAAATCAGCATTAAATAGAGGCAAGGAAGGATTTCCTTGTCTCTATTATCGCTATTTTAACCAATATTATAAGAATCCATAAAATGGGTTTTATTGTAAAGGGAAATACAATAATTAAAAAATATAGGATAATTAACAATAATTTAGTTTTATTTTAGAGGGAAAGGTTATCATATTCTATTTTGAATGATATAGAAATAAACTGTGCATAGAATAAAAGGAAGGATTTCCACATTGCTCACATCATATAGGAGATTATCATAATTTTCATTAACCGGCATATCTCTTTTTATGTACTCTCTCTAAGTACCCGCCAGAAATAAAAAAAGACATTCCTTAGGAAATTTCCTTCCTAGGAATGTTCTTATGTCCAATTACTATCATATTCTTTCCTTTTGAATAGTATACCTGAAAATTTATCATCAAAAACCATGGATAGAAGCAAACGCCTCCTTCCACTCCTCATCAATCTTTCCATTCGTACAAGTGAAATTCGGAAATTCAAAGCGAACATCCCTTCCATCCAATTGGTAAACACTCCCCCCTGCTTCCTCAACAATCAATCTGCCTGCAGCAATATCCCAAATATTCACACCCCATTCCCAAAATGCATCCAAACGTCCAGAAGCAACATAAGCACAATGCAAGGCAGCTGAACCGAAAGTACGGACATTTCGAGTCAACGGAGCAATTTTCACATATCCCTCTAAAACATGATTACGGTCACTTTCATATTTAGCTGGAACTCCAGTTGACACAAGGCTTTCCGCTAAAGAACCCTGCTCGCTTACATGAATTGCTTCTCCATTTAATGTTGCTCCTTTTCCACGTTCAGCAATAAATAATTCATTTGCAACAGGATCATAAATGATGCCAAAAGCAGCTTCCCCTTTACAATATAAAGCTACTGAAATCGTATATCCCGGCAATCCATGTACATAATTCGTCGTTCCATCAATTGGATCAATTACCCATAGATTAGGGTGCGTTTCTAACATTTCTAGCATTTTATCATGACCTATCTCTTCCACTGTTTCTTCTCCAAAAACAGCATGCTCTGGGAAATCCCTCTTTATTTCCTCGGTTATATATTTTTCTGTTTTCTTATCCATTTCTGTAACTAAATCCATATCGCTGCCCTTTGTTTCAACAGTGAATCTAGAATTCACCTTATCTACCAGTCTTCTCCCTGCTACTATGACGATTTCACATACCTCTTCAAACATGGCATCACCTTCTCTTCAGAATTTGAATTGTATCAATAATCTACTTTTATCACTTTAAAGCAACAGAATGACTTATATCTTCAATAATGCTTTGAATAGCGTGATGCTCATGATGAACGGTTTCCCGAAAGTTCTGCTGCTTCAATAAATCAATGGCATTTTCAACCACATAAGCTGTATCAGCTGTTTGTAACATGGTCAAATCATTTTCATGATCCCCGACACAAGTGGTATGTAAGTCGGTTCGTTCTATATATTTGAGAAGTTCTTTCACAGCGTTTCCCTTGGAAGCATCCTTTGGTAAAATTTCTAAATAAATTTTATCTGAATAGACCATATCACAAGAAACATCACTGGATTGCACTAGCTGTTCACATTTTTTTAAATTAGCAGGATCATTTGAAATAACAAGAACTTTTGTCACATAGCTTGTATCAAAATCAGCACCTATTTCCTTAACCTTCACTTTATCTTTTTTCTCATTCTCTTTAACCAATTCATTGTAATCTAGTGTATAGGCCCTTTTATTTTGATAATAATTTATTCCAATTGAATGACCTTCACTCAATGTTTGTAATTGGTTAAATAATGGTGTGAATTGAGTAATCTTTTGTTCAAATATACGCTGTTTTTTCTGATAATCATAAATAACAGCCCCATTATACAAAATAACAGGAAGTGCAATTCCTAATTCTTGCATATAAGGATAAACAGATTCTTCAATCCTTCCGGTAGCAATGGTAAACAATCCGCCGTTCTTTATAAATTGCTTGATAGATGATTTATTCTCCATACTTATTTTCTGCTTTCCATCAAGTAAGGTGCCGTCTAAATCAGAGATTAATAGATGATTTTTCATTCCATCGCGTCCCTTCGCAATTCTTTTTTACTATATAAATTAAAATTAATAGCTACCGCTACAGAAAAACACTACGCTTTCCGTGGGCTTGAGCTCAGCCTCCTCGAAAAAAAGAAGTTCGCTTTTTTTCTGCGGGGTCTTCCCTCC